>NZ_CP019605.1:2900601-3222890 GCF_001997295.1 Tessaracoccus flavus
CGAGGTGGTGGTCGTGGGTGACCATGATCCACGTCGTCTGGAAGCGCCGGATGACTGCTCGGAAAAGGTTGAGGGTTTCCTCGGACGTTCGGGAATCCAGATTCCCGGTTGGCTCGTCGGCGAACACCAGCGTGGGCTGGACGGCCAGCGCCCGGGCGATGCCCACGCGCTGCTGCTGACCGCCGGATAGTTGACCGGGCTTGTGGTGCATATGTTTGGCGAGGCCGAGTTGAGCGAGCACGGCGCGGGCGCGGGCCTGGCGCGCGTGCTTGGCCACCCCCCGGAAGCTCAGCGGCAGCGCCACGTTGTCCAGCGCCGTGAGCTGGGGAAGCAGGTTGAAGGACTGAAAAATGAAACCCACCTGCTCGCGCCGGTAGGTGACCAGCTCGGACTGGGTGAACCTGTGCAGCGGCTGGCCGGCCACAAAGACCTCGCCAGCGGTCGGCTTCTCGAGGCCGCCGAGCATGTTCAGCAGGGTCGACTTCCCGGACCCCGACGTGCCGACGACGGCGGTGAAGCTACCCGAGGAATCGTGAGGTTGACCCGGTTGAGGGCGACGACGCGGGAGTCGCCTACACGGAAGATCTTGCTGAGGTCCCGGGTCTGCACGAGGGGCTCGCCCACCTCCGGCAGCGGGGGCCGCTTGACTCTGGGGGGCATCATCACCTCCTAGTGACTCGCGCCACCACTGTGCGGCGACCGAGTACACGATAGACCTGAGCCGGGCCAAGTCCGCGCAACTGTGCACGTCAGGGTGGCGGGTCCGACCCCGGATCGGTCCCTGAGCAGTGACGAGCGCTCTGCGTGAGGAACGTCCGCCGAAGGGTGGTCCCTGGTCAGGGCCAGCGAGCGCAGCGAGCAGCCCGTCCGTCGAAGGGTAACTACCTCGTCCTCCACCGCCGCCCCCGACCACAGGGCGGCGACCACACACACGGCCGTAACCCTTCGACAAGCTCAGGGAACTGGATTGGTCCCTGAGCAGTGACGAGCGCTCTGCGCGAGGAACGTCCGTCGAAGGGTGACGACCTCGCTACCTACCGCCGCCCCCGACCACATGGGCGGCGACCACACACACGGCCGTAACCCTTCGACAAGCTCAGGGACCAGGGGCGACAAGCTCAGGGAACTGGATTGGTCCCTGAGCAGCTCGCGAGGAACGAGCGAGCTGTCGAGATGCGCTCTACTTTGTATAAACGGGCCTCTATATAATATAGATCACAAAGTTGGGGGCATCGTCCGTTGTCAGCGACACTTTGGGCATGGTTTCTCATCGAGAGTTCAGTACATGAGTCCGCGACGGAGGCTCCGGGCCAATCGTGAACGGTGGCGTGCGCAGCAAGTCATGCGTGACTATCGACGACGCACGGCCGCTGACCTTGCCGGAGTCTTGGCCTTGTTCGGCCACTGTGCAGTCCCTGGCAATGCTTGGACAGCGGCAGAGGTGGCCCACCGTTTTGCGCGGGATGGGGCTGAGGCTGCTAGCGCGGCGGAGCCGGCCATGCGTTTGTGCTCGGGTTGCCCGGTGATCGAGGAATGTCGGCAGTGGGCGTCAATCGACCGTTACACGGGTTTGGCCGCGGGTAGTTCGTGGGTGCGCGGATCCGAGTATGACGCGGCGACGACCATCAACAATTCGCGGTCGCGAGTCTCCGCTTGATCCACTGTCTGGCGGCCAGTGCGTCTGCTGCGTCGATCATCTCTCGGCTTTGGAGACTGGACCGAAGCGCGTTCCAGAGTTCGCGGATGCCCATGGCTCTGCACCATGTGGCACGCAGGACTGGCTGCAGGTAGGTGTCGCGGTCTGAACCGAGAGGGGTGCGCCCGGTCGGGGCCGTTTGGATCGCTGCCGCTACGTCAGAGTCCGAAGGCTCCGCCGCTGACGAGGATCACGATGCCGAGGCCGATGAGAACGATGGGGAAGAGGATGTGCTCCCAGCGTTCGAGCACTTCGGCGATCGGGGGGCGGGTGGCGACGAACTTTGCCAGGGCCACCAGGACCGCGACGAGCGCGAGGAAGACGATGCAGTAGGCGACTACTGCGAGAGGTTCCACGCTGAGGAAGACAGGGGTGTAGACGCCGATGTTGTCGCCGCCGTTGGCAAGGGTGACGCCTGCGACTGTCCACACGCCGACCTTCTTGCCGGCAACCTTGGCCTCGTCGTCATCGTCGTCATCGTCTCCGCGCCAGGCCTGCCACGCGGCCCAGAGGCCGAGGCCCAGAGGGATGAGACCGAAGTACGGGATGGCTGCCGAGGGCAGGAATGCTCCGGCACCGATGGTCACCAGGACCGCGGCACCGAGGATGCCGGCGAATCCGAGGTACTGGCCGGCCAGAATGCGGGCGGTAGTGCCGCGCTGGCCTGCCCCTCGCGCGAAGAAGAGGGAGAGCACGATGATGTCGTCGATGTTGGTTGCTGCGAACAGGCCCATCGCCTGCAAGACCGAGGTGAGGATCATGCGCCCTCCCCAGCTGCGTCGCATCCGGGAAGCGAGCAGGCGGGATCGATGCACGGGGCGTCTTCGTCCACTGCCAGGGTGGCATCGACCAGTGCCGTCAGCGCCTGCGCCAGGTGCGAATCGGCGATCTCATATCGTGTCCGACGACCCTCGGGCTCGGAGACGACGATCCCGCAATCGCGCAGGCATGCCAGGTGGTTGGACACGTTCGGGCGTGTGAGGTCCAGATCTCGGGCCAGTTCCGCCGGGTAAGCGGGATGGTCGAGCAGGGTCAAGATGATCCGGGATCGAGTGGGGTCGGCCAGTGCACGACCCAGGCGGTTCATCACGTCGAGACGCGAAGCAATAGTCAGCATGGACTGAACTATACAGCGCGCACTGAACACTCGGTCACAGGCGTCAGCCGCTGAGGGCGGCCGCCCTACTTTGTACGAATCGCGGGCCAGCACCCCGATTCACAAACTGGTACGCGGGAAGTCGTACAAACTGCAGTGCATCTCGACACGAGCGTCCGTCGAAGGGTAACGACCTCGCCACCTACCGCCGCCCCCGACCACAAGGGCGGCGACCACACACACGGCCGTAACCCTTCGACAAGCTCAGGGAACACGGAACGACAAGCTCAGGGAACACGGAAGGACAAGCTCAGGGACCAGGGGCGACAAGCTCAGGGAACACGGAAGGACAAGCTCAGGGAACACGGAAGGACAAGCTCAGGGAGCGAGCTCGCGGAGCCAGTCGACCCAGCGCGGGAGGACGTTCTCCAGGCGACCGTGCAGCCGCATCGTGGCCAGCTCGTCGCCGCGGGTGGCGCCGTCGCCGACGATGACGACTGGCTTGCCGTCCTTGGCCGCGCGGCGCACGAAGCGAAGGCCGCTCATCACCGTCAAACTCGTGCCCACCACCAGCAGCGAGCCGGCCCGCTCGAAGAGATCATTGGCCCGGGCCACGACGTCACGGGCCACATTCTCGCCGAAGAACACCACGTCCGGCTTCAGCACTCCCCCGCAGACCTCGCAGTCCGGGTAGCGGAACGTCTCCGTCCGATCCACCTCCGCGTCGCCGTCGGGCGCGCTCCGGGCCTCCTCCGCCAGGTCGTCTAACTGCGCGGCGAACCTCGGATTGAGCGCCAGCAACTCCTCCTGAAGGCGCTCGCGGCCGGTCACCGCCCCGCATGAGAGGCAGACGACCCTGTCGAGGCTTCCGTGCAGATCGACGACCGGCGCCGACCCCGCCCGAGTGTGCAGGCCGTCGACGTTCTGCGTCACCACCCCGACGACGTCGAGCATCCCTCCGAGCTCCGCAAGCGCCACGTGCGTCACCCCGGGCTCGGCTTGGCGGAACCACCGCCACCCGACCGTGCTGCGCGCCCAGTAGCGCCGTCGGCTGAGGTCGGAGGAGACGAACTCGTCGTACGTCATGGGCGAGCGCGGCACCGCGTCGGGGCCCCGGTAGTCGGGCAGGCCGGACCCCGTCGACATCCCTGCCCCGCTCAGCACCATCGTCGGCCCATCGCTCAGCAGATCGAGGGCCGCTCGGAGTTCATCGTCGGTGGAGACAAGCCCGAAGGGTCCCGCGACCGCTCCCCAGCGTCCGTGGGTCGCGACCCCACCGTCGCGGGCCGTGCGGAACCATCCACCGACGTCTGGCACCCGCTCCCGATTCACGGCAACCAGCGTAGCCGCAGGCCCTAAGGACAGCTTGAGCGCCGCTGCGGCCCTACACTCGTCACCTGGAAGCCTCGTCTTCCACCCGACCCCGTGAGAAAGGGCCCACCATGGCTGGCGGACTTGCCGCACTACTGGACGACATCGCCGCGATCGCCCGCATCGCCGCAGCCTCCGTCGACGACATCGCCGCCGCTGCCACCAAGGCCTCGACGAAGGCCGTCGGTGTGGTTGTCGACGACGCCGCCGTGACCCCCCGGTACGTCCAGGGCTTCACCCCGCAGCGTGAGCTTCCGGTGATCTGGCGGATCGCCAAGGGATCGCTGAAGAACAAGCTCCTGTTCATCCTCCCCGCGATCCTGTTGATGAGCCAGTACCTCCCGTGGCTGTTGACACCCCTGCTCATGTTGGGCGGCCTGTACCTGTCCTACGAGGGGGCGGAGAAGATCTGGGAGATCGTCAGCGGCCACTCCAAGGCCAAGAAGGCCCCCGCGATCGTCAAGGGCGGGGCCCACGAGGACAAGATGGTCAAGGGCGCCATCACAACCGACTTCATCCTCTCGACCGAGATCATGGTCATCTCGCTCAACGAGCTGACCGACCTCGATTTCTGGCTGCGAGCCGCGGCGCTGGTGGTCGTCGCCGTCGGCATCACCGCCCTCGTCTACGGCGCGGTCGCCTTCATCGTCAAGATGGACGACATCGGCCTCAAGCTCGCCACCAACCCGTCGACCAAGCGCCTCGGCGAGGGCCTCGTCAAGGCCATGCCGATCGTCTTGAAGGCGCTCTCCACCGTCGGCATCGCGGCCATGCTGTGGGTGGGTGGCCACATCCTGCTGGTGGGTATCAACGACCTCGGCTTCACCCCGATCTACGACTTCGTCCACGGGCTCGAGGTGGCGGCGGCGAGCGCGGCCGGCGGGTTCGTCGGCTGGCTCGTCAACACGCTGTTCTCCGCTCTGCTCGGCCTCATCGTCGGTGCGATCGCCGTCGTCGTCATGCACCTGCTGCCGTTCGGCAAGAAGCACGACGACGACCACGAGGCCAGCGAAGAGGAAGCCGCCGCGGCCCTCAAGAAGGGCGTCATCGAGAGCTCCGATGCCAGGAGCCACCCCCGCGTCGACGAGGGTGGCTCCCACCGGGTTGAGTGACCCCCTGCGCTACCAGGCGTAGGCCTCCGGCGCGGAGCCGCCCGGCCCGGGGAAGATCTCGTCGAGCCGACGCAGCGCGTCGTCGTCGAGGGAGATCTCCAGGGCGTGTAGCGCCGACTCGAGCTGTTCCATCGTGCGGGGACCGATGATGGGCCCGGTCACGCCGTCCTGGTGGAGCAGCCAGGCGAGGGCGACGTCGCCGGGCTTCTCCCCCAGCTCGTCGCAGAAGTCTTCCCACTGCTGCAGCTGGTCGCGCTTCTCCTCGACCTGGCTGGCGATCCCGGCCGACGCGCGGCGCCCCTCATCCAGCTTCCGGAGCACGCCGCCGAGCAGCCCGCCGCCGAGCGGCGACCAGGGGATCACGCCGAGCCCGTAGTGCCGGGCCGCCGGCAGTACCTCAAGCTCCACCGTGCGGGCGGCGAGGTTGTACAGCGACTGTTCGCTGACCAGCCCGAGCGATCCCCGGCGACGCGCCGCTTCGGTGGCCGCCGCAATGTGCCAGCCGGCGAAGTTGGAGGACCCGACGTAGACGATGTCGCCCTCGGCCACCAGCCGGTCCATCGACTGCCAGACCTCGTCCCAGGGGGTCTCGCGGTCCACGTGATGCATCTGGTACAGGTCGATGTGGTCGGTGCGCAGCCGCTTGAGCGACCCGATCGCGGATCGGCGGACGTTGACCGCCGACAGGCGCGAGAAGTTCGGCTTCTCGTCCTCGGTCAGGCCTCCGTAGACCTTGGTGCCGAGCACCACCTCGTCGCGGCGTCCGGTCTTGTCGAACCACCGGCCGATGATTTCCTCAGTCCGGCCCCGGTGGCCCTTGCCCCCGTACCCGTTGGCGGTGTCGAAGAAGTTGATGCCCTCGTCGAGGGCGCGGCTCATGATGGCGTGCGCGTCCTCCTCGGAGGTCTCGGGCCCGAAGTTCATCGTGCCCAGGACCAGTCGGGAAACCTTCAGGCCGGTGCGGCCCAGCTTTGTGTACTGCATGCCCACCTTCTCACCAGGCAGCCTTGCCGCCGGTGACGCCGATGATGGTGCCGGAGACGTAGCTCGCGTCGCGCGGCGAGGCCAGGAACACGTAGGCAGGGGCCAGTTCGGCCGGCTGGCCGGCCCGTCCCAGCGGCGTGTCGGCGCCGAACTTCTTCATCTCCTCGCCGTCACGCGTGGCCGGCTGCAGCGGTGTCCAGATGGGGCCGGGCGCGACGGCGTTGACCCGGATGCCCTTGGGGCCCAGTTCCTCGGCGAGGTTGACCGTGAGGTTGTTGACCGCGGCCTTCGTCGCGGCGTACTCGAGCAGCCGCCCGGATGGTTCGAAGGACTGGATGGAGCTCGTGTTGATGATCGACGACCCCTTGCCCAGGTGCGGCACCGCTGCCTTCGTGAGCCAGAGGATCGCCTCGATGTTGAGCCGCAGCACCCTGGAGACGTTCTCCTGCTTCAGGCCTTCGAGCCCGCCCGCGTCTCCGCGCGTGAAGTGGTAGGCGGCGTTGTTGACGAGGATGTCCAGTCCGCCGAGGCTCTCGACCGCCTGCTCGACGGTCCGGGCGCACGTGTCGGTGTCCTGCAGGTCGCCTGGGATGGAGAAGCCTTTGACGCCTTCCTTCCGCACAAACTCGAGCGTGTCGTCGGCGTCGGACTGTTCCTCGGGCAGATGGGCGATGGCGACGTCGGCGCCCTCCCGCGCGAACGCGATCGCGACGGCGCGCCCGATCCCGGAGTCGCCGCCGGTGATGAGGGCACGGAGGCCTTGTAGCTTCCCGTGGCCCTCATAGCTCTCCTCCCCGTGGTCGGGGACGGGGTCCATCTTGCTGGTGAGACCCGGGGGTGCCTGCTCCTGCGCCGGGAACCCACCCTCCGGCTGGCTGGCGAGTTCGGCTGCATGCTTCGCGACGGTGGATTCGATGTCATTACTCATGCATCGAGCCTAGCCACCCCGCAATCGCCCCGCCGGATTCCTCGAAACTAGCAGCGTCGGTCTCGGTCCCTGGGCTTGTCGATCTCGGTCCCTGAGCTTGTCGATCTCGGTCCCTGAGCTTGTCGATCTCGACGCTTCTATGTGTTGTCAAGTGGTGCGGTGAGGGTTCGGTAGATCTGTCTGGCGAGGTAGCGCTTGAGGCAGCGTCGGATTTCTTTGGGGGTTTTGCCTTCGGCTTCGCGTCTGGCGACGTAGGCCTTCGTGCGGGGGTCGTGGGACAGGCGGGTAGTGATGATTTGGTGCAGTGCCCAGTTGAGTCGTCGGTCTCCGCCGCGGTTGAGGCGGTGTCTGGTGGTGTTACCCGAGGACGCGGGGATCGGGCAGACACCGGCGAGTTTCGCGAACGCCGCCTCGGACCGTACCCGGCCGGGGTGGGACCAGGCGGCGATGATCACCGCAGCGCTCACTGGGCCGACGCCGTAGATGTCGAGCAGCTGGGGGCTGTGACGGGCGGTCAGGTCAGCGAGTTGGCTCTTGTTGGCCGCCAGACGACGGTCGAGGTCGCCGATGTCGCGGGCGTGGGCGATGGCGATCTGGCGTTGGATGTGGAGCGGTTCCGGTTCGCGGCGGGGCCGCCAGCCGGCGATCTGGGTGATCTGGGTGGCGGTGAGAGGGCCGCGGGCGTCGATACCCAGGTCAGTGACCCGCAGCAGAGCGGTGAGCATGTTGATCAGCGCGGTGCGCTGATCGGTGTAATGCGCACGCAGCGTGCTCAACGCGGCGATCGCGTCACGTAGGTCACCGTGACGGCGGTGGTCACGCAACGCGGTGTCCTCGAGGTCGATCACGCCGCGGGCGGCGCGCTGCGCATCGAGGGCGTCGGTTTTCCCGTCACGTCCCCGGTGGGGGGTGGGGGCCTCGACCACCCGGTAACCGTGCTCGGCCAACATGCCCGCCAGCTGCGCCCCGTAGCTGGAGGTCCCTTCGGCCGAGACCACGGTGTCACTGATCTCGCCTGCGGTGCGGCGACCGATCCAGTCGACCGCCCGTGCGAGTCCGGCTTGGTTGGTCGGGAACGTTTGCGTGTCGACCAGCCGCCCGCGGCTCAGGATCGCGAACGTGTGAGATCGCGCGTGGGTGTCGACGCCCACGACATAGGGATAGATGTCTGCAACGATGGTCATGGCGATGTGTGTCCCTTTCTCGATACCGTCGCCAGCTGGCGTCTGGTCCCGGGAAGAGTCACGACAAGGCAGACCTGTAATGGGTCACGATTGGACAAGCTTCTGATCAGGCCATTGAAGTGGGCCGGGCCAGGCGCCAGCCCCCACACCACAGCGGACAAGTCGAGAGGAAGACACACACCCAGTGAACATGTGGTCAGGTCCCTGACGGGTCACACCACGGCCCGGGTACTAACACCCAAACCCTGCCAGCCAGCCCCGGGCCAGCCAAGACCAACACTTACAGGTCCCTGAGCTTGTCGATCTCGGTCCCTGAGCTTGTCGAAGGGTTACGGCCCGAGGCTTTGTCACCGCCCTCGCGCAGGGGCGGCGTCACGCTGCCAGGCCGCTACCCTTCGACAAGCTCAGGGATCAGACGGTACGCCGACGCCGCCTCTCACGCTTGAGGATGCCGGACGGCCAGCTGCTCACCGGACCAACCAGCGTGATCAGCGACGGCACCAGCAGCGCGCGGACAACGAAGACGTCGATGAGGATTCCCACCCCGAGCAGGAAGCCGAGTTCGCGGAACGGGCCCAGCGGGACCAGGGCGAGCAGCCCGAAGCTGGCGGCCAGGGCCAGGCCGGCTGACGTGATCGCCCGGGTTGACTCCGGGGTGGCGACCATGAGCGCCTCCTTGAGCGGCCGGGTGCGCGCCTCCTGCCAGATGTGTCCGACGGCGAAGATGTTGTAGTCCGAGCCCAGCGACAGCAGAAGCACCGACCCAGCGAAGGGGACGTAGAAGGTGAGGTCGTCCTGGCCGAGGAAGTCCTGGAAGAACAGCACCGCCAGCCCCAGTGTCGCGACGAGCGACAGCACGTTGGAGGCCAGCAGGTACAGGGGCGCCACCAGCGCCCGCAGGAAGATGACCAGGAGCAGCAGGTTGACGGCGAGAGCGACCAACCCGATCCGGAGCAGGTCGTTGGTGGTGTCGGCGATGATGCCCGACGCGAGGGCGGTGTCCCCGCCGACGTAGGTGGTGACCTCACCGAGGTTTGCATCGACAGCGAGCTGAGGAAGGGCCGCCTGGACGCGCTCGAGCGTTTCGATCGCCGTCGACTCGAGCGGTGTGCTGTCGAGGACCATGAGGAATCGGACGGCGTCGCCCGACTCGGTCGTGAAGGCCCCGACGTCATCGGCGGCGCGGAGGTCGCCCGGACCGATCACGCCGGCCACGCCCGGCTGAGACTTGAGCGCCTCGCCGAAGTCGGCGACCTCGTCGGCCTTCTCCCCCACCCCGGGGGCCTCCAGCACGATCTCCGTCGGGGAGATGATGCCCGGAGCGAAGCCCTCGCTGGCCGCCTCCGCGGCCCGCTGCGCGCTCGTGGCAGCCGGGAGGGACTGGACGAACCCGAGGCCGAGGTCCAGGTGGCGCGCCTGGTAGGCGCCAAGGCCCAGGCCGGCCACGGTCAGGAGCACGATGACGAACGCGGAACCGCGGTTCGCCACCGCCCTCAGCAGGAGGGACGGCCGCTCGCGCACCTTCGCTGGCTCCACCGCAGTGGTCCGCGGCCAGAACACAGCTCGACCGGTGATCGCGACCAGGGCCGGCACGAGGGTCATCGCGACGACCAGTCCGGTCAGGACGGTGAGCGCGAGCGCGGGACCGAACCCACTGAACAGCGGGGACTCTGCCACCAACAACGAGGCTGTGCCCGCCGCGACCGTGACGCCGGCGACGGTGACGATCGGCGTCGTGGAGGCCGTGGCCAGGCGTGCCGCCTCGAGCCGGTCGTGCCCTTCCCGCAGCCGGGTGCGGAGCCCCGCGAAGTAGAAGATGCAGTAGTCGGTGACGATGCCCAGCAGCAGCGCGACGATCAGCGGCCGGAGGTCGGCCGGGATCGAGACGTTCATCACCGTGGCGGCCCAGCCCGAGACCCCCAGCGTGACGAAGACCGCTGCCCCCACGGAGATCAGCGTCAGCGCCGGCGCCACCAGCGACCCGAAGGTCAGCGCCACGATCGTCAGCACCGCGATGATGGTCACCACCTCGACGATGTGGACGTAGGAGTTCAGCACCAGCCCCTGCGCCGCGCGCGCCGGGATCGACCCGGTAACGCCCACGTAGGCGTCGGAGGCGTCCGTGAGCTGCCGCTCCGCGAACTCCTCGACCACCGCGGTCTGCTCGAAGAAGTTGAGCGTGGGCTCAGCGAAAACGTAGGTGATGACGGTGGTGTTCGTCTCCGCCGCCTCCGGGAAGGCCCCCTCGGCGTTGGGCACCGGGATGGCACCCAGGAGTTCGGTGTCGTGCTTGCCCTGGTTGATGGCGATGCCACGCATGACGGCCTCCGCCTGCACCAGCGGGGGCAGGGCCTCAGGATTGCGCTGCACGATCGCCGCTCTGCTGAGCAGGGGGAAGCCGAAGAGTTCCAGCGACCGCTGCTCTGCGGCGAAGCTCGAGTCGTTAGCCCCGAGCGCCTCGATGTCGTTGGCCGTGCCCTGCATGGGCGGCAGGAACAGCATCGCGGCGGTGGCCGCGGCAACCCATCCGACGACGATGACCCAGCGCAGCGCGACCGTCACGCGGGCGTAGCCGTACCAGAGCTTGGCCATGAACCCGCGGCGCGGCTCCACCTCGGGCGGGGCGGGTGCGTCGGTCATGACGTGGGGCTGGGGCTGGGGCTGGGCTCGGCTGAGGCGGAGCCTTCCGTCTGCGGGGCCTTGCCGGCCTGCGCGAGGCATTCCTCGGAGGCGCCGTCGGCCTTCTCACGTTCCTCCTGGAGGCGGTCGAGCGTCTCCTGCAGAATGAGCGCGTCCTGCTCCTCGGCGCCCCTGGCGAGGTCTTCGACGCCCTGGTCGACGACGATGTTGTACTCCGCCGCGCGGATGCACGCCTCGGAGACGTCGCCGGAGCTCGTCGTCGTGGGGTCCGCCGTCGGGGACGCCGACGGGGTCGGGCTTTCGCTGATGACCGACTGTGCCTTGAGTGGGGTCGCCCATCCGATGCCGAGCAGGAAGACGCCGGCGGCTGCGGCCAACGCGATCCCTGCCAGGAGCCCGATGAGGAGCATCACCCCACCGCTCAATGAACTGCCGCCACGGCGTGGGGCGCTCCGGTGCTCGCCAACTGACATCGGTCCTCCTGGGTGATGTGGCCGCCCGCTCGGCATCAAAACCCCTAGCGGTACTGCGATGCTAGTGGCCCACCACCCTCCCCGTGACGCTGTACCATTTGTTTAGCCACGCAACGAACTGGAGTGTCATGGAAGCCACGTTGAGAATCGACCCCGCGTTCACGGTGGGCCCGGTGCGACGCCGCACCTTCGGGTCGTTCGTCGAGCACTTGGGGCGCTGCGTCTACACCGGCATCTACGAACCGGGTCACCCCACCGCCGATGAGCAGGGGTTCCGCGGGGATGTGCTGGATCTGGTCCGCGAGATGGGTGTGTCCACCGTGCGCTACCCGGGCGGCAACTTCGTCTCGGGGTACCGCTGGGAGGACGGCATCGGACCGGTCGAGAGCCGACCCAAGCGGCTCGACCTGGCCTGGCACAGCCTCGAACCGAACGAGGTCGGGACGGACGAGTTCATGGCGTGGGCGAAGAAGGCCGGCGTCGAACCCATGATGGCCATCAATCTCGGCACCCGAGGGGTCCTCGAGGCCCTCGACATCGTCGAATACTGCAACGTGCCCGCCGGGTCGGACTGGGCAGAGCGTAGGCGGACCAACGGAGCCGACGACCCCTACCGGGTGAAGATGTGGTGCCTGGGCAACGAGATGGACGGCCCCTGGCAGATGGGTCACAAGACCCCCGCCGAATACGGGCGCATCGCCACCGAGGCTGCCCGCGCCATGCGCATGATCGATCCGGACCTCGAGTTGGTGGCCTGCGGGTCCTCGGGTCGCGGGATGGAGACCTTCGGCGAGTGGGAGCGCGTCGTGCTGACGGAGGCCTACGACCAGATCGACATGATCTCCGCCCACGCCTACTACTGGGAGAAGGACTCCGGACTGCAGGAGTTCCTGGTCAGCGCTGAGGACATGGATCGCTTCATCGATCAGGTGGGAGCCACCATCGACGCGGTGGCGGCAGCCAGGAAGACCGACAAGAAGATAGGCATCTCGTTCGACGAGTGGAACGTCTGGTACATCGACCGGGACCCCTCCAAGCCGCCGACGGGCGACGACTGGCCCATCGCGCCACGCCTCCTCGAGGACAACTACTCCGTCGCCGACGCCGTCGTGGTCGGCAACCTCCTCATCTCGCTCCTGCGCCACACCGACCGAGTGTGGTCGGCAAGCCAGGCGCAGCTGGTCAACGTCATCGCGCCGATCATGGCCGAGCCGGGCGGCCCGGTGTGGAAGCAGACCACCTTCCATCCCTTCGCGCTCACGTCCGCCAACGCACGTGGCGACGTGGTGCGGGTCCTGGTTGACGGACCCACCATCGAGACGGGTCAGTTCGGCGACGTCCAGGCTCTCGACGCCGTCGCGACGTGGGCCGACGACGGCGCTGCCGTGTTCGTCGTCAACCGACACGCGACGGAGGCTATGCAGACCGAGATCGAACTGCCGGCCGGATGTTCGCTCGTGCAGGCCCTCACGCTGCACCACGAGGACCACACCTGGAAGGCGAGTGCCGACGACGACTCGAGCGTGGGCGTCGAGCCGAACGAGACGGCGAGGCTGGACGACCGGATTCTCTCTGTGACCTTGCCCCCCATCTCCTGGACGATGATCACGCTCGCTACCCGGTGAATCGGTGGGGCCGGATTTCCCCTGCTCTGCACGCTGTGGAAACCTCCGCTCCGAATTTCACCCTGAAGATTTGACGTGCCAGGGATCTATAGAGCGCGGAAGGACGAATCTTCAGGGTGAAGTGTGCCACCAGCGTGCACGCGCCGTCAGCGGCGCACCCGTCACGCCAACAACCAGGCCACCTCGTTGACCAGCAGTTGCCTGCGGGACTCCGATTCGTAGGACCGTTCGTCATGGCCCAACCCGTCGAAGATCACCCGGTGGCCCACTGCCCATCCCATCACCTCAGGACGGCCCTCCAGTTCGTGCTGAACCAGCGGCGTCACGCCGTCGTCGATGACGAGCCCGGAGTACTTCTCATCGAACACCTCGATGGTCCGCAACCCCTCCCACACCGGATGCTCGCCGGCGCCGGGCGCCGGGGCGAAGGTCGCGTCCGAGATGTCTGGGTGCCAGGAGTCAGCCCCCCAGTGTCCACCGACGGCCGAGCGCCACTCGGGCAGTTGCCCGAACGCCCCATTGGAGGTGTGGATGCTCAACACCCGGCCGCCATCGATCAGGTACCGCTTCAACGCCTCGAGGTCGTCCATGAGGGAATCCGACGGCGCCTCACCGTCAGCGATCCCACCCCCGGCGTTCGCCACGAACAGGTCGAACGAGGCGACGTCGAGCAGGGCGCCCGGGACGGTTTCCCGGACGTGGACCTCGTGACCAGCATCGCGCAGCACGTCGGCGATCAGCGGTGAGGTCCTCTCGAACGGATGCCACGGGTCAGCGTAGGGCCCCACCCCGCTGGCTATCAGAATTCGCGCCATCATCACTCCTCTTTGTTTGACCACACCACAATATCCCCGGGCCGCCGGTTGGATCCGCCTGCGCCACCGCCCACTGGCACGGAAGGCGCTGGCTCGGACGAGTAACCTCGTCTGCGTGACCGATCTCTCCGACCCCCTCGTCTTCTCCCACGGCCCCGCGTGGCGCAACCGACTCGCACTGGCCCCGCTGACGAACAAGCAGTCCCACCCCGACGGCACCCTGTCGGACGACGAGATCCGCTGGCTACTCGCCCGCGGGAGACACGGCTTCGGCATGACGATGACGGCCGCGGCCTACGTCGCACCGGCCGGCAAGGCTTGGCAGGGGCAGCTGGGGATCAGCGAGGACGCCCACCTCCCCGGCCTCACCAGGCTGGCTGATGGCCTCCGCGACGCCGGATCCGCCTCGATCGTCCAACTCCACCACGGCGGCACGCAGGCCAACCCCTCTGTTTCGGGTGAGGAACTCGTCGGGCCCTCCGCCGACCCCGAACGCGGCGCCCGGGCGCTGACCACCGACGAGGTGCGGCGCACCGTCGACGACTTCGCAGCCGCCGCCGCACGCGCTGAGCGGGCCGGCTTCGACGGGGTCCAACTCCACGGTGCGCATGGCTATCTTCTCTGCGAGTTCCTGAGCTCCCGCAACGTCCGCGACGACGGTTACGGGGGTGACCTGGAGGGCAAGGCGCGCATCATCCGCGAATCGATCGCCGCGGTCCGCGAGGCAACGTCATCCGACTTCCACGTGGCGCTGCGGATCTCCACAGAACGACTGGGTCTCGACACCGATGAGATGGCCGAGCTCAGTGCCCAACTCATGGCCGAGGGCGGCCTCGACCACCTCGAACTGTCGCTCTGGGACGTCACGAAACTCCCCGAGGGCGCAGAGCCCGGGGCTCCGTCGTTGCTGAGCCATTTCATCGACCTCCCGCGCGGCTCGACGCGTCTGGGCATCGCCGGCAAGGTGGGCAGCGGACCCGCGGCTGTCGCGGCGCTGGCTACGGGCGTCGATTTCGTCACCATCGGCCGGGCGGCTATCGCCGACCAGCGGATCGCGGAGCGGACTCTGGCGGACCCCGACTACCCAGGGCCGGCCTTCCCTGTGACGAAGGACGTCCTGCGCGACAACTGCGTAGGAGAGGCGTTCGTCGATTACTTCTCGGCCGGGTGGCCGCAGCTGGTCGCGGGTTGATCGACTGGGCGTGGAGTCTGTCTGGTGTCCCTGGACGGAACATGACCACGAGGAGACAACGACTCCCCAGTCAGTGTCGTCTGACTAGGGAGTTCGGCTGTGGAGCCTTGGGGACTCGAACCCCTGTCTAAACGCCCCAGCCCGCGGTTCGGAGCTGGGCGAACGGTCGGGCCGTGACCAACTGGAGCGCTGCTTTGAGGTCTGCGATCCCGGCAGGGCCACGCAGGTCAGCCGCTGCTGAACGTTCGTCGTCCTGCCCGTTCGGCGAAACGATCAAGCGCCGAGAGCAGGTCTGGGACGGTCCAGACCCTGACGCCACCGATCGGCTTCTCGACACGTATCACCCCGTTCTCGGCCAGGCGGTCAAGGATCCGGTAAACGCTGGGCACCGGTACTCCGAGGTCGGCCACCATCTCGGCGGTGAGCGCCGGCTCGGCCGAACACAGATCCGCAACCTTCATCAGGTTCGCAGTACGCCGGTCAGCCGTAGCCAGAATCCGGCCGCGAAGATCGTTGATGTCAGACCGCAGGATGTTCGCATTCTCGATGGCCCGACGACTGGCCTCGACGAAGGCCTCGACGATCGGCGCAAGGTGTCCGCCCCGGTACGCGGTCAGCGCCGCGAAGTACTCCCCCGTGTCCGCCAGGAGACCCGACGAGATCGGCACCGTCATCCGAGGAGACACCCCACGATGCCGAAGAATCGACGACACGAGAGCCCGGCCGGTTCGCCCGTTGCCATCTGTGAACGGATGAATGGTCTCGAACTGGGCGTGCGCGATCGCGGCCTGCACCATGGGCTGCAGATCGGTACGGCGCGCGAACGAACACAGGTCGTCGATCGCCGGCTCTACCTGGCCATGCGGGGGCGCCACGAATGTGGCGGTCACTGGAGACCGGCCGCCGACCCACACGGTCTGGTCGCGGAACCTGCCGGCATTGGCTGGGTCGTCCCCGCCGTTGAGTCGCTCATGCATGGCCCGAATCGTGTTCGGGCTGATCCTGTCGGCCAGCTCGACGGCTGCCCGCATCGCGTCGGTGTTCGCCGCAATCATCACGGCGTTGGCTCCGGTCCTGCCACCCAGGGACGCCAGGGCGACCGCCCGCGCTCCGGCGGTCAGGTTCTCGATCTGCGAACTCGAGGCGGACTCGGTGCGCAGCAGGACCGACGCGAACGGGACGCCCCAGGACGCCGATTCGGCGTCGAACGCCCGGATGTCTGCACAGACCTGGTCCGCATCGCCCGCCAGCGCCGGATCCACCCGCGGTTCAAGGTCGCCGATAACCGCGGGGAGCGAAAACCGGAAGGCGCCCCGGTTCAAGGCACGCTGGCGCCTGCTGGCAGCCGGATCGTCGGCGTGCCACGTCGCCTCGATGTATCCAACGCCCGGCCAGGCTTCCCGGTTCTTCATCTGCTCCGCGTCCTCCTAATGAGAGAATCATAGTCAGGATTCTCATTAGCTCCCCTGTTGAGAAAATAGCGGCGTCCACTCTCATTAGCAACTCGCTGAACAGGACCAACGTCGACCGGTCACGGCGGCGCTCGGCGCCCAGCGGACCTTGCGGCCATGCCACACCTCGTCGTCGGTGATGCTCCTCACGTCACGCTCGGCACCCCAGTGGGGGCATGATGCGCAGCCGCCAATCCTGTTCGTAGGCCGTCGCCGTGGACAGAGCCAGCGGCACTAGAGTCCAGGGTCAAACATGCAAACTCCCTAGTCAAAGTCGTTTGACTAGGGAGTTCAGCTGTGGGGCATAGGGGACTCGAACCCCTGTCTAAACGCGTTTGACTAGGAGTTCATCGTACGTTGGGCATCGCCGTGCTACGAACGTGCCGCCAGCCAACCGATTCGACGACATCGTCCCACAGAAGGCGGCTGGTCTCGGCGGCCCGGGCCGGCTCGAAGATGCGGGGCCAGTTGCGCTCGTGACCGGTCTCGGCTGCCCACCTGTTCAAACCGTCGCGCGTCCTTCACCGTCGGTCCTGACCCGGCCCCATGGTCCGCGGGTCCACCGCGGCCCAGAGCCCGGACGTCTCGGCGCGGGTCGGTGGCCCCGAGCAGGCCGCGCGTCCACTCGATGGACTCCTCCGTTGGCTGGTCTGCAACGACACAGACCTTATCCAGAACCCTGGCGGGTCGGCGTTGCCGGGCCTACGCGTCGGCGTGGTCGTCGTGCAGCCAGCGCTCTCACTTCTCGCTCGTACTCCTCGCGCAGCCTCCAGATCCGCTCGACGTCGGCGCCGATCGCCTGCCCTCCAGCCTGAACCTCATCGGCGACCCCGCGCATCGCGACCCTCGAGGAGCCAGCAGACCGCGCACGGCGGTGTCAGGCCATCATGCGGCTCGCGCTCATGCCGATGGGCGGTCGTTGGGCGGAGCCTCGATGAGCGGTCCACAAGACGCTACTCGGCGGTGCCCGTGTCCCAGAGTTCTTGCACAACCGGACGGTTGGCGGCTTATAAATTGCCGAGTGTCGCCTTTTGGGCGACGCGAAATCTACTTGGCTCTATCAAAGGAGGACGAATCATGGCGGTCACGGCCATCGACATCCGGGTCGAAGACGTTGAAGGAGCTACGCGATTGCTCTCCGAAGCGTACGGATGGCGCGTCCTGACGGACGACGCGAACTTCGGGGAGGTTGACGCTGGAGGGGTGAGAATCATGTTGTCCCGCGAAGCCATGGTGCCCTGGGGGGTTACCGACGGAATAATCCTGCACCACTCAGTCGAGGATGTTGTCGAGGCGGCACGTGTCGCGGAGAAGGCTGGAGCCCAACTTCTCGACGGTCCTCTGCGCACGGACTGGGGAACCGAAACGGCGTACCTACGAGGCCCCGGCAACGTCATCGTCAGCGTTTTCCGTGACATCTGACAGCCTGAAGCCGGAGATCACGGTCCACACGCAACCTGAGGTGTCGGCCTTGGCCGAACTCGTATGGCCCACGTACAGAGAGGCCTTCGGCGGCTTCCCCAACATGCAATCCTTTCAATCAGAACTGTTGGGCAGGCACGCCGCCCGGGAAGGGTTCCGCTTGGTGACCGCGAGCGTGGCAGGGGAAGTGGTGGGCTTCAGTTGGGGCTACATCGGTCATCGGGGGCAGTTCTGGACAGAGCTTGTGAGCGAGGCTTTGCCCCACGACGTCGTCGAGGAGTGGGTGGGTGGACACTTCGAGTTCGCCGAGATGGCTGTGAGCCCATCATTCCGCCGGCGCGGGCTGGGCGCGTTCCTGCACGATCACCTGTTGACCGACGTGGGGCGGCGGTGCCTGCTAAGCACGGTCGACGACCCGAACGACCCTGCTGTCCGCCTCTATCGGAGGGCCGGTTGGCAGCGGCTTGGAGTGCTCAAGTCCGGCACCCAGGTGATGGGTCGGCATGCAGAGACACCCCTGCTCACGCTGGTGCGTCAGGACCCGACCTGAGCGTCCGCTCTTGCCGCCGTCGTGATGTCCGTGGCGGATCGACAAAGCGCCAGTTGAACACCTGACGCGCGATACTGTCACGGTCATGATCACGTGGTTCGCCTACGAGTACTGCACCGACATTGCTGCTACCCGCGACTTCTACCACGACCTCGTGGGACTGGAGCTGATTTGGGATGAGCCCGATGACATCGCGTTCGTCCATGGCTGCGTGCAAATTTCCTTCCAGAGGGCCATCTCGCTCGAGCGCCCGAACGGTTGGGCTTTCCAACCCGGCTGGAGTCAGGGCCAACTCCCGGGCGCACCCGAGACAGAACAGGTGAGATCCATCTCCGTCGCGCTGTCGCCCATCGACTTCCAGAAGGCCGTGGACCGGCTCAAGAAAGCCGGAGTCGAGACGCTGCGAACTGAGCCCTTTTGGGTGGGCTACTGGTCCTTCGTCATCCTGGACCCGGACGGGCGAACAGTGGAACTGACCGACCCGAAATCACCGAGGACGTGATCGGGTCTTCCGTTCGGGGTTCCAAACGCACGCTCTTGCCGCACTGAGCGTGGCCGCACGCTACTGTCGCGTTGGCAGATGCGGGGGCACCTACCATCAGAGCCACGGGTTGTTCGAAGGTGCAGGCGCTACGG
Source organism: Tessaracoccus flavus (assembly GCF_001997295.1). Taxonomy (NCBI): domain Bacteria; kingdom Bacillati; phylum Actinomycetota; class Actinomycetes; order Propionibacteriales; family Propionibacteriaceae; genus Tessaracoccus; species Tessaracoccus flavus. The sequence continues at coordinate 2,919,777 of NZ_CP019605.1, forward strand.
CGAACTGCCCCTCATCGAGGTCGATGGTTGGGGAACCGGCAACCACCAGGCAGGCCCGCTCCCACGGACGTTGCTCGGCAAGAAACCGCACTTCATGTGCCATCCACTCGTGCCAGAACGCGATCGTCTGCTCGCGATCACCGTTCACACCCTCGGCCATGTCGCGAGCGATCCCCCGCCGCTCGGCCTCCTGAAAGTCCGACTGCACCCAGATCGAGGCATCAACGAAGTGCTCGAACTCGCGTTGGCTTGCGCCGACGCCCTCGATGACGACCAAGTCCGCCTCCGCGGCAACCTCGATCACGCCTTCGCGTCCATGCAGCCCCCACGCCGGCGGCTGAAACCGCACACCCTCCCCACGGTGCAGTGTCACCAGGATCTCGTCGCGCAGCAGATGCCCCCAGGCGAAGAACGGCTCATGCCAGGCCAGGTCATCCGTGTGGACGACCGCAGAACGGGCGACGGCCCGCTTCAGCTCAGCAGCCAGCGTCGACTTACCTGAGGCTCCCCTGCCGTCCACGGCAACGATCTGCGGCCGACCCAGCGGCTGCCCGGCCACCTGTAAAACGTGATTGACCAGCTCGGCAGTGTCGAGGGCCCGCCAAGGCCCCGCAGCGGGTTCACCCTCGAGCAAGGTCATGGTCATGACCCCATTCTGCTGCCGACAGCAGCCATGCTCGCTCATGCCGCGCTGGAGACAGTGCTGCCAGCGAGTCCGTGGGTCCGGGAAGCAGGCTAAGCTGCGCCGTCTGGAGCGTCGCTTGACGGCCGAAGCCGCTCGCGGGCGGTGTTGAATTCGGTGATGAACTCGCCCCTTGTGTTCCCTAGAGGGAAGGCGATGCCGCTGTCGTGGAGCAGGGTGAGCCCGGCGGCCCGAATCGGGCCTTGCAGAAGGGGGTACAGGTCCTTCTTGACCACGATGACCCCGTCAGGGTTCAGCTCAGAGGCGCGCTGCACGCAGTCGTTGACATACTCTGCACGCCTCCTGCGGAGGTGCGCCTGACTGGCGTTCACAGGATGGGGCACAAGATCGATCAGGTAGAAGCCGTCCTGGTGAAGGCGTTCGAGCCACGGGCGCTTCCCTCGCTGGGCCAGGTCGTGGCTGGTGACCCCGTACATCGCCGCCACTACTCCGCGAAAGAGATTGTCGGGGCCGAGTCGTTCCGAGTAGAAGAATCGCCGCTTGCTTGGATCGCCACCATCGTCAGGGGCGGACTCGGCGATGAGTAGAAGCCTCACATGGCTCGGTTTCCAGACTTCACGAAGCTGCGAGTACCACGGGTTTTCGGTCACAGCGTCACGCTACCCCCGGCTCAGCCGTGGGGAGGTCTTCCTTGTATCCGCTCATGCCGCTTCGCGTGCGTCGCGACCCCCTCGATGGTCACTTGCCGAAGTACTCCTGCAACCGGCGGTGTCGATGCCTGAAGAAGGCATCTACCACGCGCTCCAAGAGGGCGGCGAGGCCCGGGATCGGCAGGCGCGGTCGAAAGGTCACGCGGTCGTGCACCCGCGTACCTCCTGCGACCGGCGTTAACGTCCGCTCGTGCTCCCAACACCGCATGCTCAACATCGTGGACCGCTCCAGGAACCGCCGGCCCGACTCGAGCTCGACAATAGTCAGGCGGTCGAAGTCGAAAGGGATGAGGCCGAACAGCCGGAGCCAGGCGCGGCCGACGGGTTGTCCAAGGGGGATGTCCTCGACTGACAGCCCGGCCGCTCCGGGTGGCATGCTCATCGTCATCCAGGGCCGCATCTCGAAGTTGATGCCGTCCGGATTCACGGCTCGATCCCACACATCGGACGCGGCAGCCGGGACGTTGACGTGATTCTCGACAGTCCTCGTCGTCACCCCACACTCCCTTGCTTTCCCGGGCCGTTGCTTCACCTTGCCACACGCCATGACGCGCGCGGCCGTCCGGATCTGCCGCAGGCTTCGCGGTCGAACGTGCCGAGAAGCAGGCCTGGGCGACTCGGATCACGCACGAGCGTCCGCCGCACTGTCATGCGTGGCTGACGGGCCCGGCGCTAGAGGCACACCGTGACGCCGGGGGTAGCAGGCAGAAGCCCGCCACTCAACACATCAGCGGGAGAATGTGGTCCTTGATAAGCGTTCTCGATGCAGGTGTGTCGGAAACCCTGGTCAAGGTTTGGCGGTACGACGACGGAAGCGTGACGGGTGCTGATCGAAAGTCGCGCACCCAATCCACACCGACCCGGTGTCCGTCGGTTGCAGGCTCTGTCACGACTCCGATGGCTTTGACGAGCATCGTGGCGAAGTCGTTGTTCATCTGCTTCGCGACGAGCACGTCGCCGGGCTCCATGAGGGATGGCCGACATGGTCCGCGCCAAGGTGGTCTCCGGCGAGTGCGCCTCCGAGAGCGAGGTCATCCGCGACGGCCTACGGGCCTTGGCGGCACGCGACCGAGCGGTCGATGCCTGGCTTCTGGAGCAGGTTGCCCCAGCCTACGACAGGATGCTGGCAGACCCGGACGGTGCGCTGTCCGTGGGAGAGGTCCGTGCGCGGCTCGTGTCCCTGCGCGGCCAGTGACCTACGCGGTCCGGTACGCCGGAGGCGGCCGATCAACTCGAGGCGCTGTACCGGTACCTTGCTTCGTCAGCGTCACCGCCAGTCGGTGCCGAGTACGTGGAGGCCATCGTGGCCCAATGCGAGGGCCTCGAGGTCTTCCCGCACCGAGGAACAATGCGGAACGACATCCGTCCTGGGCTTCGGACCTCCAGCTACAAGAAGCGTGCGGTGATCGCTACCTTCGTCGATGACGAGGCCGAGCAGACCACCATCCTCGACGTCTTCCACGGGGGCCATGACTACGACACGATCCTGAGCGGATTCGACCACGCGTGAGTCTCTGCCCAGAGGACCCCGGTGGAACGCTTAGCCGGGGAACTGGTACCAGGCCCAGACACCGTCATGCCAACCGAGGAACCTGTGCCAGAGGTTGGACCACACCCAGAGCTGGCCGCGGTCCTCGCAGAGGCGACGGCTCGTCGACGAGGCAGGAATGGCCTCCCCCGAGGCGCCTCCGTCCGCCTGATCGGCGACGACCGGCAGCTGTCCGCCATCGGCGCCGGCGGCGTGCTGCGCGACCTGCGCCGCGTGCACGGCGCCGTCGAACTCGACGAGGTGCTGCGCTTCGTCAACAACGGCGAGAAAGCCGCCTCCCTCGCCCTCCGGCAGGGGGACCCCACCGCGCTGGGCTGGTACCTCGACCATGACCGCATCCACGCGGGCAGCTCCGACACGGCGCTGGACGGCGCGCTTCAAGCCTGGAAAGCCGACACCGACCACGGCCCTAACTCGCTGATGCTGGCCAGCACCCGTCTGGACGTCGCGGAACTCAACCGCCGTGCCCGCCAGGTGCTCGCGGGCAAGGACGGCCTCGGCGTGCGGTTGTCCGACGGGAACCTGGCAGGCGTCGGCGATGTGATCGTCACCAGGCGCAACGATCGACGCCTCCGGACCTCCACCACTGGCTTCGTCATGAACGGCGACCGCTGGATCGTCCAGGCGGTGAACCGCAACGGCGGGCTCCTGGTTCGGCACCGCACCACCGGCCACCGTGCGTGGCTACCCGCGGCCTACGTCGTCGACCACACGGAACTGGGCTACGCCACCACCATCCATACCGCCCAGGGCTCGACGGTCGACACCGCCCACACCGTCCTCAGCGGCACGGAGACCCGCCAACTTCTCTACGTCGCCATGACCCGAGGGCGGCAGGCGAACCACAGCTACGTCACCACCGTCGGGCACGGTGACCCACACTCCGCCTTCACGCCCGAGACGTTGCGCCCTCGTGATTCGACGACGGGAGTCGACTGTGTGGCCTGAGCTGTTTTCGGTGTTCGGTGTGGGGGTCCAGTCCTATGGACTCAGCAAGGCGCTCGCGCTCCTGGTGGGCGCGTACCTTCTGGGCCGTTCTTTCCAGCGGTCGGCTACGACAAAGAGGTGGGTCAGTCGATCGCGCTGTGGGCCACTCTCTGGGGCTTCGTCGGCGCCAAGGTGTACTTCCTCATCGCCAGTTTCCAGCACCTGTCCTGGCACATGCTCGGCGGTTCCGGCTTCGTCTGGTACGGCGGCCTGATCGGCGGGACGATCGCGGTGGTCGTCATGACCCGGCGACACCAGCTGTCGCTGCCGAAGGTCGCCGGGGCGATGGCGGCACCGTTGTCGGCGGCCTACGGCATCGGCCGGATCGGCTGTTTCCTTGCCGGCGACGGCACCTACGGCAAACCTACGGACCTCCCGTGGGGGATGGCCTTCCCCAACGGCGCGGTCCCGGTCGACGTCCCGGTCCACCCCGCCCAGCTGTATGAGGCGGTCGGGGCGTTCTTGATCGCGGGCATCTTGTGGGCGTTGGGACGCCGCGTCGGCCCGCTCACCGTGTTCGGCGCCTACCTCGTCCTGAGTGGAGCGGCGAGGCTTATTGTCGAGATCGTCCGGATCAACAACCCCATCCTGCTTGGCTTCACCGAGGCGCAAGTGTTCGGCATCGTCAGCATCCTCGTCGGCACCGCTTTGATCGTTCGGGAGGCCAGGCACGGGCACACCCCACCGCACGAGGAGCCGGCGCAGGCCGCGCCCGACGAGCCTGTCGTCGCCGCGTCCACGACACCCCGGGCTTGACGCGCCGCCGATCCTTGACGGAAGCCGGGTCAAGGCTTCACCGAATCTATACCTGCCGGCGGGAAAGTGGTCGTGGTGGCTCTCGTGCCGCCGATGACCAAAAGGAGACCCCACATGACCCCCACGAAGAGGATCGCCGCCCTCGTCGCAGCGGCTGCCGCACTGCTCGCAGTGACCGCTGTGCCGGCGGGCGCCGGGGAGCCCAGCGGGCGCCACTTCGCCGAGCACGTCCGGATGCACGCCTCCGAGACGGGCTTCAGCGGCACCCACAACCCTGGCGTCATGCATCAGGGGTTCGCGGGCTGGGACGCCCACCACAACAGCTAGGACACACCCATGATGGTCGAAACCTCCGGGGAAGTGATGGCTCCGGCTGAGCCCGCAGGTGGTGGCGCGCGCAGTCTCCTCGGCACGATCTGGGCTGGGGCCCGCGCCGCCGTCGGCGCGCTCATGGGGCTCGCCCCCCACGTGATGCACCACATCGGCTTCCTGGCCGGTGCCGCGATCCTCACAGGGTTCCTGGGCAACGCGGTGTTGTACGTGGCGGGGTTGCTGTTGAGCATTCCCCTCCTCCGTCGCCTCCGCCGACGCTTCGGGACCTGGAAGGCGCCCGCGATCGGTGTCGTGATCTTCTCGGTGTTGTTCGCCTTCTCGACGTTCGTCCTCGGCCCCCTGTTCAACCCTGACCCCGGGAGCGGGGAGGAGCCTGACGCCCCGGCGCCTTCAGCGACGCCAGCAGCGGAGGAACACGACGGTCACCACGAGTGATCAGCCGTTTCGGGCACTCCAACACAAGCGAACCGCACCCCCGGCGAATGGCTGGGGGTGCGGTTCCACGTTGCCCGAGCTACCGAGCGATCGGGGATCCGTCAGTGCTCGTCGTGGCCGGCTCCGGTCGCGGTAGCGTATTCCGGCACGGTGATCTCGACGGTGCCCGGCCCGGGGGCCGGCGGCAGCGGGCTGTAGCTGATCCCGTTGGGCTTGTCGCCCACGGTCACCGTCGCCATGGTGGCCTTCGCGGTGAGGTCGATGACCGAGACCGTGTCGTCGTAGAGGTTGGTGACCCAGGCTCGCTGCCCGGTGGGCTCGATGACGACACCGTGCGGCCCGGACCCGGCTTGCACGGTGGACTCGACGGTCATGGACTCGGGGTCGATCATGGTCACGGTGGTGCCGGGAGTGCCGTCGGTACCTTGGTCCGCCGAGAGCAGCCGCGCCCCGTCGGCGGTGAGGTAAAGCTGCACCGGGGGGGCCGGGACCGCAACCGATCCGATGACCTGTTGTTCCGCGAGGTCGACCTTCACCACCGAGCTGGACCCGATGAGGGTCACGTAGACATATCTTCCGTCGGCGCTGACCGCCACCTGAGGTGGCGAGTCGCCCACGGGGATACTGGCGGCCACCGCGTTCGTAGCAGTATCGACGACGTCGATCGCGCCGGCCGTGGTGTTGGCGACGACCACGGTTGACCCGTCGGGACTGGCCCGCAGCCCGTGCGGGCCGGCGCTCAGGTCGATGGTGGCACGCAACTCGAGCGAGTCCGCCTCGTAGATGCTCATTGTGTCGTCGCCGGCGTTGGTGACATACACAGTCTCGCCGTCCGGTGTGACGATCACGTGTGCGGGACTCGTGCCGGTGGGTGCCGTCCCCCGCAGTTCGTAGGTCTCCGCATCCAGGGCCACGAGTGCGTTGTTGTGTCCGCTGACGGCCCAAACGGTGCTGCCATCGGGGCTCACCTGCACGTTGTGCGGGCTCTCGATTCCTGTCACGGTCGTGACGACCTCGCCGGTGGCGGCGTCCAGCGCGCTGAGCGAGTCCCCGTCCTCGTTGGCAACCCATACGGTGCCGTCGACGGACGCGATCTCCGGCGTCGACCCCGAGGCGGTTGCATCCTCAGTCGCCACGGTTGCGCCATCGTCGGTCGCCACTCGCCCCGGTGTTGTCGTGCCGGGGTTCGGGTCGGTGCCCTCGCCTTGGCCGCAGGCGCTCAACGCCAGGGCCACAGTGGCGAGGACGGTGAGGGTCGCTGGTCTGCGCCAGCTCCGTTTGGTGGTGCGAATCACTGACTTTCTCCTTGTTCTTCGTGAAAAGTCCCGCGATCACTGTGCACGCACCGGATCTGGCCCGGGTGCGGATTCGGTGAAGATCTCGTCAAGATCCTGGCATGTCCCTACCCACGGAACCTTGACCGTTCCTGAACTTTCCAGGCTTGGATCAGGACGATACCCAGGGGAGTATTGACTCATGACCGCTTTGAACCGCCGCCACCTGCTCCTCGGCGCCACGGGTATCGCCGGGGCGGGACTCCTGTCCGCCTGCACGAGCCCCTTGAACAAGCCCGGCACTCCAGCGCCCGGCTCCGGTGCCTCTCGCTCGTACCCGGCCCCTTCGCTCGCTCCGGCGCCGGGGCGTTCCGTCGTACAGCAGACGTTGGCGCCGCGGCCGGTCACGCTCGACCTCGGCGGCCTGACGGCGAAGACTTGGGCGTACGACGATTCGAGCATGGGTGTGCTGCGCGGTACGGCTGGAGACCTGTTCAGGATCACGGTCGACAACCAGTTGCCCGCATCGACCAGCGTGCACTGGCACGGCGTCCGGCTGCACCACGCCGCCGACGGTGTGCCGGGGGTGACGCAGGACCCCATCGAGCCCGGCACGAGCTTCACCTACGAGTTCGTGGCACCGGACCCCGGGACATTCTTCTTCCATCCGCACTCCGGCGTTCAACTCGACCGTGCCCTGTATGCACCCCTGATCATCGACGACCCCGACGAACCGGGGGCCTATGACGACGAGTGGATCGTGGTCCTCGACGATTGGACCGACGGCGTGGGCCGGGGCCCGGACGAGATCTTCGAGGAGTTCGCCGCGGAGAACGGCGCGGTCTCGATGGGCATGGGCCACGGGAACATGCGCGACATGGGGCACGGGGCATCCTCGCCCCTGGGGGATGCCGGGGACGTGGAATACCCGCACTACCTCATCAACGGACGCGTACCTGAAGCCCCCGCAACCTTCGAAGCCAAGCCGGGACAGCGCATCCGCATCAGGATCATCAACGCCGCCTCGGACACCATCTTCAAGCTGGCGTTGGGGGGCCACACCATGACCGTCACACATTCCGACGGATTCCCCGTCGAACCCGTCGATACCGCAGCCCTGTACATCGCAATGGGAGAGCGCTACGACGTGACGGTCACCCTGCGCGACGGGACCTTCCCGCTCGCGGCACGGCCCGAGGGCAAGACCGGGACCGCCCGCGCAGTCGTTCGGACGGCCTCGGGCGACGCGCCCTCGACGGATGCCCCAGTCCCGGAACTCGACGGCGACGCCCTGCTCGGTACGCAACTACGCGCCGCAGCGCAGGCGCGCCTGCCCGACGGCGAGCCCGACGACACCTTCGACGTGGAACTCAACGGTCAGATGGACCCCTACGGCTGGGGCATCAACGGCCGCAAGTTCGGCGACCACGAGCCACTCGACGTGAGTCCCGACCGGCGCGTCCGGATGCGAATGACCAACATGACCATGATGGCCCACCCCATGCACATCCACGGCCACACCTGGGGACTCCCGGGCAGCGGAGGCCTCCGCAAGGACACCGTGCTCCTGACCCCCATGCAGACCATCGAACTCGACCTCATCACCGACAACCCCGGCGAGTGGATGCTGCACTGCCACAACATCTACCACGCGGAAGTCGGGATGATGACGACGATGCGCTACGCCTGACGATCGATCAACCGCGCATCTCCGCGGCCCGTAGTAGGCAGGAATGGTGAATCAGAAGCCCGTGAGCGTAAGAGCTCGCGCAGAGGGATCAGTCGTCACTGGGGAGCCGGGCTTGATGCCCACGTGACTGGAGCAGAGAATCGATCATGGCAGCACCCGACTTGTCCGGCTCAAGTTCGGGCACTTGGTACAGGTTAGCCATTGCCGCCGTTGTGTGACCAAAGCGGCGTTGCACCTCACGGTCAGTCATGCCTGCTTGCTTTGTGAGAGTGGCAGCGGTTGCCCGGAGATTGTGCAGAGTGAGCGTCGGACGGCCGATCTGCCTGGCAGCGCGCCGGTGCGCTGCTGCCAGCACCGTCTCGTTCATGATCTTGCCTGTACGGCGGGCCGGGAAGAGCAGTTCGTCGGGTGCGAAAGTGTGGTTCTGGACCCAAGGCCGGAGGTAGTCCAGCACTGCGGCGGGTAGGTAGATGACGCGCTTCCCGGCCGGAGTCTTGGTGTCTGTGTAGTCGCGCTTGTACTCGCCCTCGGCCACCTGTTCCCGTCGGATGGCCCCGGCGACTCGGATGAAGCCCTGTTCCACGTCGAGATCGCGCCGACGCAGGCCACGTACCTCCCCAGATCGGAGGCCACCCACTGCCAGGGCTGGGCGGTAATATTCCTCCACCGCTTCGAGGTACGGCCCAATATCGCTTGCGCTGAGCGCCTCAGCTGCCCCCTTGGCTCGTGGTTTGCCGGCTCCGACGATGCGGCACGGGTTGGCCGCGATCAGCTCGTCGTTGACGGCGTCGTTCATGAGGTGCTTGAGGAGATCGTAGGCCTTCCCGTTCATGGTCGGTGTGTCCGGGAGAGCCTCGTGCCACTTGCGCACGATCGCGGCAGTGACGAGTGTGAGGGGTGTGTCCCCGAGCCAGCCGTCGATCCGGAGACGCAGGCACCGTCGGTAGTCCTCGACGGTGCTGCCGACGATGGGCGACCTCGATCGGGTGGACCATGCCAGGATGCGCTGCTCGGCCCACTCGGCCACGGTGAGCGCTGCAGAGTCCTGTCGGCGCTGACGTACCTCCGGCGGGGTCCAGCCGTCTTGATCGATGAGGCGCTGCTCGGACGCCTGCCAATACCTCGCGTCCTGCAGGTGGGTGAAGGTCTTGGAATACCGCTTCCCGTCGGGGCCGAGGTAGCGAACCCGGTAGTTCCCGCTCGGAAGGAGCAGGATTCCGAGCGGAAGTCTGCGGGGTGCACGCGCCATGTTCGGGCTCCCTCCCCCGGTTTTCCGGGTCCAATCCGTGTCCAATTTGGGGCCAATGGGTACCCATTATGGCCTATTTCGTGACCAATTTGGGGCCACAGAGTGGTGCACGGTGGCGGAGGGTGGCGCAGCGTGGCGGAGTCGGAATCCCGTCTCACTACGTGTTTTGCATCCGTTTTGGCTTGTGCCAGGCGGTTCTCGGGTTGTGGAGCATAGGGGACTCGAACCCCTAACTTCCACCTTGCAAAGGTGGCACTCTACCAATTGAGTTAATGCCCCGAGACTCGAAGAAGTATAGGGGAGAGTCGACGAGACGTCACACTGCTCCAGGGGTCCCGGCTCCGGCTGAGCCGGGACCCGCCGTCGCGAGCCTCAGTAGCGGAAGATCGCGCGCACCTCTGGCGCCTGATCGTCCTCCACGACGCGCACCGTTCCGCCGTTGCGGAGAGTATCGGCAATGACAGGGTCGGTCTCGTCCTGCACCACGTCGGCCTGGCCATCCGGTCGCGACACCCGCGCCCGCAGCAGCAGCGACTCGACGCGACCCTCCGCTGCGGCGCGTCCGACGAGCGTGAGGTCGTCGGACGCCTTGCCGGTGCCCTTGAGCGCGCCGAAGCGTTCGATCAGCTCCGTCTCGTCCGCGGTGAGAACCTTCTCGGCCAGCGGCCAGGCCTGCGCGTGCAACTCCTCGGGGCTCAACCGCTCCGGGTTGCCCTGCACGAAATCCTCCAGGAGGTGCTTGTGCTTGCTCACCGATCGATACAGCGACTGATTTCCCTCGGCCGTGGCCAGCACGATCGGATGCACGACGGTGCGGTCGATCACTTTGCCCACCGCGTCGGCGACACGCCTGAAGAACCGCTCGACGTTGATCTCCTCGGCGTTGTCGTCGCCGCCGTGGCCATGGAAGTTCGCCTGGTCGCCGCCCCTCGACTGCGGCGAGTGCTGCAGATGGGTCTGGTGGTCGCGGTCCGTGAAGACCTCCTCGGCCGAGGCGGGGGTGTCCTCACCGAGGTCCAGCTCACCGATCGTCGACTGGGTCGCCTCGAACAGGCGCACAGCGTTGGGGCTGAGCGCCAACACGTAGAAGGAGTTGGTCTGGGCCAGCAGCATGGCCAGGGGCCGCAGCCGCGGAGCGTCCCCCACCGCCACCTCGTCGGGCAGTTCGATGGGGAGCCGGAAGACGCGAAGCAGCCCGGGGGCCGCGTAGACGGCCAGCCCGTCGGACTGGTTGCGCCAGAAGTCACGGTTATCGACCAGCAGTGCACGGGCTGGTTCGAGCAGTTCGTCCGCCCGGTCCCCGTGGCCGGCCTCGCCCAACGCTCGCTCCGCGAGCTTCAGGAGGTTCTGGTACTGCGGCAGTGCCGCCATTGTCTCTCGACCCGTGCGGTGGGTCGGAAGGAAGATCGACACCCACGGCCCCTCGTGGTTGAGCGCTTCCTCGACGAAAGACGAGTCGAGGACGTCGGTGTTGGGGATGGTTTTCATGGTCACGGTATCCCTCCTCTGTTCCCCGTCGCGGGGAACGATGTGGCTGTCAGCGTCGTGCCCACCACAGTAACCACACCGACGAAGAGCCGCGGAGGAATCGTGAGGTCGAAAAGCCCAGGTACAAAAGCTGAGGCCGCCCGGGAACGTGGGCGGCCTCAGCGTCTGGGGGGAATCAGCCGACGATGTCCTCGGCCTTCATGCGCTCCGCGGAGGCCGCCTCGTCGGTGGTCTGCTCCTCGGCCGCGAGTTCCGCCGCGATCCGGGCGCGGTAGTTCTCCTTCTCCTTGGCGACGCGGGCCTCGTCCCAGCCGAGCGCCTTGGCCGCGATCTCGGCCACCTCGTCGACGGCCGCGCCACCGCGGTCGCGGGACTCGGAGTTCAGCCGGACGCGGGCGATGAAGATGTCCTCCAGGTGGAGGGCACCCTCGACGGTGCACGCACGGTGCACCTCAGCGCGCAGGAACTGCGGCGCGGCGGCCAGCGGCTTGCCGAGGCTCTCGTCCTCGTCGATCGACTCGAGCAGTTCACCGAGCTCCGACCCGTAGCGGGACAGCAGGTGCTTCATCCGGTCGGCGTCGAAGCCGTACTGGGCGCCCAGCCGCTCGGCCTGGTTGCGCATCGCTTCGAGGCCGGGTGCGCCCAGCAGCGGCAGGTCGGCCGTGATGGACGGCTTGGCCTTGGCCAGCTGCTCGCCCAGGGCGAAGTCGACGGCGTCCTCGGCCATCACGCGGTAGGTGGTGTACTTGCCACCGGCGATGGCGACCATGCCGGGCGCCACTTCGGTGACGGTGTGCTCGCGGGAGACCTTCGTCGACTTCGACTCGTCGAGCACCTTCGGCTGCAGCAGGGGCCGCAGACCCGCGTAGGTGCCGATGATGTCGTCGCGGGTCAGGGGCTTGGCCAGCACCTCGTTGGCGTGGGCGAGCACGTAGTCGATGTCGGCGCTGGTGGGCACCGGGTGCTTGAGCTGCTCGTGCCAGGCGGTGTCGGTGGTACCGATCACCCAGTAGTGCTGCCACGGGATGATGAAGAGCACCGACTTCTCGGTGCGCAGGAACATGCCCGACTTCGCCTTGATCCGGTCACGCGGAATGACGATGTGGATGCCCTTGCTGGCCAGCACCTTCAGGCCGCCGGTGCCGCCGGCCATGTCCTGTGTCTCCTCGGTCCACACGCCGGTGGCGTTGATGATGCGCTTGGCGTTGATGCGCAGCTCCTCGCCGGTCTCGAGGTCGGTGGCGCGAACGCCGTCGACGCGGCCGTTGCTGCCCTTGGTGACCTCGGTCACCCGCACACGGCTCGCGGCTTCCGCCCCGTACTGCAGCGCGGTCCGGACGAGCGCGATGACCATGCGGGCGTCGTCGACGCGGGCGTCGTAGAACTCGATCGCGCCGATGAGGGCGTCGGGCTTGACGTCGGGGAAGCGGCGCATGGCGCCCTTCTTCGAGAGGTGCCGCTGGATCGGGACGGTCTTCTTGCCGCCCGCGCCGGCCACCGCGAGCACGTCGTAGAGACCGACGCCGACCGCGGAGTAGGCGCGCTCGATGACGCGCTGCTTGAGCGGCCACAGGAACGGCTGGGCCTCGACGAGGTGGGGGGCGATCTTCGTGAGCAGACGTCCGCGCTCGGTGAGAGCTTCGGCCACCAGCTTGAAGTCGAGGTTGTAGAGGTACCGGAGCCCTCCGTGGATGAGGCGCGACGAGCGCGACGACGTGCCGGCGGCCCAGTCCTGGGCCTCGATGACCGCGGTCCGGAGGCCGCGCGAGGCGGCGTCCAAGGCGATCCCCGCACCGGTGACACCGCCACCGATCACCAGTACGTCGAACGTCTCGGTCGACATCGCGGAGAGAGAGTTGCTGCGTTGTTCAGGCGTCAAGGCCGTATGGGTCATGGGGATGCTCCTTCGCTGTCCTGCCCCTAGCGTCGCCCGCCTGCACGCTTTACGCAATCGCCCTGCACGTTCGTGCAGGGACAGCCTAGGATGACTGGCGAGAGTGCAAGTGAAGGGGCTGCCCATGGATCGAGCCAGCGACGACCTGCTCACGGTGGCGCGGATGTATTACGTCCAGTCCGAAACCATGGACGCGATCGCGCACCACCTCGGGGTGTCCCGCTCGACGGTGTCGCGGCTCCTCAAGGAAGCCCGCGAACGTGGCCTGGTTCGCGTCAGCATCGTCGATCCCGACCGCCCCATGAACCGGATGGCCGAGCTGTTCTCCAAGCACTTCAACGTCACTGCGCACCTCGTCCACGTTCGCCCCGGGGCCAGTTCGATCTTCCGCCTCGATCAGGTGGCCCGGATGGCCGCCGGCATCCTCAGCGACACCGTCGAGGACGGCGACACCGTCGGGGTGGCCTGGGGGACGACGACGTCGGCCGTCGCAACCCACCTGCGCCCGAGGGATCTCACCGGTGTCACGGTGATAGGCCTCAATGGCGGCGCCAACCACCAGACGACGGGGCTCCCCTACGTCGGCAGCATCCTCCACCGCTTCGCGACAGCCTTCCGCGGGCAGGAGCAGTTGCTGGCGCTCCCCGCCTTCTTCGACGACCCCGCCACCCGCGAGGCCATGTGGCGCGAACAGAGCACCCGCCACATCCTCACCGTCCGGGCCAACTGCAACGTCGCCATTTTCGGCGTCGGCGGGCTCAACTCCGAGCTCCAGAGCCACGTCTACGCGTCGAACTACCTGGGCGCCGACGACCTGAAGCACTTGCGCGAGCAGAACGTCGTCGGGGATGTGTGCACGGTGATGCTCCGCGAGGACGGCAGCTACCGGGATCTGGCGATCAACAAGCGCGCCACGGGGATGACGCCGGCCGAACTGCAGCGCATCCCGAGGCGCATCTGCGTCGTCAGCGGGCTGTCGAAGGCTTCGCCCGTCCTGGGGGCCCTCCGGGCGCGGGTGGCGACTGATCTCGTCATCGACGAGGAGACCGCGCGCGCAGTGCTCAACCTCATGAAGCCAGGCATCAGGCTGAATTGAGGGGTGCGCCCCGCGGCCCTTGCGCTGGATCGGGTGGGCTGGCTTAGGCTTCACTCCATGTCCGACCAGATCGTTACCGAGGTTGCCGGCTCTACCGCCCGCGTCACCCTGAACCGACCCGAGGTCATCAACGCCCTCACCGAACCCATGCTGACCGAGATGCATGAGGCTCTCGTCCGCTGGGGCGACGACGACGCCATCACTGCCGTCGAGTTCCTGGGGGCTGGCCATCGCGGCTTCTGCGCCGGCGCCGACGTCCGGGCGTTGGCCGCGTCCGTCGGGTCCGACCCCTCGTGGCTGCGGTTCCTGGAGACCGAGTACGCCCTCAACATCCTGATCGCGGACTACCCCAAGCCGATCACCACGCACCTGCGCGGAGTGACGATGGGCGGCGGCATGGGGCTGGGCTGTCACGCGGCCCGGCGCATCGTGTACGCCGACACGGTGATGGCGATGCCCGAGACCAAGATCGGCTTCTTCCCCGACGTCGGCATCATGCACCAACTCTCCCGCGCCGGCGCCGTCGGGCGCCACATCGCGCTCACATCGGCCACCTTCACCGGCGGCGACGCCATCCGGCTCGGGCTCGCCGACGAATCCGCCGACGGCGACCTTCCCGCCCCCCTGTTCGACGACTCGGCGGCCTGGATCGAGGAGTGTTACGCCTCCGACGACCCCGTCGAGATCGCCCGGGCCCTGGAGAGTCACCCCGACGAGGCGGCCCGCGAGGCCGGCAGGGCCCTCCGCGCCCGCTCCCCTTCGCGGTGCACGTCACGCTGAGGGCGCTCATCCGTGCCCAATCCCTGACCCTGAGCGAGGTGCTCTACCAGGACCTGCGGCTCGCGGAGTCGGTCATCCCCGTCGACTTCGTCGAGGGGGTCCGCGCCCTGCTCGTCGACAAGGACAACTCCCCGAAGTGGACCCACGAGAACCTCGAGGCCGTCCCCCTCGACCTCGTCAATGCCGCCTTCGCCTACTGACCGACTGTTGTGCTTCCGTTCGCCCTGAAGAAACGACGTGCCGTGCCTCATACGGCGCTCGAGGGACGTTTTCTCAGGGCGAATCAACATCCTGCGCCCCCTTCCGTACGGGGAGACGGGTTCGGATTGGGCGGCTGGGACGCAGCGCCTAGGATTGAGCGCGAACAACTGCCTCTCTAGGAAGCCGCATGTCTGCTGACACCATCCACGACGTCATCATCGTCGGGTCCGGCCCCGCCGGCTACACCGCCGCCATCTACGCGGCGCGCGCCAACCTCAAGCCCCTCGTCTTCGAGGGCGCCTTCGATTCGGGCGGCGCACTGATGAACACCACCGAGGTGGAGAACTACCCCGGCTTCCCCGAGGGCATCCAGGGCCCCGACCTCATGACTGCCATGCGCTCCCAGGCCGAGCGGTTCGGCGCCAGCCTCATCACCGACGACGTGACCGCGCTCGACCTGACCGGCGAGATCAAGGTCGTCAAGGACTCCGAGGACGTCGAATACCGCGGCCGCTCGGTCATCCTCGCCATGGGCTCGGCCTACCGCAAGCTCGGCCTCCCGGACGAGGACCGGCTCTCCGGCCGCGGCGTGTCCTACTGCGCCACCTGCGACGGCGCGTTCTTCCGCGACAAGCCCATCGCCGTCGTCGGCGGCGGTGACTCCGCCATGGAAGAGGCCACCTTCCTCTCCCGCTTCGGCTCGAAGGTCGTCGTCGTGCACCGCCGCGACGAGCTGCGCGCCTCCAAGATCATGGCCGAGCGCGCCATGAACGACCCGAAGATCGAGTTCGCCTGGAACTCCGCCGTCAGCGGGATCAACGGCGCGAACAGCGTGGAGTCGATCACCCTGACCGACACTGTCACCGGCGAGACGCGCGACGTCGAGATCAACGGCCTCTTCGTCGCCATCGGGCATGACCCCCGCTCCGACCTGGTCAAGGATGAGGTGCACCTCGACGCCAACGGCTACGTCCTCGTCGAGGGACGAACCACCGCCACCAACCTGCCCGGCGTCTTCGCCTGCGGCGACCTCGTCGACCACAACTACCGCCAGGCCATCACCGCCGCCGGCAGCGGCTGCTCGGCGGCCCTCGACGCGGAGCGCTTCCTCGCCTCCCTCGACGACTGATCGCGCGGCGTTCCGGCGACAATCCCACCGGAACGCCTCAGCCGTCGCACACTAGACTCACCAGCTCCCCCGGAGAAAGAAGAGGCACCATGCCAGTCACCGCTGTGACCGAGAAGACCTTCGTCGACGAAGTCCTGATGGGCGAAGGCCTCGTCATCGTCGACTACTGGGCCGACTGGTGCGCGCCCTGCAAGCAGATGTCACCCATCATCGACGAGCTGGCCAAGGAATACCCCGACGTGAAGTTCGTCAAGGTGGACACCAACGCCAACCCCAACCTCGCCGCGGAACAGGGTGTGCTGAGCCTCCCGACGTTGCAGTTCTTCACGGGCGGTCGGGTGGCGAAGTCGCTCTCCGGTGGCAAGACCAAGGGAGCGCTCAAAAAGGCCATCGACGAGCTGCGCTGATGAGCGAGCCTTTCGAGCCGAACCCGGCCCCGCCCACGTGGACGGCGGTCGGTCCCGACCACGACGCCGCCCCACCTCCCATCCCCACGTGGGCGAAGGTGCTGGGTGTGACGGCGTTGGCGCTGTTGGTTGTGCTCGCAGGGCTGCTCGGCACCGCTCTCGGGCGGTGGTCCCCGACCCCGGCACCATCGGCGACCCCGTCGCCGTCGCCGTCGCCCTCGTTCGAGCTCACGCCTCCCGTCCAGGTCGGCGAGTTCGTCGCCGGTGACATCACCGAGAGCGCGGGCCCCGCACCGCTCAACCAACGCATCGTCAGGGCCAGCTACAGCGACGGGTCGGACAGACTGCTTCTCGTCCTCACCTGGCCCGAGGAGGACATCGACACCTTCGTGACCGGGGCCGGCATCGAGGACGCCCAGGAGCTGACGGCAGGCACCATCTGCGGTACGTCCCTCGACACTGACCTCCCGGCCTGCGCGCGGCTCTCCGGAGACACCGGCCTGCTCCTGCTGGCGGTGACGGAGCAGCGCCCGACCGTCGTGGCGGCGCTCCTGTCGGAGTTCGAGCGCGCGCTGGTGGATTGAGGCACGCGCCGGGCAGCCCGTGATGCTCGGCAGCCCACCCGATACTCTGGACGGGCACACCAGCGGGCCGAGCCCGTCCAACCCCGAGGCATGACCGTGACCGACCACCCCAGATACGACACCCGTCTCGACCGGTACGTCGACAGCTACGCACAGCGCACCAACGGGATGCGGGTCTCCGCCGTCCGCGCGCTGTTCGCCGTTGCGAACCGCCCGGAGATCGTGTCTCTTGCTGGTGGCATGCCGAACATCAAGGACCTCCCGCTGGGCGACATCGCCGACTCCATGGCCGAGATGATCCGCACCCGGGGCACGCAGGTGATGCAGTACGGCTCGGGCCAGGGCGAGCCGGAGCTCCGCGAACAGATCCTTGACGTCATGGCCCTCGAGGGCATCGTCGCCCACCCCGACGACCTCGTCATCACGGCCGGTTCGCAGCAGGGTCTGGATCTGGTCACCCGCATCTTCTGCGATCCCGGCGACGTCGTGCTCGCGGAATCCCCCTCGTACGTGGGGGCGCTCGGCACCTTCCTCAGCTACCAGGTCGAGGTGGTGCACGTCCCCTCGGACGATCAGGGCCTCGACCCCGTCGCACTCGTGGAGACCATCGCGCGGGTGAAGGCGGCGGGCAAGCGCATCAAGTTCCTCTACACCATCCCGAACTACAACAATCCATCCGGCGTCACCCAGTCCGCGAGGCGCCGCCTCGACATCGTCGCGGCCTGCCGCGCCGCGGGCGTGCTCGTGGTCGAGGACAACCCCTACGGCCTGCTCGCCCTCGACGCCGAACCCATCCCCGCCATGCGCTCGGCCGCCGACGACGTCATCTACCTCGGGTCCTTTTCCAAGACCTTCGCCCCCGGGTTCCGCGTCGGCTGGGTGCTGGCCCCCCACGCGGTGCGGGAGAAGCTCGTGCTCGCGCAGGAGTCGGCCACGCTGTGTCCGCCCGTGTTCAGCCAGTTCGCGATCAGCAACTACCTGGCCAACCACGACTGGAAGGGCCAGGTCGTCGTCTTCCGCGACATGTACCGCGGCCGCCGCGACGCGATGCTCTCCGCGCTGGAGGAGGAGATGCCGCCGGGCACCTCGTGGACCCGACCGGCGGGCGGCTTCTTCGTGTGGGTCACCCTCCCCGAGGGGCTCGACTCACAGGCCATGCTTCCACGCGGCGTCGACGCCCGCGTCGCCTTCGTGCCCGGCAGCGCGTTCTACGCCGACGGCCAGGGTGCCCGCAATGTCAGGCTCTCCTTCTGCTTCCCGCCGGCCGAACGCATCGAAGTGGGCGTACAGCGCTTCGCCGAAGTGGTCCGCCGTGAACTCGACATGATGGACATCTTCGGCGTCCACTCCCCCGCCCCCATCGAACCCCATCGTCCCGCCGGCCCTGGCCCGGACCTGAGCTGACAAGGAGTCACGCATGACCGTCATCGTCATCGCCGGAGGCCTCAGCCACGAGCGCGACGTCTCGCTGCGCTCCGGTCGTCGCGTGGCCCAGGCCCTGCGCGACGCAGGCCTCGACGTCTTGGAGACCGACGTCAACGCCGACCTCGTCGGCCTCATCCGCAGCACCGACGACGCCGTCGTCGTCCCGATGCTCCACGGCGGCCTCGGTGAGGACGGGGCGCTCCGCGAGGTGCTGGAGATCCTGGGGGTCCCCTTCGTCGGACCGACCGGGGCCTCGTCCCGGCTGACGTTCGACAAGGCGATCGCCACCTCCGTCGTCCGCGGGGCGGGACTCGCGACGCCGCGCCAGATCGCTCTGCCCCACGACATCTTCCGCGAACTCGGCGCGCCCGCCCTCATGGAGGGCATCGGCGCGCAGCTCGGTTACCCGCTCGTCGTGAAGCCGACCCGCAGCGGCTCGGCACTCGGCGTCACCAAGGTGGACTCCCCCGCCGCTCTGCCCTCCGCGCTGGTCGCCGCCTACGCGTACGGCACCGTCGCGGTGGTGGAGCAGTACCTGTCGGGCGTGGAGATCGCCGTCACGGTGCTCGACCTGGGTGACGGCGCCACCGCGTTGCCGCCCGTGGAGATCCGCCCGGAGTCGGGCGTCTACAACTACGAATCCCGCTACACCGCCGGCGCCACCCGGTTCGTCACGCCCGCGGAGCTCCCCGACGACGTACTCGCCGCGGCCGGCGAACTGGCGGTCGCGGCGCACCGCGCTCTGGGGCTGCGCCACTTGTCCCGGGTCGACATGATCGTCGAGCCCGACGGACGCCCCGTGTTCTTCGAGGGCAACGTGGCACCCGGCATGACGGAGACGTCGCTCGCCCCGCTGGCCTTCGAGGCCGCCGGTCTGGAGTTGAGTGACGTCTTCGCCCGTCTGGTCGACCTGGCGAGGGGTTGATATGGGGCTGCGCGCCAAGCAGGCCGTGGCGCTCGCCGCCGGGGTGGTCCTCGCCATCGTCATGGTGCTGCTGGGGCTCTGGCAGCAGGCCTCCTACGAGGAGTCCACGCGCGACGTCTCCGCGGAGCGGGCTGCGATGGAGCCCGTCTCGTTGCTGGACAACATCGCCGAGGACGGGAGCATCGAGGATATCTACGGTCGCAGGGTCCAGGTCTCCGGTGTCTACGAGGAACTGCCGACGCTGTTCGTCGGAAGCGAGCCGCCGCTGCGTGTGGTTGGCGCCCTGAGGACCACCGACGACCGAGTGCTGGCCGTGGTCCGCGGAGCCAGCGACCTGCCTGACGCCCCTCCCCCGCCGTCGGGCCAGCAGGACATCACGGGGATCTTCCTGGCTCCGGATCTGGCCACCGATCGGGTTGCCGACGGCGCCGACCTCGGCAGCCTTCGGATCCAGGCACTCGCCCAGGACTGGCCCTCTCCGCTGATCGCCGGGTACGTCACGCTGTCGGCTGACGACGCCGCGGCCCAAGGCCTTGAGCCGGCCCCCCTGCTCCTCCCGGAGGCGGAAGGCTCAGCCACGCACCGCGGCTACGCCCTCCAGTGGTGGGTATTCGCGGCAGGCGCCATCGCGTTCGGCGTCTACGCAGCCCGTGGCCTGGAACAGGACGAGAAGAAGCGTCAGCGCAGAGCCGCCGAGACCCACCCGACCCCCTGAGCTGAGCCCGATCCTCGGCTCCCGAGCACTACCGTGCGTCGGGTGGTGAGTTGAGCAAATGAGATGGGTCAACGCCGCGACACGCCGGTGAAACGATGTTTTGATTCGTTCACCTGTCTCATTTGCTCAACGCAACCCTTCACGACGACGAGCGCTCGATGACGCTGCGGACGTGCTTGGTGGCGAAGTGCTCCGCGACGAAGGAGAGGAACGGCACGGTGCCGGCGGCCATGATGCCCAGGAACCACTTGATCGGCCACCCGACCCTGCGCCCGAGGTCGTAGGCGGTGATCAGGAGTACGGCGTAGAGCCAGCCGTGCGGCACGCCCGTCCACGTGACCACACGACCGTCGCCCCAGATGTACTTGAGCGGGAGTCCGACGCACATGAGGATGACCAGCAGGATGCCCACCACCCAGGCCATCACCCGATAGCGCAGCAGGGCTCCACGGATCCCGGGGATATCCTCAGGATCTACGATGTCGCTCCGCGACTCATACTCATTCATAATTCTAGCCTTTTATCGATATATGGTTATGCCGGTTTGGCGCTCTAGCGTTTAGCCGCTACAGCGTTTTGCCGTCGAGGATGGCCATGATGCGCTCCAGATCGTCCCCAGACGCGAACTCGATCGTGATCTTCCCCTTGTTTCGCCCGATGTTCACCTTCACCCGCGTATCGAAGTGATCACTCAGGTGTCCCGCGATCTCCCGCTCGCGATCGCTCGGGGTACGTGGAGCTCGGCTCGCAGATCGACGCACGCCTGTCCCCCGGCCCATCGCGACGATCTCCTCCGTCGAACGCACTGACAAGCCCTCCGCCACGATTCGCTCCGCCAGGTGTTCCTGGAGCTCGGGGTCGTCGAGACCGAGCAGAGCGCGTGCATGTCCGGCTGAGAGCACCCCTGCCGCCACCTTGGATTGGACCCGTGCGGGCAGATTCAGGAGCCGCAGTGTGTTGGAGATCTGGGGTCGCGAACGGTGGATGCGTTGGCTGAGCTCCTCCTTCGTGCAGGCGAAGTCCTCCAACAGCTGCTGGTAGGCGTGCGCCTCCTCGAGGGGGTTCAGGTTGGCCCGGTGCAGGTTCTCCAGCAGGGCGTCGCGCAGCAGTGCCGTGTCGTCGGTACCGCGCACAATCGCCGGAATAGTCGCGCGGCCGGCGATCTTGCTCGCCCGCAGCCGCCGCTCCCCCATGATGAGCTCGAAGGCGTCGCGGCCCGCCCTGCGGACGACAACAGGCTGCAGCACGCCGAACTCCGCGATCGACTCGGCCAGTTCGCCCAGTTCATCCTCGTCGAAGACCGTCCGAGGCTGCTGGGGGTTCGGTTGCACCTGGTCAACCGGGATCTCCAGAAATACGGAACCGTCACTGAGGGCGACATCGCCCTCGTCGTCGGTCTTGGCGAACAGGTCC
The DNA here is from genome assembly GCF_001997295.1 of Tessaracoccus flavus. NCBI lineage: Bacteria > Bacillati > Actinomycetota > Actinomycetes > Propionibacteriales > Propionibacteriaceae > Tessaracoccus > Tessaracoccus flavus. The sequence continues at coordinate 2,941,460 of NZ_CP019605.1, forward strand.
CCCAGACCCTTGCCCAGTCCGCTGTGTCTTGCGGCCATGGTCAGACCTCCCCTCGTCGCGCGATTTCCTCTGCTGCCGCTTGGTAGGCCACAGCGCCTACCGACTTCGGCTGATACGTGATGACGGTCTGGCCGAAGCTCGGCGCCTCCGCAATGCGCACTGAGCGCGGGATTTCCGGCGTCAGCGTCTGCGTCGGGAAGTGCTTGCGCACCTCATCCGCCACCTCACGCGACAGGTTCGTGCGCTGGTCGAACATCGTGAGGAGGATGGTGCTGAGCTCCAGATCGTCGTTCAGGTTTCCTTTCACGCGCGCAATGGTGCGCATGAGCTGCGTGACACCTTCCAGAGCGTAGTACTCGCACTGGATCGGGACGAGGATCTCGGTGGACGCCACTAGCGCGTTCAACGTGAGCAGGCCAAGCGATGGTGGGCAGTCGAAGAAGATGTAGTCCACGCCGGACTCTTCGACGTACTGCTCGATTGCATCGCGCATGCGATGTTCGCGGCCCCGGAGGTTGACCAGTTCCAACTCGGCTGCAGCCAGGTCGATGGCCGCCGGCAGCACGTGCAGGTTGGGGGAGTGGGGTGAGGGCTGGGCATGCTCGATGATGCCGACGCCTTCTAGGAGCACCTCGTACGTGCCCTTCGTACCGGGCGAGTGCTCGACGCCGAGCGCGGTGGACGCGTTGCCCTGCGGGTCGGTGTCGACGACGAGGACGTTCAAGCCGCCGAGAGCGAGGGCAGTCGCAATATTCACGGTTGTCGTGGTCTTGCCCACGCCGCCCTTTTGATTGGCGACGACGAAGATCCGGGGAGAAGACGGCCGGGGGAGCGCACTCGAGGCTGTCGCATAGTCGACGATCTCGTCGCCGTACTCGTCCTCCACGCTGGCGCTGGGATCGACTGCGGCCCGACGTGGGGTCGTTTCACGTGAAACGGACGCGTGGTCCTTCCATGGTTCGTTGTCGATCGTCGGCTTCCGCTTTCGGAAGAACAGCGCCATTGAGGCCTCCTCTGGGTCGAGGCGACTCTATCGAAGGTTGGTCCTGGAGCAGCAATCCCCGCGCCCCCGAGGACGCTTCCGGTGACCGTTTCACGTGAAACGGCGACCTCCTAGGCACTCGCCACGCGCGCAATCGGGGCACGAGGCCAATGGGACCAACTGCCGCGATCAGCTACCGCGAGACCCGTATGGCGCGGGTCCCGTCGACCCCCTGGGCAGCTCTGAGCTCCAGGACCTCGGCCCTGAGCCCCAGCTTCTTGAGCAGGGGAGAGGCCCCTCTGATCTCGTCCTCAGCCGACTCGCCCTTGAGAGCAATCAATTGGCCGCCCGGCTCGAGCAGGGGAGTGGTCCAGCGAAGCAGCTTGTCCAAGGGAGCGACGGCCCGGCAGACGACGACGTCGAACCGCTCCTTCGTCTCCTCGGCGCGCGCCCGCAGCACGCGCACACGCTCGCCGATGCCCAGTTCGTCGACGGCCAGCTCAAGGAAGTTCGACCGGCGCAGCAGCGGCTCCACCAGCGTCACGCCGAGGTCCGTCCTGGCCAAGGCCAGGGGGAGGCCGGGCAGCCCGGCCCCAGAGCCCACGTCAACCACGGTCACTCCCAGCGGGATCGGATCCACCAGTGCAAGCGAGTTCGCTATATGCCTTGACCACAAGCGGTCGCCTTCGCGCGGACCCAGAAGGCCCCACTCAATCCCACGCGACGCCAATATATCGACATACCCGCAAAGCTCTTTGAAGCTTTGCGGGTATGCCTGTTCTATCGCGTCGCGAGAGGTGCGGTCGTCGCTCACGCCTTCTTCACCACGACACGGCGATTCGGAGGCTCGCCCTCGGACTCACTGAGCAGTCCCGCGGCGGCCACTTCGTCGTGGACGATCTTCCGCTCGTAGGCGTTCAGCGGCACCATGCGCACGGGCTCGCCGCTATCCGAGACGTCGGCGATGGCGTCCTTCGCCATGGCGACCAGCTCCGCCCGACGGCGGGCCCGGTATCCGGCGACGTCCACCATCAGCCGCGAACGGTTACCGGTCTCGGTCATCACGACAAGGCGGGCGAGCTCCTGGAGGGCTTCGAGGACCTCTCCGTCCTTGCCCACGAGGCGCTCCGACTCGGTGTCGATGGCCACGAAAGCGCGGCCGTCCTGCACGGAGTTCTCGATGTCTCCGTCGAGATCGGCGATGTCGAGAAGCTCCTCGAAGTAGTCGGCGACCAGGTCGCCCTCGGCTAGAAGCTCGGCTTCAGTCTCATTGTTCGACATTGGTGTCCTGTCTGTAGTTCCCCGAGGGGAGTGGTCTATTACTTCTTCTTGCGCGACGCGCGGGACTTGTTCTGCGGCCCACGCTGGACGATGCGGCGCCCGTCGTCGGTGGTGCGCACAGTCTGGCGCGTCACCTGCTGGCGCGTCACCTTCGGCGCGTCGTCGGTCACAGTGGCCTGCTCGTCGCCCTCTGCGGGGCTCGCGGTGGCAGTCGCGCCCTGGACGGTCCTCGGCGCGGCAGGCGCCTTTTTGGTCCGACGACGCTTCTCGGCACGGGCCAGGACGATCTGCTGGGGGTCCTTGCCCTTGGCCAGCATCCGCTCCTCCCAGTCGATGTAGGCCGGCGTGTTGGGCGCGGGGTTGTTCCGGATGAGGATGGCCTGCTGCGCGTAGGTCCAGACGTTCGACGTCAGCCAGTACACGAGCACGCCGATCGGGATGACGATGGCCGACATCGCGTAGATGAAGGGGAAGAAGTACAGCATCATCTTCTGCATCTGCGCGGCCTGCCCGACCTGCGACTCCGGCGGCATGTTCTTGCGCATGAGCTGCACCTGCGTGAGCCAGAAGATACCCACCATGAGGATGACCAGGACGATGGCGACGACCTGGGTGGATCCGAACGGTGTGAACGGCAAGAGGCGGTCAGCGAGGCCGGCGCCGAAGATCTCTGCCCGCTGGAGCGACTCCACCAGCTGGGGGTTCTCCTTGAAGAAGTGGCCGCGGACGTTGCCCGACGACGCCCCCTCAAGCACGCGGAACAGCGCCAGGAAGATCGGCATCTGCAGCAGCAGCGGCAGACACGACGCCATCGGGTTGACGCCTTCGCTCTGGTAGAGCTTCATGGTCTCCTGGCCGAGGCGTTCCCGGTCGGCGCCGTACTTCTTCTGCAGCTCCGCAAGCTTCGGCTGCAGCAACTGCATGTTGCGTGCCGAGTTGATCTGCTTCACGAAGAGCGGGATCAGCAGGGTGCGGATGACCACGGTGAGGCTGACGATGGCCAGCGCCCAGTTCCACCCGTTGTCAGCACCCAGGAGGGGCGTGAAGACCGAGTGGAAGAACACCACCAGGCCGGAGACCGCCCAGTACAGGGGCTGCATCATCGCCGACAGCAGCCCGTAGAAGCTGTCGAAGATGTTCAGTGAGACGAGTAGATCGACCATGTGGCAGCCACCTCAGTAGGTTTGGGGCTGGTGCGCCCCGTGTTCGTTGGAATTCTCGTGGGCCCAGGCGTCCGCTTCGGGCGTCCCGGGGACGTAGTCGACACCGCCGGCCGACCACGGGTGGCAGCGTACGAGTCGCCGGCCGGTCAGCCAGCTTCCCCGTAGTGCGCCATGCGTTTCGACGGCACGCAGCCCGTAGGCGGAGCACGTCGGGTGGAATTTGCACACGTCGCCGTATGCCGGCGAGATGACGGCCCGCCACGCCTTGATGAACCAGATCAGTGGCTGTTTCAGCATCAGGCGGCCCTTGCGTGGGCGCGGCGCCAGGCGTCGGCCAGGTGTGACGGAAGCTCGGGGGAGGAGGCGGCCTCGGGCAGTGCCCGGACGACGGCGTCCGCGGTGAACGGCGTCGGCAGCTCGAGCGTCAGGTGACGCAGGCGTCGCTTGACCCGGTTGCGCGTGACCGCACCACCGACCTTCTTGGACACAACAAAACCCACCCGGGTGGTCCCGGGTGGATCAGTGATTGTGCTGCGCAACACGTGCACCACGACCGAGGGTGTGGCAGCCCGAGCCCCCTGACGGACGGTGGCGCCGAAGTCGGCGGGTCGTTTCAGGCGACGGGGCCCGGGCAGCACTGACGCTCAGGCCTCAGGCGGACAGCTCGACGCGGCCCTTGCGGCGACGGGCGGCCAGGATGGCGCGGCCGGCGCGGGTGCGCATGCGGGTACGGAAACCGTGGGTGCGGCTGCGGCGACGGTTGCTCGGCTGGAAGGTGCGCTTGCTCATGGGATTGACTCCCTCAATTTCGTAGGCGTACAACTGCCCTGGTCGGGCAGGGGGAAGTGGTCGCCGGTGGAGGCGACTGGTCAACGATACGCGCCCCGAGGCCCGTTGGCCAAACCGGCTGAGCGTAGCGGGTCAACTAAACAAATAACACTGATGTAGTCCAGCCGACACACCGCCGATTCCTCGTTTCGCCTTGCGAAGCTGGCCACGGGGTACTAGTTTCGGTGTCCTGCCTCCCAGGTTATCCACAGGAAGACCGGCGAGGTCGGGTCGACGGGGGAGAGTTATACCCTTTGTGGACAACCTTGTGGACGATTGAGCACAGAGGCGGCGTTGCCCGTCGGGAAGTGGGTGGGGTGAGCGAGTCACCGATGCCGGACCTGACGGTTCTCTGGGACGACGTCATCGCCGCTGCTGACGTCCCGAGCCGGGCCTGGCTCCGTCGCACCCACCCCTTCGATATGCACGGCAGCACCGTGATGCTCGCCGTCGGCGATGAAACGACCCGGGAACGCATCGAAACCAAGCTCCGAGCACAGATCGAGGATCGCCTGAGCGTTCTGCGGGGCCAGCCGACGCATCTGGCGGTCATGATCAACCCGGAACTCGTGCCGGAGCCGGCGATCGTGAGCCCCGCACCCGTGAGCGACGACGCCCCCGCGACGGTCAGCCCGCGCTCGCGCCCGCAGGACGTGCGCCTCAACCCGCGGTACACCTTCGAATCCTTCGTGGCGGGCTCGTCCAACCGGTTCGCGCACGCGGCCGCGGCCGCCGTCGCCGAGACGCCGGGCAAGTCCTACAACCCCCTGATGATCTACGGCCCATCGGGGCTGGGCAAGACCCATCTGCTCCACGCCATCGGGCACTACGTGACCAGCTACTACGAGCAGCTGCGCGTCAAGTACGTCTCGACCGAGGAGCTGACGAACGACTTCATCAACGCGATCTCGTCGAACCGGACGGCGGAGTTCCGGAGCTCCTACCGGGACGTGGACGTCCTCCTCGTCGACGACATCCAGTTCCTCGAGTCGAAGATCCAGACGCAGGAAGAGTTCTTCCACACGTTCAACACGCTGCACAACGCCCAGAAGCAGATCGTGATGACGTCCGATCGGCCGCCGAAGTTGCTCGAAGCCCTCGAACCTCGGCTCCGGTCGCGGTTCGAGTGGGGGCTGATGACCGACATCCAGCCGCCGGACCTCGAGACGCGCATCGCGATCTTGCGCAAGAAGGTCGCCTCACAGCGCCTGACCGCCGGCACCCAGGTGCTCGAGCTCATCGCGTCGCGCATCCCGACCAACATCCGCGAGCTCGAGGGAGCGCTGACCCGCGTCGCGGCCCTCGCCAGCCTCAACCAGCAGGAGATCACCGTCCCGCTGGCCGAGCAGGTGCTCAACGATCTGATGCCCGACGACGCCACCCCCGTCGATGCCCAGACGATCATGGAGACCTCGGCGAAGTACTTCTCCATCACGATGGACGATCTGACCGGCGCGAGCCGCGTCGCCACCATCGCGTCGGCCCGGCAGATCGCGATGTACCTGTGCCGGGAGTTGACGGACCTGTCGCTGCCCAAGATCGGGCACAAGTTCGGTGGCCGCGACCATTCGACGGTGCTGCACGCCGTCCGCAAGATCAACGAGAAGATCGGCGTCGACCGCGATCTCTTCAACCAGGTCACCGAACTGACCAACCAGATCAAGCAGTCCTGATACCTGCGTACATCGGCCTCGATACCGTGAGGGGTATCGGGTAAGATCGGGTTGAAGTAGTGAGAGGTCTCATCATGCAACTCGATCAAGACGAAATGACCGCGGTGGTCAAGCGCCTCAAGCGCGCCCAGGGACAGCTGGGTGGAGTCATCCGGATGATCGAGGAGGGCCGGGGGTGCGAGGAAATCGTCACGCAGCTCGCCGCCGTTTCCAAGGCCGTGGACCGGGCCGGCTTCACGACGATCTCGATCGGGCTGCGCCAGTGCGTGGAGCGCCCCGAGGATGGCAACCTGGACACGGCCAAGATGGAGAAGCTCTTCCTGAGCCTCGCCTGATCTTCTGCCGACTGAGGAACGGTACATCGCTGTGCACGGCGTAGTCATCACCGCCTACCGGGATTTCCCCCAGCTCGCCTCTCTCCTCCGCGCGCTCCCCGACGCCCGTGTCCACGTTCACCTCGACCGGAACGCGGCCTTCACGCAGGCTCAGCGTCGGTTCCTCGAAAGCTTGGCGCATGTCGTCGTCGCCTCGACCTACCGGGTGTCCTGGGGAGGGATCTCGCATCTGCGGGCGATCATCGACGGCGTCGAATCACTGACTCAAGAGCCCGCGATCGAGACCATCCACATCCTCTCCGGCCAGGACTACCCCTGCCGCCCCCTCTCCACCTACTCCGACATCCGCGACCCTCAGCGGGCTTATCTCAGCCTGACGGCAGTGACGGATCAGCCGGTACTGCTCCGCCGCTTCAGGACCCGCTTCGAGTTTCCAGACCAGGATCTTCGCGACCCGGCGGTCCGCGCTGGCGATGCCCTCTCCATCGAGCGCCAGGAGCGGTCGGGGAACGTCCGAACCACCCTGGGCTCGATGCAGCGTCTCTACAAGGGCATGGTGTGGGGGTCGCTACCGGCAGACATGGCGCGCTACTGCGTCAAAGTGGCGCGCACGGACCGCGCCTTCATGGACGACCTTGTCCACTCCCGCATCCCCGAAGAGTTCTTCTTCCAGACGGTGCTCATGAATTCCCCCCTGGCGCCCCGTGTGTCGCCGAACGCGACCACGTTCATGCTGTGGACACCTGGTCGGGCCGTCAACAGCGGTCCGGCCGTGCTCAACATCGGGGATCTCGACCAGATCCTCGCCTCCGACAAGGTCTTCGTCCGCAAGGTCGACTCCACTGACTCGGCCGAGCTGGTGGCCGCCCTTGCAGACCGGATCGGTGCCTCACCGTGGTCGCCTCCGGTAGAGCGCAGGTTCGCGCTTTGGCGCTTCGACGCCGGCAGGGCCCGTCGCTGAAGGTACGAATTCGCCCCCGTGTCGTGCGACACGGGGGCGAAAGGCGTCACTCTGCTAGTGCCAGCTCCTACGAGGCGAAGTGGGTGCCCGCCCACCAGGTGGTGTAGCCGCCGTCGAGGTTCGCGATCTGGCGACCGCTCTCCTTGAGCGCGGAGTAGGCCACGTGGCTGCGAATGCCGACGCCACAGTGGAGCAGCAGTGGGCCGTCGGGCAGCTCGCCAAGACGCTCGCGGAGCTCGTCGACTGGAATGTTGATCGCACCGGGGATCGCACCGGCTTCGAACTCACGCGGGGTGCGGACATCGACGACGGTCCAGCCGTCGTTCTGAGCCTCGGCCACCTCGTGCCACTGCTTGCACTTCTCCCAGCCGGTGGCGCGGTTCTCCGCGACGAAGCCCAGCATGTTGACCGCATCCTTGGCCGACCCAAACGGGGGAGCGTAGGCCAGCTCAAGCTCGGCCAGGTCGCTGGCCTTCAGGCCTCCGGCCATCGCCGTTGCGATGACGTCGATGCGCTTGTCCACGCCGTCTTCGCCCACACCCTGCGCTCCGAGGATCTCATCGGTCTCGGGGTCGACGAGGAGCTTCAGCGCCATCGTCGTCGCACCGGGGTAGTAGCCGGCATGCGAGCCCGGGTGGGTGTGGATGGCGCGGTACGGGCGGCCGGCCGAGCGCAGCCGCTTCTCGTTCATGCCGACCACTGCCACCTGGAGTCCCAGGACCCCGACGATGGCGGTGCCCATCACGCCGCGAGCTGGGCGGCCGCGTCCTGCGATGTCGTCGGCCACGCGTCGCCCCTGCAGGTTCGCCGTGTTGGCGAGGGGGACGAGGATCGGGCTCTCGCCGAGGGCATCCGACTTCTCGACGGCGTCGCCGACCGCGTAGATCGACGGGTCGGACGTCAGTTGGCGCTCGTCGACCGTGATGCCTCCGCGCTCGCCGATCTTGAGGCCGGCCTCCCGTGCCAGCCCGACCTCGGGGCGCACCCCGATGGACGCGACGACGACGTCGGCCGGAACGGACGAGCCGTCGGCCAGGGTGACGTCCCGCTCGCCGATGGCGGTGACGCCGGATCCGAGGCGTAGGTCGATACCGCCGCTGCGCAGCCGGCGGTGGACGGGGGCGACCATTTCGGGATCGAGCGGTGCCATCACCTGGTCCATCGCTTCGACGAGCGTGACCTTCATCCCCAGGTGGAGGAGGTTCTCGGCGACCTCGAGCCCGATGAACCCGCCGCCGATCACGACGGCCGTCTTCGAGTTCTCAATGGCGGCCACCATTGCGTCGGTGTCCTCGATGTTGCGCAACGGGAGCGCACGCTCGATGCCCGGGATAGGGGGAAGCACCGGCTTAGCACCGGGGGAGAGGATCAACTTGTCGTAGGGAAGGACGCTCTCCTCGCGGGTCTCGACGTCGCGCACGGTGACCTGCTTGGCTTCGCGATCGATCGACACGGCCTCCGTGCCCACCCGCACATCGATGCGGAACCGCTCGTAGAGCGACTCCGGGGTCTGCAGCAGCAGCGCCGACCGCTTCTCGATCACACCGCCCACGTGATACGGGAGACCACAGTTCGCGAACGACACGTATCCGCTCCGCTCGACGACCGTGATCTCTGCGGACTCGTCCAACCGTCGCAACCTCGTCGCGGCACTCATCCCGCCAGCGACTCCACCAACTATGACAATTCTCATGTGATCTACTATAGTGGTCATACCCCCCGGGGTATAAATCGAAGAAAGGGATCCCCTATGTGTAGTCCTGTCACCTGCCGCACCTGCGGAAAGACCACCTGGGCTGGCTGCGGCCAGCACATCGCTTCGGTCAAGCGAAGCGTCCCCGCATCCCAGTGGTGCGATGGCCATGCCGGCGAGCAGAAGCCGAGCCTGATCGATCGCTTCCTGGGCCGCTGAGCCCCCAGACAACCAGACCTTCGTCCTCGCCGGTCGCCCTCTCGGGTGGCCGGCGAGGACTTTTTTCTGCCCCCTGAGCTTGTCGAAGGGTTACGGCCTCCGGCTGTGGTCGCCGCCCTCGTGGTCAGGGGCGGCAGGCAGGAGAGGGGCCGTGACCCTTCGACGGACGCTCGCTCGTTCCTCGCGAGCTGCTCAGGGACCTGTGGCTGGGCCCGGTACGGGGCTGTGGATAAGTGGCTGGGCGTCGGCCGTCCACAGATCCCATTGATGTAGTTTTTGATTCCTCCACACGCTCTGCACATCCGCGATCCGACGGTGACTAGGAGTCGCACCAGTTGTCCACAGTTTCCACAGTGCCTATGACTAATACTGAATTACATCTATCCAATGTCATTCAAAGTCAGCGTGTGGGGAACCTGTGGGAACCGCCCAGGATCCTCAAGCTCCGACCCGAACAGCGTTGGTGACGCTGCTACCGTTGAGCAGTGAGCATCGCAGCGCGGGCCCAGGGCCTCACGAAGACCTACGGATCCGGGTCGACCGTGGTCACCGCGCTGGACAACGTCGACTTCGAGGTGGTCTCTGGGGAGTTCACCGCGATCATGGGTCCCTCCGGCTCCGGCAAGTCAACACTCATGCACCTGCTCGCGGCTCTCGACACCCCCACCAGCGGCGAGATCTTCATCGGCGACACCGCCGTCGGCCGGATGGCGGACACGCCGCTGACCGAACTTCGCCGCGACCGCATCGGATTCATCTTCCAGGCGTTCAACCTCGTGCCGACGCTCAGCGCACGGGAAAACATCGTGCTACCGATCTCCATCGCCGGCAAGAAGGTCGACGAGCAGTGGTTCGACAGGATCGTCGACGTCCTCGGTCTCCGGGACCGCCTCAACCACAAGCCCGCGGAACTGTCCGGCGGCCAGCAGCAACGCGTCGCCTGCGCGCGGGCACTCATGAACCGACCCGACATCGTCTTCGGAGACGAACCCACCGGCAACCTCGACTCGACCGCGGCCGGGGAGGTGCTCGGATTCCTCCGCCGCAGCGTGGACGACTTCCAGCAGACGGTGGTCATGGTGACCCACGACGCGCACGCCGCGAGCTACGCCGACCGCGTGGTCTTTCTCTCCGACGGACACATCGTGCATGAGCTCAGGGGCGCGACGCAGGAGGAGCTGCTCAACGCCATGTCGGTGCTCTACCCGCGCACCGACGACGCGGCAACTGAGCACGTCACCCACAGTCACCACCTCGTGGAGTTGGGCGAGACCCCTGAGGAATCCGAGGCCATCGACGCTCACGCCGACGCCCTCTACCGCGATGGCAGCCCCCCGCCGCCACCGAGGGACGGCATCGATGAGACCGACGTCGAGTCCACCGCTGAGCGGTCGTTGGCCCGCCGCGCGCTCCTGGACTGAGCCGCGATCATGCTGCACGCCACCCTCACCTCCCTGTGGGCGCGCAAGGCACGCCTGCTGTTCAGTGCGCTGTCGATCGTGCTGGGCGTCGCGTTCGTCAGCGGCTCGCTGATCTTCACGAACCTGCTCTCGTCGAGCTTCGACGAGATCGTCAAGGGCGGCCTCGGCGACGTCAACGTGACGCCGGAGTCCACCGGCATCCAGGGTTTTGAACAATCATCTGGCCCCGGCCCGCTGCTGTTGTCCGACGACGACGTCGCCGCAGTGGCGGACCTGGCCGGGGTCGAGCGCGCCACCGGGATCGTGTCAACGCCGCTCGCCTTCCCGCTGGATCGGGATGGTCGCCTGGTCGCGTTCCCCGGCGCTCCGGGGCTCGGCATGAACTGGCACGACACCCCGGCTGCCGACGGCATGACCGGGGCCCGCATCATCGAGGGCCGGGCCCCCGCCGCAAGCGACGAGGTCGTTGTGGATCCGGCGACCCTGGAACGCGCCGGGTACACGATCGGCGATGCGATGGAGATCTCCACGCCGACGTCCGGCGTCAAGACTTACGAGGTGGTCGGCAGCGGCACGTACGGGGCCGGGTCGACGGCCGGCGCCAGCTACCTGTTCTTCACCCTGGAGGAGGCCCGCGAGATCGCTCAGGAGGGTCGCGACGGCTACTACGGGCTCTGGATCGACACGGCTGACGGGGCCGACCCCGAGGACGTCGCCGACGCCGTCGCCGAGGTGCTGCCCGCCGGGTTCGTCGCCGAGACGAGCGACGAGCTTGCCGCCGGGATCGAGGAGCAGCTCAACGTCGGCCTCGGCTTCGTCAACACCTTCCTGCTCGTCTTCGCCGCGATAGCACTGCTCGTGGCAACGCTGCTCATCCTCAACACGTTCTCGATCCTCGTCGCCCAGCGCGCCCGCGAACTTGCCCTGCTCCGAGCACTGGGGGCGAAGCGCTCCCAGGTGCGCAACTCGGTCCTGGTGGAGGCCCTGCTGACCGGACTGGTCGGCGCGACCCTCGGCCTCGTCGTCGGCTACGGGCTGGTGTGGGGGATCCTGGCGGTCCTGGATGTCCTCAGCCTCGACCTGGGTGCCGCGGTGCCGACGATCACCTGGCAGGCCGTGGCTGCCTCCTACGCCATCGGGGTCGTCATCACGACGATCGCCGCCTACCTGCCCGCGCGAAGGGCCGGGCGGACAAGGCCGGTGGAGGCGATGGCGGCCGCCGCCCAGTCGGGGCCGGAGCGCCTGACCAGCCTGCCGATCGTCACGGGGGTCGCGCTCATCGAGCTCGGCCTGGCGGCGATCGCGTGCGCGATCTGGCTCGACGTCGCCCGCCCGCTGGTCTGGGCCGGCGTGGGGGCCGCGCTGCTGCTCATCGGGATGGTGCTGGCCGCCGTCCTCGTGGGCGGACCGCTCATCTGGCTCTTCGGCCGCGCCTACCGGGCGCTCTTCGGCCAGATCGGTCGCCTGGCCCAGCTGAACTCGGTGCGGCAACCCCGGCGCACTGCGGCGACGGCCGCGACCCTCATGATCGGGCTCGCCCTCGTCACCGCGGTGGCCATCCTCGCGGCCAGCACGACGACGTCGGTGCGCGATCGCCTCTCAACGGACCAGCGCGGCGACTTCACGATCTCTCCGGTGGCCTACCAGCCGTTCGACGCGAAGGTTGCCGACGAGGCGCGCTCGGTCGACGGCGTCGAGGCCGTCTACGAGTTCTACCGTGGCGCGACCGTCCTGGGGGAGGATCCGGTCACGCTCGTCGGTCTGTCGAGCGACGCCTTCGAACGCGCGGCAGCCATCGATCTTGTCGCGGGGTCCCTGCGCGCCGAGGGTGACGCCCTGCCCGCGGTGATCGCCAGCGACGTGCTCGAACGGGAAGGTCTGGCCCTTGGGCAGCTGACCGACCTCGTCGCTCCCGGCGGCCAGCGCGTCACGGTGCTGGTGACCGGCATCCACGACGAGGAGCGTGAGCGGCTGGTCGGCGACGTCTTCGTCACCGAGGAAACCTTCGCCCAACTGAGCGACACGTCGCTGGTGCAGCAGATCGTCGTGTTCACCACCGACGACGCCGACCCGGACGCCGTCCGGTCCGGTCTCGCCGCCGCGACCGAGGACGTGCCCACCGCCGTCGTCGCCAATGTCGACGAGTTCGTCCAGGCCAGGGTGGACCAGTTCGGCCAGCTCTTCACCGTGCTGTACGCGCTGCTGGCGCTCGCCATCGTCATCTCGGTCCTCGGCATCGTCAACACGCTCGGCCTGTCGGTGCTGGAGCGGACGAGGGAGCTGGGGTTGCTGCGCGCCGTCGGGTTGACCCGGGGGCAGTTGCGCAGGATGGTGACGCTCGAGTCGGTCATGGTCGCCACCCTCGGCGCCTGCCTGGGCGTGGCGATGGGCATCCTGTTCGGCTGGATGCTGGTCACGCTCCTGCGCGACGAGGGCATCGACATCCTCGTCTTCCCGTGGCCCCAACTGGGCGCATTCGTGCTGCTGGCGGCCGGTTTCGGCGTCCTGGCGGCGGTCGGGCCGGCCCGGCGGGCGGCACGCCTCAACGTCCTCGAGGCGATCGCCACCGAGTAGCCGGTAGCACCCGGGCGGATGCTCGCCTAGAAGCGCCACGGTGGGCGCGGGGCTATGCCGCCGGTGGGTATGATGCAGGCGACACGCCTTTCAGTAGAGATTCAAAGGGGAACTTCGTGAAGATTCGAGTTGAGAAGGACGCTCTGGCCGACGCCGTGGCTTGGGTGGCCCGGAGCCTTCCCAACCGCCCCACCGCGCCGATCCTTGCGGGCATGCTGCTGGAGGCCGACGCGAACGGCGTCACGCTCAGCAGCTTCGACTCGACGACGTCGGCGAAGGTCAAGCTCCCCGCCACCGTCACGGACGAGGGCACGGTCCTGGTCTCCGGCCGACTCCTGGCGGAGATTGCGCGCTCCCTGCCCAACAAGCCCGTCGATCTCGCGGCCGACCACTCCAAGGTGGAGCTCACCTGTGGGCAGGCGCGGTTCACCCTGCAGACGCTCCCCGTCGACGAGTACCCGACCCTGCCGGACATGCCGACGCAGACGGGCACCGTCGATGCGGCGATGTTCGAGAAGGCCGTCGGCCAGGTCTTCGTCGCGGCCGGCCGTGACGAGCTGCTGAACGTCTTCACCGGCATCAAGATGGAGATCGACGGCGAGAACCTGTCGTTGCTGGCCACCGACCGCTACCGCATGGCGCTCAAGGAGCTGACCTGGCGGCCGTCGTCGCCGTCGGTCGAGGGCGCGGTGCTCGTCCCGGGCAAGGTCCTGTCGGACACCGCCAAGTCCATGACGTCGGGCGAGACGGTCACCGTGTCGCTGTCGACCACCGAGGCCGAGGGTGAGGGTCTCGCCGGCTTCGTGGGGGAGAGCGCCCGCGGCAGCCGGGAGGCCACCACCCGCCTGCTCAGCCAGGCTTTCCCCAAGGTGCGCCACCTCATGGACGTCGACGCCACCGTCAGCGTGCGCGTCAACACCGGCGACCTGCTCGCCGCCGTCAAGCGCGTCTCCCTCGTCGCTGAGCGGAACACCCCGCTGCGCATGCGCATCAACGACGACCACATCGCGCTCGAGGCCGCCACCGGCGACCAGGCCCAGGCGTCGGAAGCCATCGAGGCCGAGGTTGAGATCTCCGGCGACGAGCAGTCGATCACCGACGCCGGCTTCAACCCGCACTACCTGCTGGACGCGCTCACCGCACTCGACGCCCCGTTCGCGCACTTCTCCTTCACGCAGCCCGGCAAGCCCTGCCTCATCATGGGGCTGGCCAGCATCGACGGCGACCCGCTGACCGACTACCGGCACGTCATCATGCTGATGCGTCTGCCCAACTGAGGCGTCCCCCCCTGGAGCCCTGAGTAGGCTGGTCAACCACCTGGCGGTGACATCGCCGTCGGCAACGAGGAGGTAACTCATGCGAATCGGTCTGATCGGACTGGGCAAGATGGGCGGCAACATGCGCGAGCGGTTGCGCCGCGGTGGGGTCGAGGTGGTCGGTCTCGACCACAACCCCGAGATCTCGGACGCCAAGGACGAGGCCGATCTCATTGCGCAGCTGGGCGAGGGACCGCGAGCCGTGTGGCTCATGGTGCCGATCCACGCCGTCGACGAGCTGATCGAGGTCCTCAAGCCGCTGCTGAACGAGGGCGACATCGTCATCGACGGCGGTAACTCGAAGTGGACCCACGACAAGAAGCACGCGAAGTTCCTCGCCGACAAGGGCATCCGCTTCGTCGACGTCGGCGTCTCCGGCGGCGTCTGGGGGCTCGAGAACGGGTACGCGCTCATGGCGGGCGGGCCGAAGGACGCCATCGAGCACCTGATGCCGGTGTTCGAGGCGTTGAAGCCCGACGGCGAGTTCGGGTTCGTCCACGCCGGCGACCACGGCGCCGGGCACTTCGCGAAGATGGTGCACAACGGCATCGAGTACGGGCTGATGCAGGCCTACGCCGAGGGGTGGGAGCTGCTTCAGGCCGCCGACGTCGTCACCGACGTGCCGGCCGTCTTCGAGTCGTGGCGCGAGGGCACCGTCATCCGCTCGTGGCTGCTCGATTTGGTGGTCCGCGCCCTCCACGCCGACCCGAACCTCGACAAGATCGAGGGCTACGCGGAGGATTCCGGCGAGGGACGGTGGACCGTCAACGCGGCCGTGGACCTGGCGGTGCCGGTTCCGACGATCGCCGCCAGCCTGTTCGCCCGCTTCGTCTCCCGTCAGTCGGACGAGCCCGCCATGAAGATGGTGGCCGCCATGCGCAACCAGTTCGGCGGCCACGCGGTGGCCCCGGCCGACGACACTGTGGTGGCGCCGGACGCCGTCTCGGTCACCCCGGGCACGCACGAGGCACCGCCGGTGATCGCCGAGCAGCAGGACTGAGTGTTTGTCACGGAGCTGTCGCTCGTCGACTTCCGCAACTACCGCGAGGCGTCCCTGGACCTGACAGCGGGCGTGACGGTGTTCGTCGGCGCCAACGGTCAGGGCAAGACCAACCTGGTGGAGGCGGTCGAGTACCTTTCGACCATGTCGTCGCACCGGGTGTCGGCGACGGCGCCGCTCATCAGGGCCGGCGCCGAGACGGCCGTCGTGCGCGCGAAGGTGCAGGCCGGGCGCGAGGATCCGAGGCTGATCACGCTGGAGTTGGAGATCGCCAACGGGCGCTCCAACGTCGCCCGGCTGAACCGGGCCCCGCTCAGCCGGCCCCGTGACCTCATCGGGGCGCTGCGCACCGTCGTCTTCTCCCCGATGGATCTGGCGATCGTGCGCGGCGACCCCTCCGACCGGCGGGCGTGGCTGGATTCGCTGGTCACCACGCGGTGGCCGCGGATGGTGGGGGTCAGGCAGGATCTCGACCGCGTCCTCAAGCAGCGAAACGCGCTGCTCAAGGCGATGGCGGGCCGGTCGTTTAAGCCGTCCGGCGGCGACGAGGAGACCACGCTGGCCGTCTGGAACGACCAGCTCGCGGCCATCGGAGCCGAGCTGCTGCACGCCCGGCTGGACACGCTCGCCGACGTCACCCCCCACGCGCAGCGCGCCTACGAGACGATCGCCCCGGTCAACAACCAGATCTCCACGAGCTACAAGACCGTGCTGGACCTCGACGGCCTCGCCGGCGCGGCCGATGTGCGCGGGGAGTTGCAGCGTCGGCTGCTCGACGCCATGGAGCGGCTCCGGCGCGACGAGATCGCGCGGGGCGTGACGCTCGTCGGACCCCAGCGCGACGACGTCGAGCTGTTCATCGGACCGCTCCCGGCCAAGGGCTACGCCTCCCACGGCGAATCCTGGTCGTTGGCGCTGGCGCTGCGGCTGGGGGGCTACACGCTGGTCCGAGCCGACGGCGTCGAGCCCGTGCTGGTCCTTGACGACGTCTTCGCCGAGCTCGACGTCTCCCGCCGCGAGCGGTTGGCCGCCGCGATCGCCGACGCGGAGCAGGTCCTCATCACCGCAGCTGTTGGCGCCGACGTCCCCGACTTCCCGGCCGAGCGGCGCTTCACCGTCGACGCCGGGACAGTGAGCGCTCCGTGACCCCCGGTTTGGCTCGGGCTTTCGTCAGCGCGACCAGTCCATGATCTCGCCGCGGCCGTCGTAGACGCCGTCGGGCCACACGACGCGCGCGATGCCGGCGGCGGCGAGCGCCTTGCGGCAGCCGGGGCAGGGGGGATCGGTGATGTAGGCGGTCGCGCCGGCGGTGTCGCGGGTGGCGAAAAGGAGCGCGTTGACCTCGGCGTGGATGGCGATGCAGAAGCCCGGGGTGCCGGGGCGGTCGTAGTCGCCGAGTCCGGGGACGGTGCCGTAGTCGAGGGCCCCGCGCGGGCAGGCCCCCTCCAGGCAGTCGGGTTCCCCGCTGGCCGCGCCGTTGTAGCCGGTGGCGATGATGCGGCGTTCGACGACGAGCACCGCCCCCACCCTCCGTCGGGTGCACTTGGCCCGGGCCGAGACCGCGTCGGCGATCTGCAGGAAGTACTCGTCCCAGCCAGGGACCGTGTGGGTAACCGGGGAGCTGTCCATGGTCCTCCTATTGCTTGGGCATATTGTGACAGCGGCGAGGGGGCGCGCGCTCGTCGCGGGTACGCTCGGGCGTGTGAGTGACGAGCCGCACGATCCGACGGGGCTCGACCTGGCGTCGGAGATTGCCCGCGCCGCCGTGGAGTCGGCGGCCTATGGTGTCGTGCTGCCCGATCCCGCCCCGCAGCGCCAGCCGCGGCGTCCTCGTCGGCCGATGGAGCAGCAGCGCTCCGGGGCCCACCCCGACGACCGTGACCCGCAGTTGGTGGGTGACGTGCTCGATTCCGTGATCAAACAACGCGGCTGGCAGCGGCGGATCAGCCTCTCCACGCTGCTGCGTCGCTGGCCCGAACTCGTGGGGGAGGCCAACGCGGAGCATTCGACACCGGTCGACTACACCGACGGCGTGCTGATCGTCGACTGCGACTCGACGGCCTGGGCAAGCGCCATGCGGTATTCGGCCTCCCAACTGGTGGCGCGGTTGAACCGATCGCTGGGCGACCGCACGGTGCTGCGGGTGGACTTCCGTGGCCCCAAGCCCCCGAGCTGGAAGCGGGGCCCCCGCTCCGTGGGCGGTCGCGGCCCGCGCGATACCTACGGCTGACGCGCCCGACCCGCTCAGCTCCGTCGGCCTGACGCCAACCGACAGCGCGAAAAGCCAACGGGCAGGGGGAAACGCCAACGGGCAGCGCAGAACGCCAACCGACAGCGGGAAACGCCCCCGAGACTCGGCGATGCCTGAGATATATCGGGGGCGTCGCTGTGTCTCGACGGCGTTGTGGCTTGTCAACTGGCGTTTCGGGGAACGCGTTGGCGTATCCACCGATCTGTTGGCGTTCGCGCGTTTCGGTTGGCGTTGCCCGATCCCCGTTGGCGTTCGGGCCCGTCGATTGGCGACGTCATAGACTCAGTGGAGTCGCGCATGGACCGGGGGCCTCCGGGATGAATGACGTCGATGTAGTTTCCCTCGAGCGCTCGGATCGGCTGAACAAGAGCCTTCGACCCCTTTCTTTTGACCTCCCAGAGTGCTTGTATGGGGGGGTGCGAGGGAGCACTGACAGCGGGGGAGGCGTCATGAAGCTGCGCGGAGCCAAGTCCGTCGCTGCCGCTGCCATCGCCACCGCACTCGTCGGAGCCGTGGTCGCCACCGGCCACGATCCGGACTTCGCTCTCGAGGCCATCCCCGTCGCCCCCGCCCCGATTGAGCGCCCTGTCGACCAGAGGGCGGCCGCCTTTGACGTCCGATTGGGTCAGACTGCTCCAGAACTCGACGGATCAGCCCCCGGCCTGAGCGAGGAAGGGTCGTCCCGGTTCGAACTCGAACCTGTGGAAAGCCCGACGCCCGACCCCCTCCCCGGGCTGCCCGTGGCCGACCTGCCGCCGCTCGACCTCTTCGCCATGCCCGCCCCGCTGATCGAGCCCATCCTGGGCGCGCTCCCCGTGCAGCTGCCGCTGGGCGGAGGCGACCAGGTGGCCCCGGGCGTCGACACCCTAGGTAAGCCCGCGCCGGGCACCCTGCTCTCCACACCGGTCAACGGGCGCGAGAGCTCCCGGTTCGGCATGAGGTTCCACCCGACCCTGCGTGTCTGGAAGCTGCACACCGGCCTCGACTGGGCAGCGCCCTGCGGCACCCCCGTCGGCGCGGCTGCCGACGGCAAGGTCGTCCGCGTCGGCTGGGCCGGCGGCAACGGGTTCCAGGTGAAGATCGACCACGGCACCATCGCGGGCTACCGGCTCACCACGACGTACAACCACCTCCAGTCCAGCGCCGTGCGGGTCGGCCAGCAGGTCAAGGCGCTCTCGGCCATCGCGGAGGTGGGCAACAACGGCAACTCCACCGGCTGCCACCTCCACTTCGAGGTGATCGCGAACGGTCGCTTCACCGATCCCAAGCTGTGGCTGAGCGGGTCGGCGGCCGTCATTGATCTCGACGCGGCGAGTGAGTTCGAGCCGGCGTCGTCGCTCCCGGTCTCCCAGCGCCCCTCGACGACGGCCAGCGCCACCCCTTCGGCGTCGCCGTCGGCCTCCATCGGTCCTAGCGTGCGCCCCAGCCCGAGCCCCAGTCCTAGCCCGAGCCCCAGCGTGAGTCCCAGCCCGAGCCCCAGTCCCAGCCCGAGCGCCAGCGCTGTGCCGAGCCCGCAGCCGTCGGCGTCGCCCGAGCCCAGCCCGTCAGTCGCGCCCAGCGCCTCGCCGTCGGCCAGCCCGAACCCGTCGGCATCGCCCGAGCCGGAGCCGTCGGCGCCTTCGTCCCCGGAACCTCCGGCGAGCGTCACTCCCAGCCCGACTGAGACCGCTGTGCCGTCGCCGACGCCGAGCGAGCCCGCAGAGCCGCCCGCCCCGCCGTCGACGCAGCCCACGACCAGCCGCACCGCAACGGCCACCACTCCGCCGCCCCCGGCAGACGAGCCGACCCCGCCCGCACCCCCCGCCCCCGAGCCGGAGCCAGAGCCGTCCGCTCCGGCGGAACCGGCGCCGACGCCGTCGTCGACCGAAGGCTGACCTCAACGCCAACCGGGAGCACCCCAACGCCAACGATCATGCGCCCGCGCCCGCGAGAATCAGAGACGCCGGCGATATGTCGGGGGCGTCGCTGAGTCTCGGCGGCGAGTCCGGCCATCCGTTGGCGAGTGCACATCCCGGTTGGCGTCACGGCGCCCGCGGGTGGCGATCTGCCGCATCCGCAGCCGCTTCGTGGTGGGGTACCTCGTCTGCGGCCCTGCGCGGGGCGCGAAATGGGCGTTTCTGCCGTTTGAATGCCATCAGGGCGCTTGTCGATGCCCTATTTCTGGGCAGACCACGGTAGAATTGGAACGATCGACGACGCCGGCCATCCGGCGTCTGTTTTATGAGGAGCATTGTGGCAGACCACGTGAACGAGGACGACAGCCTCAACCTGCTGGAGCGGATGCAGGGCTTGGAGGATTCGGCGGACATCACGGTCTCCGGCAGCTACGACGCCGACCAGATTTCGGTGCTCGAGGGCCTCGAGGCCGTGCGCAAGCGTCCTGGCATGTACATCGGATCCACCGGCGAGCGCGGCCTGCACCACCTCGTCTACGAGATCGTCGACAACTCCGTCGACGAGGCGCTCGCGGGATACTGCGATTCCATCGAGATCCAACTGCTCGACGACGGCGGCGTGCGCGTCCAGGACAACGGCCGCGGCATCCCGGTCAAGGAACACCCGGTCGAGAAGATCCCGACCGTCACGCTCGTGCTGACGGTGCTGCACGCCGGCGGCAAGTTCGGCGAGGGCGGCTACAAGGTGTCGGGCGGTCTGCACGGCGTCGGCTCGTCCGTCGTCAACGCGCTGTCGGAGAAGCTGGTCGTCGAGGTCAAGCGCGACGGCTACCGCTGGAAGCAGACGTTCCACCTCGGCGTGCCCGTCACCGAACTCGAGCGCCTCGAGGAGACCGACGAGACCGGCACGACGATCGAGTTCTACGCCTCGAAGGACATCTTCGAGACCACCACCTTCAACTACGACACGCTCGCCACGCGGTTCCGCGAGATGGCGTTCCTCAACAAGGGTCTGAAGCTGTCGGTCACCGATCTGCGCGCCGAGCGCCAGATCGCCACGGGCGACGAGGGCGAGGTGGACACCGCGCACGACGAGTTCCTCTACGAGGACGGTCTGATCGACTACGTCAAGTACCTCTCCAGCGGCAAGGACACGATCCACCCGACGGTCATCGCCGTCGAGGCGCACGCGCCCGATCAGGGCATGGGCGTGGAGATCGCGATGCAGTGGAACTCCTCGTACACCAACAGCGTCTACACCTTCGCCAACACCATCAACACGCACGAGGGTGGCACCCACGAGGAGGGCTTCCGCGCGGCGCTGACCAACACCGTCAACCGCTGGGGCGAGACCTGGGGCCTGATCAAGAAGCGCGAGGACCGCGTCTCCGGTGACGACATCCGCGAGGGCCTCACCGCCATCGTGTCGATCAAGGTCTCAGAGCCGCAGTTCGAGGGTCAGACGAAGACGAAGCTCGGCAACACCGAGGCCAAGAGCTTCGTCCAGCGCGTGCTGAACGACCGGCTGGGCGACTGGTTCGAGCGCAACCCGGCCGAGGGCAAGGAGATTGTCCGCAAGTCGCAGTCCGCCGCCGCCGCGCGGATCGCGGCCCGGAAGGCGCGCGACATGGCCCGGTCGAGGAAGGGACTGCTCGGCGGCTCCGGCCTGCCCGGCAAGCTCGTCGACTGCCAGTCGACCAACCCGGAGGAGTGCGAGCTCTTCATCGTCGAGGGCGACTCCGCCGGCGGCTCGGCCCGCGGCGGCCGCGACCCGAGGACGCAGGCGATCCTGCCCATCCGCGGCAAGATCCTCAACGTCGAGAAGGCGCGCATCGACCGCATCCTCGCCAACAAGGAGGTCGAGGCGATCATCAACGCGCTCGGCGCCGGGATGCAGGAGGACTTCAACCTCGACAAGCTGCGCTACCACAAGCTCGTCCTCATGGCCGACGCCGACGTCGACGGCGCGCACATCCGCACGCTTCTGTTGACGCTGCTGTTCCGGTTCATGCGCCCGCTCATCGACGCGGGGCACGTGTACCTCGCGCAGCCGCCGCTGTTCCGCCTGCGGTGGAGCAATTCTCCGCATGAGCTGGCCTACACCGACACCGAGCGCGACGCACTTCGGACGAAGGGCCTGGCGGAGGGCAAGAAGCTGCCGCAGGTCAACCCCATCCAGCGTTACAAGGGTCTGGGTGAGATGGACGCCGACGACCTGTGGGAGACCACGATGGACCCGGAGAACCGGATCCTGCTGCAGGTGACGCTCGAGGACGCGGCGATGGCCGACCAGATGTTCTCGATCCTGATGGGCGAAGACGTCGAGCAGCGGCGCACCTTCATCCAGCGCAACGCCCGCGACGTGCGGTTCCTCGACATCTAGACGCTCGGGGGCTCCGCCCCGTGAACCCCCGCGGAGTTCGCTCCGCTCACACAACTTCATCATCCAAACAACAGGCTCGCTTCGCTCGCGTTGTTTGGGCTCGCATCGCGAGCGGGACCTCCCCGCTCACACACCCGGAAGGTTACTGACGCATGGCTGACGACGTCGACAAGGACGAGATCCAGGCACCCGCGCTGGGGCGCGTCGACCCGATCGACCTGCAGGTCGAGATCCAGAACTCGTACCTCGACTACGCGATGAGCGTCATCGTCGGGCGCGCGCTGCCTGACGTGCGCGACGGCCTCAAGCCGGTGCACCGTCGCGTGCTCTACGCGATGTGGGACGGCGGCTACCGGCCCGACCGCGGCTGGAACAAGTGCTCGCGCGTGGTCGGCGAGGTCATGGGCCTTTATCACCCGCACGGCGACTCGGCCATCTACGACACCCTCGTGCGCCTGGCGCAGCCGTGGGCGATGCGGTTGCCGCTGGTGTCCGGCCAGGGCAACTTCGGCAGCCAAGGCAACGACAAGGCCGCGGCCATGCGGTACACCGAGTGCAAGATGGCCCCGCTCGCCGTCGAGATGGTCCGGGAGATCGACCAGAACACGGTCGACTTCAAGCCGAACTACGACAACCGCGAGGAGGAGCCGACGGTCCTGCCGGCGCGGTTCCCGAACCTGCTCGTCAACGGCTCCACCGGCATCGCGGTGGGCATGGCCACCAACATCCCGACGCACAACCTGCGCGAGGTCAACGACGCCGTGCAGTGGGCGCTGGCCCACCCCGAGGCGACCAAGGAGGAGCTCCTCGAGGCCGCCATGGCGCGCATCCAGGGCCCCGACTTCCCGGGCGGCGGCCTCATCGTCGGGCGCCAGGGCCTGGAGGAGGCGTACCGCACGGGTCGCGGGTCGGTCGTCATGCGCGCGGTCATCGACATGGAGGAGGACTCCAAGGGTCGCCAGCTCCTCGTCGTGACGGAGCTGCCGTACATGACCAACCCGGACGCGCTCGCGCTGCGCATCGCCGACCTGGTCAACTCCGGCAAGCTGACGGGCATCGCCGACATCCGCGACGACACGTCCGCCCGTACCGGGCAGCGGCTCGTCATCGTGCTCAAGCGCGACGCGCAGCCCCGCGTCGTCATGAACAACCTGTACAAGCACACCGCGCTGCAGGACACCTTCGGCTGCAACATGCTGGCCATCGTCGACGAGGTGCCCCGCACCCTGCGTCTCGACCAGTTCATCTCGCTGTGGGTCAAGCACCAGCTCGAGGTCATCCGACGCCGCACGCAGTACCAGCTGGACGAGGCCGAGCGCGCCGCGCACCTCGACCGCGGTCTGGTCAAGGCCCTCAACATGCTCGACGAAGTGATCGCGCTGATCCGCGCCAGCCGCACCGCCGAGGAGGCGAACACCGGCCTGCAGGAGCTCCTCGGGATCGACGAGCTGCAGGCCCGCAACATCCTCGACCAGCAGCTGCGCCGCCTCGCGTCGATGGAGATCCAGAAGATCGTCGATCGCCTGGCCGCGCTCGAGGCCAAGATCGCCGACCTCAAGGACATCCTCGGCAGCGACGAGCGCGTCCGCTCGATCATCTCGACCGAGCTGCAGGAGATCGTCGACAAGTTCGGCGACGAGCGCCGCACCCGGATCATTCCGGCCGACGGCGACTTCTCGGAGGAGGACTTCATCCCCAACGAGGACGTCGTCGTCACCATCACGCACGGCGGCTACGCCAAGCGCACCCGCGCCGACCAGTACCGCGTGCAGAAGCGCGGCGGCAAGGGCGTGCGCGGGGCGTCGCTTCGGGCCGACGACGAGGTGCAGCACCTCTTCACCACCACGAACCACCAGTGGATCCTGTTCTTCACCAACTTCGGCCGCGTCTACCGCTCGAAGGTCTGGCAGCTGCCGGAGTCGGGTCGCGACGCGAAGGGCGGCCACGTCGCGGGGCTGATGAACTTCCTCCCCGACGAGCGCATCGCCCAGGTGCTGACCCTCAACAGCTACGAGGACGCCGAGTACCTGCTGCTGGCCACGAAGAAGGGCCTGGTCAAGAAGACCGACCTCAGCGCCTACGACTCGCCGCGGCAGGCCGGCGTCATCGCCATCAACTTCCGCCACGAGGACGATCAGCTCATCGGCGCGGGGCTCGTCAGCTCGGACGACGACGTGCTGCTCATCTCGCGCAAGGGCCAGGCCATCCGGTTCCGCGCCGACGACACGCAGCTGCGGCCCATGGGCCGAGCGACGTCGGGCGTGACCGGCATGAAGTTCCGCGCCGACGACGAATTGCTGTCGATGGCGGTGCTCCGCGCCGACGACGACCAGTCCGGCCGGTTCGTGTTCACCGTCACCGACGGCGGCTACGCCAAGCGCACCGCGGTGGACGAGTACCGCGTCCAGGGCCGCGGCGGCCTCGGCATCAAGGCGATGCGGCTCAACGAGGACCGCGGGTCTCTGGTCGGCGGTCTCATCGTCGGCGAGGCCGACGAGGTGCTGGCCATCAAGGTGTCGGGTCAGGTGACGCGTTCCGCTGTCTCCGGGGTGCCGGTCAAGGGCCGAGACACGATGGGCGTGAAGTTCGTCGGCATCAAGGGCGGCGATTCGGTGGGCGCGATCGCGCTGTACCCGGAGTCCGAGGCGGCGCTCGAAGAGGTTGTCGCAGGCGCGGACGACGACGCCACTGAGGCCGAAGACGGTACCGTAGACCCCAGCACCGATCAGGTGACGGCGGACGGCACAACCGAGGAGGACGCCGATGAGTGAGAACTCGCCGCGCTGGCCAGGGGCGAACGGATCCCCGGGGCTGGACTTCTCGCCATGGCGGAAGCCCGCCGACGGCGACACGGCCGTGCGTCCTGATGACGACGACACGGCCGTCCGTCCCGATGACGACGACACCGCCGTCCACGCCGCCGTCGACGACCAAGAGACGAGAACTCACGCGGCAGTGTCCCCGGCGGAGCCCGCCGAGGAGACACGCGTGTCGGAGGGCGCCGACGACAGTGATCGTCCGGCCGCGGAGCCCACCGCGGGCGAATCGGTCTACCGGGCGGGAGACGCCCCGGCGTCGAGTCCTGGCACCCCCGACGACGCGACCCGGATCACCCCGTCGCTGTCCGAGCGGGCTGTCTCGGCCGCCAAGGCGTGGGCGACGCGCCCGGTGCCCCCGGTCGTCCCGGCGGCTGTCCCCACCGCGGTGCCGCCGACGACCACCCCTGCGCGCGCCGCGGGCGACGTCGCTGAGGCGTCAGTGGCGCGCAGCGCGACGACGGCCGACCAGCGGGCCAGGCCCGTTCGGTCGACCCGGCGCACCCGCAAGGCGCGTCTCCGCCTCGCGCGGCTCGACCCCTGGTCGGTTATGAAGACGACGTTCCTCTTCGCGATCGCGTTCGGCATCATGCTGGTGGTGGCGACGTTCGTCGTCTGGTCCGTCCTCGCCGGGTCGGGTGCCATCCAGGCGGCCAACGAGTTCCTCAACACCCTGCTTGGCGACCAGGACACGACCTTCGACATCGGCGGCATCCTGAGCCTCAACCGCATCCTCGGTTTCGCTGCTGTGGTGGCCGCGATCGACGTGGTGATTCTCACCGCCCTGGCCACCCTCGCGGCGTTCCTCTACAACCTCGCAGCCACCGTCATGGGCGGCCTCGAGGTAACCCTCGCGGAGGACTGAGCGGCGCGTCGGCGGGGCACACCGGGTCGGTTTTGAGGTGCACCGCATGGTGCGCTAGAGTTTGGCGTCGGTGAACGGGCCTATAGCTCAGGCGGTTAGAGCGCATCCCTGATAAGGATGAGGTCGCTGGTTCAAGTCCAGCTAGGCCCACCGAAGAAACCCCCAGGTGACTGGGGGTTTTCTTGTGTCTGAGACTGTGTGGGGTAGCACTGCTACCGTCCGCTCGGAACGAGGATGGGGCTCAGGCGGTTCTGGAACTGCGGCGCGCTCGTTCCCCGAACCGGTCGAGAGCGTCGAGGACCTCGGTGGCCTGCCAGACGACGTTGCGTTTCTGTCCTTCGCCGTGGATGGTCTTGGGTTTGGAGACGGCCCCCGCCTCCTGAAGTTGGCGCAGCGCGTTGTCTGCTGCCGGCTGGGTGACGTTGAAGGTTTCTTGGACCAACTTGGAGGTCACCGACGGCTGACGTAGGAGGAACGGCAGCACTCGCCAGGCCACCGCGTCCCTGCGGGCTCGAAGGTTGGTCGCCCAGCCGTCGTGGATCGTCCTCAGGTCTGTGGCAAGTTGCTGGCCGTTGTCAACGGCGAGGAATGCAGCCCGGCTGATCTGATCGATGATCGGGTTCGGGTCGCCGTCGCGGTAGACGGTCAGCGCCTCGTAGTAGGCATCGATGTTCGACAGAAGGCCGGCAGATACCGGAACAGTGGTGCGGGTGCTTGCTCCCCCGTTGCGGAGCATGACGTGGATCAGGGCGCGGCCTGCGCGACCGTTCCCATCATTGAACGGGTGAATCGTTTCGAACTGGGCGTGTGCGATCGCCGCCTGCGCCAGGAGCGGTAGGTCGGTTCGCTCGGAGAACGCGCAGAGGTCCCCGATTGAGTCATGGACCCTCGAGTTAAGTGGCGGGACGAAGTCCGCACTGTGTGGCGAGTAGTCGGTTCCGCCGATCCAGACCTGCTGGTTGCGGAATCGACCCGGTTCTGCTTGGTCCTGACCGTGCATGAGAGCTTCGTGGACGGCCAAGATCAGGCCCGGCGTGAGGGGCCCTGTTAGTTCGAGGGCGCGGTTCATCGCTTCGACATTGGCTTGGACGAGCTTGGCATTAGACCCGAACTTGGCCAGACCGACGTTGGCCAATGACAGAGCCCTCGCGCTGACTGTGATGTTCTCGATCTGTGAGGAGGAGGCAGACTCAGTGCGCAGTAGTACCGCTGACAACGGCGCGAACTCCCCGTCGAACATGGCGGAAAGCTCAGCATCGAACCGAGTGATCGCCGCCCGTGCATCGTCCGCCAGGGCGGCCACGTCCGGCATGATGTTGAACTGCATACGCTTTATGGCCGCGGGCACCGCCGCCCGGTAAGGCTTTCCGACGACGGATAGACGCGAGCGGTCGGTCGGCGAGGCGGGGACTGTCGGCGCCCGTACCACGTTGTCCCAGGAGAGCCTCAGCCCTTCCGTCTGTGTCACATCAATCCTTATGCCAACGGATTTATTAGATAAGCATAATGTTACATCCTTATCTAAAGGTGTTCCTGCGTAACGTTTGCCGACTCGCTTACCGCCGGGTGGGCTGATTGAGAAGCGCCGGCTCGTTGAGCATCTGTTGCAGGATGTGCGATGAGCGCACCAGGTAGAAGCCGTCGGTCACGCGCTCGTCGACCGTGTAGACCACATCGACCCGACGCCGTGCGACGATCTCGCCGTCGGCGTCGACCACCGGCTCGGGACGGATGGTGCCGATGGAGACGAACACGCCGGCGGTCCCTCGTCGGTAGAGGTGGTGGAACGGGGCCTCGGCGTTGAGGGAGCCCATGTTCACCAGGTACGCGCTGGCGTAGGTGGGGATGGCGTCCTGCAGCATCTTCGGTAGCCGGTTGACGGAATCGAGCGCCCAGACTGTCTGCGCCACCGCGGCGAGCAGCGGTCCGGGGAGTTTGACGAGGCGCGACACCAGGATGTCACTCTCGTTGCGGGTGTGGTTGCGGGCCCGCTCCAGCGCCGCGTCCACCATCAGGCGCACCTCGTCGACCGTGTCGACGCCGCTGAATGTGATCCGCGCCTGCACCTCGTCGGCCTCGTCGGTCAGTGCCTTCTTGACGGTGAACGCGAAGGAGATGTCGCGGTGCTCGTAGGTACGGCGCCCCGAAATGAACCGGTTGAGCTCCGGGCGCTGGTGGAACAGACGGGCCAGGGCTGCGAGCATCACGTGGAAGAAACGGATGCGCTCCTCTGCCGGGCGGTCCCGGTTCACCTCATCCAGCCAGTCCATCACGACGTCGACCTCGAGGTGCTGTGGGTAGTAGACGATGGCGTCGAGCCGGGTGGGCATGAGGTGCGGGACCACGCGGCGGGTGGAGGGTAGGTCGTCGATCAGGCGGCCGTCGCGCCGGCCCCTGAATGCGCGCGCCCCGATGGAGACCATGACCTCCCCTTCCTGACGATCGTCCTCGATCGCCGTGTCTAACCTAAGGTCGGCGAGGCCCCCCGGCGGGAAGATCCGCCGCGAGTCCGCACGGTCGCCACGAAGTAGGCCAGGAGCAGGCCGCCCGCGATGTCGATTGAATAATGCCCCCGCGCCAGGAGAAGGCCAGCGATCATGACCCCGACCATCGCCCACTCGAACCACCGCAGCCAGGGCCTATCGGCGGGGGCCAGCAGCGCCAGCATGGCTGCCAGGGCCGTGTGCCCGGAGGGGAACATGCCGAACTGCGGCTGCGGGAAGACGAAGATCCCCTCGCCGTGCGCCGGCGCCAGCGGCGTCAGGACGATGAGGAGGGCCCGGATCAGGTACATCACCGCGATCCGCGCACCCACCGCCGGGATCCGCGACGGCGAGGAGCGCAGGGTCACCCAGAGGAACGCTCCGAGGCCTCCCACCAGCGCTACGACGGTGAGCCAGCGGGCGCCACGAACGTAGGGGAGCGCCTCGAACAGAAGATCCTCGGGTCTGGGCGCGTCGGCGAAAGATCCCACGATCACCCGGTTGGCGAGCCACGTGGCGACGACGGCGAGAGCGCCGAGGCCGGCAGCGGTTGCCCAGGCCCCTACGGGAGAGGGAGCGTTGGGAACCAGTGGTTGCTCCATGGCCACAGTGTGCACCACCAGGTTCGCCACTGTGCGGCACCCGAACGTCCGTCGTGGTCACGCCATTCGGAACACCTCTGCGCCCCGAGTAAAATGACGGCCCGGTGTGTCGGGAAGTCTGGTCGACGGCGTTCGTCGACAACCGGCCTGGGGAGTCTGCTCCCCGACGTCCCGCTACTACCGTTGGGAGACCCATGACCACCTTTGATACCCGCGAGCCCGGATTCGGGACGCGCCTGCGCGAGTGGGTGCTGCGCGACACCACCGCCGGCATCCTGCTGATCGTCGCGGCCGCGATCGGCCTCATCTGGGCCAACACCCCCTGGCGGGAGGCCTACACCGCCCTGTCCGAGACCGTTGTCGGGCCTGAATCCCTGCACCTGGATCTCTCGCTGGCCAAGTGGGCCGCGGATGGGCTTCTGGCGATCTTCTTCTTCACCGTCGGCCTCGAACTCAAGCACGAGTTCGTCGCCGGCTCGCTGCGGTCGCTGCGCCTCGCGGCTGTCCCGATCCTGGCCGCGGTCGGCGGCATGATCATGCCCGCCATCATTTTCGTCGGGGTGGTGGTCGCGTTCGGCGCCACCGAGGCGCTCCACGGATGGGCGATCCCGACCGCCACGGACATCGCGTTCGCCGTGGCTGTGCTGGCTATCTTCGGTAAGGGCCTACCCAAGGCGCTGCGTCTGTTCCTGCTCACGCTCGCCGTCGTCGACGATCTATTGGCCATCATCATCATCGCCGTCTTCTACACCGCCGCAATTCACGGGCTCTGGCTAGGCGTGTCGCTCGCGGCCGTCGCCGCCTTCGCGTTCGTGGTGCGCACGCGTCGCGCCCGCTGGTGGATCCTCATCCCCATCGCCCTGGTCGCTTGGGCCGCCATGCACGCCTCCGGCGTTCACGCGACCATCGCCGGCGTCCTGCTCGGCTTCGTCGTGCCTGCCGTGGCGATCCACGGCGAGCATCACGCTCGTACGCACGACTACGTCGAGAAAGTCGCCCCGTTCTCCAACGGCATCGCGCTGCCGGTGTTCGCGTTCTTCTCCGCCGGCGTCACCCTCGTCGGCGGAGACGGCCCACTCGCCGTGCTCGGCCAGCCCGTCGTGCTCGCCATCACCGGTGGGCTGGTGGTCGGCAAGCTCGTCGGCGTGATGGGCACCACCGCGCTCGTCACCCGCCTGACGCCGCTGCGCCTGCCGGACGCGATCGGTCTGCGCGACCTCATGCCCATCGGGTTCCTCACAGGCATCGGCTTCACCGTTTCGCTCCTCATCGCCGAGCTGTCGTACCCCGCGGGCTCCGACCAGTCCGACGGCGCACGGATCGCTGTACTCCTGGGCACGATCATCGCGGCCACCCTCGCCGCCCTGTCGCTTCGCTGGTCGGCCAGCCGTGCGCGAAGCCGGGACATGAACGAGGACGGTCTGCCCGACGTCGACACCGCGCCGATCACCGGCGACGAGAACTGGGCCGACGACTGATCCACAGCTAGCCGGTGGCGTCGAGGCGTGGCGCGGTGGTGGCATCCACGAGAGCCACCACTGCGCTCGCGCACTCGCCGGGGTCCTGCTCCACGAGCACCCCCCGTCCCGACGGTCCAGTGATCAGCCACTGTCCGCCTGTCAGTTCGAGCGCGATGTCGCCCCTGGGCGTGGCGATGGTGAGCTCCGGATGCGTGCTCGCGATCCGTACCGTTAGATGGCGTCGTCGGCGCAGCAGAAGTTCCCGCATGGAGTAGACGGCGATGAGGTCCGCGACGCCGGTGTCTGAGCTGAGTGTCTTCATGCAGCAAGGCTCTCGGGGACCTCTGACATTTTTCGAACACCTCAGCGGTTGAGTGGTGTGGGAAGCTTTGCGTGTGACGCCGCTCGCCATTACGTTTCCTGACATCGACCCGGTCGCGTTCAGCATTTTCGGCCTGGGTATCCACTGGTACGCGCTGATGTACCTGCTGGCTTTCGCTCTGGCCTACCTGCTGATGCGCCGTCGGCTGAAGCACGAGCCCTACCGGTCGATCTCGGAGCCGAAGGCGTGGCACAAGGACGACATCGAGGACATCCTCCTCTACGCCATCGCGGGCGTGCTGATCGGCGGGCGTGTCGGCTACACGCTGTTTTACAAGCCGGGCTACTACCTGTCGAACCCCTTGGAGATCATCACCGGCATCCGTGACGGGGGCATGAGCTTCCACGGCGGGGCCATCGGCGTCATCCTGGGGCTGGCCGTCTATGCAGCCGTCAGGAAGCGGCCTTTCCTCCAGGTCACCGACTTCCTCGTGCCGGCCGTACCGATCGGGCTCGCGCTCGGCCGGTTCGGCAACTTCATCAACGGCGAACTCTGGGGCCGAGAGGCCTCGGCGGACCTTCCGTGGGCGTTCATCTTCCCGACCGGCGGCGACGTCCCACGTCACCCCTCGCAGCTGTACCAGATGCTGCTCGAAGGACTCCTGCTGTTCGTGCTGCTGTGGTGGTACGCCAGCAAGCCCCGATTCCGCGGACAGGTCTCGGGCGCGTTCCTCATCGGCTACGGGCTGTTCCGGTTCATCGCGGAGTTCTGGCGCGAGCCCGACGCGCACCTGGGCCTCCTCGGTCTGGGGTTCAGCATGGGCCAGTGGTTGTCGCTCCCGATGATCGTCGCGGGCATCGCTCTGTGGTCCTGGGCGCGGGCGCGGGCGGTGAGCGACGTCGAGGCTGTGGACAATAGGGTGGATAACTCATCCGACCTGGTTGGCGACGACTCCTTCGAACCCGAGCCCGCCCCCGGTGCCGATGCGCTCCCGACGTCGGGAGGTGCCAGCGCGGTCGGAGACCGGGCGGATCTAGCTGATGACAGGGACGGGCCGGCGAAGAACTGACTCGCAGAGTTGTCCACAGCTGTGAAAAGCGACGGGGGACAACTTTTCGCCACGCCGTCGCAAAAGCGTCTGACAAGCAGGAGAAGACCTGTGTTCGAATTCTCCAAGCCTGTGGACAAGCCGGTGGAAAGTTCTGAGGCGGCTGTCCGTGAGGCGTCCGCCGTGGTCTTGATCGTCGCTCAGCGGACGGCATCGTGCATCACATCGCTGAGGTGGTGTGCGCGCGGGGCGCCTCCCAAGTGACCTGCGGTGTTGAGCGATCCCAGAGTCGGCCAAGGAGGGTTGTCCACACCCCAGGTGTGGACAAGTGTGGAGAACCGGGTCCCTGAGCGAGTCGTCCGTGATCCCTGAGCTTGTCGTCCGTGGTCCCTGAGCTTGTCGAAGGGTTGCGCCCGTGGCTGTGGTGGCCGTCCTTGTGGTCGGGGGCGGTGGTGGACGTCGAGGTCGTTACCCTTCGACGGACGGGCTGCTCGCTGCGCTCGCTGGCCCTGCTCAGGGAGCGATTCGACGGACGCTCGCTCGTTCCTCGCGAGCTGCTCAGGGACCACCCTTCGACGGACGGGCTGCTCGCTGCGCTCGCCGGCCCTGCTCAGGGACCGATTCGACGTGAGCGCTCGTCACTGCTCAGGGGTCAACCGAGGTCCCGAACCGCCTTCTGGTATCCCAAGGCAAGATCATCGAGATCCGCGCGGTGGCGGTTGATCCGGCACCGGGTCTCGTCGGCCTCGATGCCTTCGCGCTGCCAGTGCTTCTTCGCCAACTCGAGGAGATGGGCGGGGAGGGCACCGTCGCGGTTGGTCACCCGCCACCAAGCCACCTCACCGCCGTGTCCGGCCATGATCGAGCCAACCCGTCGCGGCGACGTGCCAACCACCGTCGCGATGTCGGAGTACGCGACCACCCGTCCTCTCGGCACCTGTTCGACGGCGCGCAGGACCCGCTCGACAGTGAGCTCGGCCTCCGTCGGCCCGCTCGGCTGGAGGACCCAGTCGTCGTCGAAAATACTCACTCCGCCACCCCCAACAACCCGGGGAGCACGTCGTCGAGCTGGCCGCGAACGACCTGATCTGCGTCCGCGTCGAAGGGCGTTTCGGAGGCGTTGACGATCACCCCGAAGGCGCCGCGCTCCAGCGCGAGGGGGAACAGGGCCGCAACCGGGTAGACCCCCAGGGTCGTCCCGACCGCGACGATCGCGTCGCAGTCCTCCACAGCGTCCAGCGCCGCCTGCAGCACGTCGGTGTCCAACACCTCCTCGAACAGGATGACGGTGGCTCGGGTGATACCTCCGCAGTCCGGGCAGCGGGGGTCCTCGTCGCCGCCTTGCACGCGGTCGACCATCTCGCGCATCGGGCCTGTCTTCCCGCACATCTCGCAGCGCCAGGTGCGCGCCGACCCGTGGACCTCGTGGACGAGTGCGGGGTCGTTGCCGGCCAACTGGTGGAGGCCGTCGGTGTTCTGCGTGACGATGGCGCGCAGCCTGCCCTGCCGCTCGAGCTCGACGATGGCCCGGTGCGCACGCGTGGGCTCCGCCGCCCACATCGCGGGGTCGGCGCGACGGCGCCAGGCTGCCTTGCGCACGTCGTCGTCGCGGAGGTACCAGGACA
This sequence comes from Tessaracoccus flavus, assembly GCF_001997295.1. NCBI lineage: Bacteria > Bacillati > Actinomycetota > Actinomycetes > Propionibacteriales > Propionibacteriaceae > Tessaracoccus > Tessaracoccus flavus. The sequence continues at coordinate 2,974,656 of NZ_CP019605.1, forward strand.
GGGTGGAGACCAGCTCCGCGTACGGGTCGCGGGTCCACAGCCCCTCGGGACCGCGGAAGTCGGGGATCCCCGCAGCGGTCGACAGGCCGGCGCCGCTCAGGACGACGATGCGGGCGGCGTCGGCGAGGGAGGTGACATCGGCCATACCTCCATCCTGCCTTGGACCCGAAAATCACGCTCGCATTCCGGCCGAAAGCGCTTGCCGGACCCGGTGCCGGAGTTAACGAAAGCTGGCAGTAACCTAAATGCATGAATCTGGTCGAGAGGTTCGCGAGCCGTCGTTGCTCGACGGCGAAGGCGCTGGTGGAGCAGTCCACCCGCACGCTCGACGCGCTGCCGATCGGCGAATCGGCCAGCATCGTGTGCTTCGACGCTGACGACGCGGTATGCCGACGGCTCTTCGACCTCGGCTTCACCCCCGGTGAGGACGTGGTCCGCTTGCGCCAGGCCCCGCTGGGGGATCCGCTGATGTTCCGCGTGGGCGGCATCGAACTCGTCCTGAGGCGGGCGGAGGCGAAGCGGATTCTGGTGCAGGGATGACCCACCACCACGCGCCCGCGCCCGCCCCGACGCCGGTCGGTGCGCCTCGAATCGCCCTCGTCGGCAGCCCCAACGCGGGCAAGACAACGCTTTTCAACGGCCTGACGGGGCTGCGGGCCAAGACGGGCAACTATCCGGGCGTCACGGTCGCGCGGTACGAGGGGGTCGTCGAGACCGACGCGGGGCCCGTCGTCGTCGAGGACCTCCCGGGTACCTATTCGCTGGACCCGATCAGCCCCGACGAGGAGGTGGTGGCGGCCGTCCTGCAGGAGGCCGACCAGCTCGCCGGGCTGCTCGTCGTCGTCGACGCCACGAACCTCCGCCGCGGCCTCGGCTTCCTCGCCCAGGTGCAGCAGGCCGGGCTCCCGACGGCCGTGGTCCTCACGTTCGTCGACGAGCTGGTGCGGCGCGGGGGGCGAGTCGACGCGTCGGCCCTGTCCCGCGCGCTCGGCCTGACGGTGCTCCCGGTCGTGGCGGGCGAACGCCGTGGCGTCGAGGCGTTACGCGAGTTGATCGTCGATCCCGGCTCGTGGCCGGCCCCTCCGCTGGTGCCCCCGACCGACCCCGAGGAGGTCACGGGGTGGGCGAAGTCCGTCCTCCGCTCGGCCCACTTCACCGCGCCCGACCCCGATTCGCGCACCGGGCGCCTCGACGGCGTGCTCCTGCACCCGGTGTGGGGAACGCTGATCTTCTTCCTCACCATGTTCCTGTTCTTCCAGACGATCTTCGTCGTCGCGGCCCCGCTGCAGGGGTGGATCGAGGCGGGCTTCGCCTGGCTGGGTGACCTCGCCCGCGAGTCGATCCCCGTGCGGTGGCTGGCGAGTCTGGTGGCGGACGCGCTGCTCGCCGGCGTCGGGGGAGTGCTCGTCTTCCTCCCGCAGATCGCCCTGCTCTTCGTCCTCATTTCGCTGCTTGAAGGGTCGGGCTACCTCTCACGCGCCGCGTATCTGATGGACCGCATCATGGCGACGGCGGGGCTGGAGGGGCGCGCCTTCGTCGCGCTGCTGAGCTCGATGGCCTGTGCGATCCCGGGGATCATGGCCACCCGCACGCTGCCGTCGGCGCGCGACCGCATAGCGACGATGATGGCCGCGCCGCTCATGACGTGCTCGGCCCGGCTGCCGGTGTACGTGCTGCTCATTGGCATGCTGGTGCCGCCGTCGATGGGGTGGGGCCCGGTCAGCGCGCAGGGCGCGATCCTCTTCGGCCTCTACGTGCTCGGGGCTGCGTCGGCGATGACGTCGGCGTGGTTCTTCAAGCGGGTGATCGGTCGCTCGGCCGCCGGGCTGCCGTTCTACATGGAGATGCCGTCCTACCGCTGGCCCAGGCTCCGCACCGTTCTGATCTCAGTGTGGGACGCCTGCCGCGCGTTTCTGCGCAAGGTGACCTCGATCATCCTGCTCGCGACAATCGTGCTGTGGGCACTGCTCAACCTTCCGCTACGCGGGGAGGCGGAGCTGCAGGCCGCCGGCGTGAATCCGGCCGACGAGGTGGCGGTGGCTGCGTACGTGCTCGACAACTCTGTCGCGGCTGACGTGGGCCGAGCCGTCGGGCCGGTGTTCGAACCGCTGGGGTTCGACTGGCGGGTCAACGTCGGCGTCATCTCCTCGCTCGCCGCCCGCGAGGTGTTCGTGTCCACGCTGGGTCAGGTGGCCTCCGCGTCGGATCCCGATAACCCTGGTGACGTGCTGGCGTCGATGACCCATCAGGACGGGCCCCGGGCCGGTGAACGGGTCTTCACCCCACCGACGATCGCGGCGTTGCTCGTCTTCTTCGTCTATGCGCTGCAGTGCATGTCCACGCTCGCCGTCATGCGCCGGGAGACCGGCACCTGGCGCTGGCCGCTCATCGCCTTTGCCTATCTGGGCGTCACCGCGTGGGTGATGGCCTGGATCGCTCAAGCCCTCGTAGGAGCCCTCGCATGAAACGCGCCGTCCATCCGCAGACCATCCCCGGTGAGCATCAGGCGGTGCGCTGGGTGACCGAGACCAACCTCCCCGTCGGTCGGGTGACGCACGCGCCCGGGACGGTCGGGCCGATGCTCGAGTACGGGGTGCTCACCAAGATGCTGGTCGAGCGCGGGGGAGTGTGGACCTGGCTCGCCGCGGACCACTCGTGGACGGAGCACGGGCCTCGGATCCGCGACGCCGTCGCCGCGTCCCTCGACCTGGAGGGGTGGGAGATCGAGGAGTCGCCGGAGCTGCTGGGGCTCATCGCGCGCGAAGTGCTGGAAGGCGAGCTGGCAGGCTACGTCTCTAGCCACGGCGGTCACATCACGGTGAGTACGGCGACGGCGACGACGCTGGTGCTCGACTTCGGCGGCGCCTGCGAGGACTGCCCGGCGGCGGGTTCGACGCTGCACGACCGCATCGAGAAGACGGTGCGCGAGCGCTATCCGTCGCTCGTCGAGGTCAAGCGGGTCGGCGGTGAGCACCATTCGCGGGGATGGCTCGGTCTCCCCATCCCCGGCCGCGGTCGCTGATCCCTGAGCAGGGCCGGCGAGCGCAGCGAGCAGCCCGTCCGTCGAAGGGTAACGACCCCTTGGCTACCGCCGCCCCTGACCACAGGGCGGTGACCACAGTTGAGGCCGTTACCCTTCGACAAGCTCAGGGACCGGGAGTCGAGTCGGTCCCTGACCACCAGGGCGGCGACCACAGTGAGGGCCGTAACCCTTCGACAAGTGCAGCGAACTGACCCGACCGAAACGCCAACCGTTTCCGCGGAACGCCAACCGGGTCGTCGCAACGCCAACGAAGATGGCTGCTCGCCCCCGAGAACCAGCGACGCCCCCGAGATATCGCGGGCATCGCTGAGGGGGGTTGGCGTTTCGCCTTGTCAGTTGGCGAGTGCGTCGCTCGGTTGGCGTTTCGGACTGGCCGTTGGCGTTTCCCGCTGACCGTTGGCGTTTCGCGCCTGGCGCCTCGGCTGGCAGAGCGCAACGAGCTGAGCGACGGCGTTCGTCCTGAAGATTCGATGTGCCAAGGCCTATATCGAACTAGCGGGACGTTTTCTCAGGGTGAAACCATCCACCACCTGTTGTGTCGGGACTGCGGGGCACCACCCGACCGCAGGGCGGTGACCACACGCACGGCCGTAACCCTTCGACAAGCTCAGGGACCACGGTCGACAAGCTCAGGGAACGAGGAGCAAGCTCAGGGATCAGGGGGCAGGGTCGGGGGCGACGGGGTCGGCGTGGCGGGGGGTCTCCGGGACCGGCCTGCCGGGACCGACAGTGATGGCCGCGATCCCGGTGGTGATCGGCACCGACAGGATCAGCCCGATCGCCGACGCCAGCGTCCGCACGCTCTCACCGGCGAAGAGTTCCAGCCCGAAGAGGTCGATCGCCTCGCGGTTGGTGAAGTAGAGGAGCAGCAGCACGGCCAGCGCCGACCCGGCGTAGGCGAAGACGATCGTGTAGATCGTCGACGCGATGTGGTCGCGCCCGATCCGCATCCCCGACATGAAGACGCGACGCCGAGTCCACTCAGGCGCGGCGGCCCGCAGTTCCCAGACGGCGGAGGCCTGCGTGATCGTCACGTCGTTGAGCACGCCCAGGCCGCCGATGATGATGCCCACCATCAGCAGCTCCTGGAAGTCGATGCCGGGGGCGAGCTGGGCAAGGTCGTACTCGTTCTCCTCCGCGAACCCCGAGAGCCGGGCCGCCCCGACGGCGATCGCGCCGAGCGCAGTCGTCACCGCCAGTCCCAGCAGGGTCCCGGCCAGTGCGGCCGACGTCCGCAGCGAGATGCCGTGGGCCACGTACAAGACGATGAACATGATCGCCGTCGAGCCGGCCAGCGCGACGGCCATTCCGGGCTTGCCGACGATGATGGCCGGCAGCATGAAGCCCAGCAGCACATAGCCGGCGACGGCGAGGCCCACCAGCGCCATCAGCCCGCGCCAGCGCGCCACCGCCACCACCGCCACGACGAACAGCGCGAGCATGGTGAGCAGCACGGGCAGGCGGTTGATGCCGCTGAAGGAGTAGTGGACGCCGTCGGGGGTGGGGAGCCGCATCACCTCGATCGAGTCGCCCGCCCGCAGCCCGTGATGGACCTGCGGACCGATCAGCTCAATGTCAGCCGCCTGCCCCGCCTCGGATCCGCTGTCGAGTTCAACCGTCGCCGTCTCGCAGGTGAGATCGCCACCGGGCGCCTCGACCGACGTGCAGCCGGCCGCGATCGCGGTGATCGTCGCGTCCTCGTAGGTGACGCCCGGCGGATCGCCGATCCGGTTGAGCGCGCCGTCGACCTCCGCGCCCGTCGGCCAGAGCCAGATGAGGCCCGCGACGGCGAGTACCCCGACGACGGCGAGGAAGCCGACCAGGAGGTTCCGGGCGCGCTGCCCGACCTCGACGACGCTCGTACTGCCGTGGGAATGCCCGTGACCCATGGGCGCAAACATACCGGCCGCTGCCCGATGCGGAGCGACGCGGCCCAGGGGGCGCCCGCAGGAGCCCATCCCCCCAGGGGTACCCTGGAACCAACCATGAGTACCGCGAAAGTGACAACTACCCGCCGACGACGACCGGACGCCAAGTGTCCGCTCCGGCCGGGTGAGCCTTGCACGCTGTGCCAGGCGTGCGTCACCGGTCCGCAGGACTGCGGGCTGGTCTACCTCATCATGGACGACCCGGAGGCGCGCGAGGCCTTCGCCCAGTCGAAGCGGGTTGCAGCCGATCGGTAGGCTCGGCGCATGGACGACGCCCGCGCCTGTTACCGGCACCCCAATCAGCCGACCCGCATCACCTGTCAGCGCTGCGATCGTCCGATCTGCCCCCAGTGCATGGTGCCCGGATCCGTCGGGTTCCAGTGCCCCGACTGCGTGAGCGAGGGCCTCAAGCAGACCCGGCAGCGCAGCCTCCCGTACGGCGGCACCCGGGTCGACAACCCGAAGGCCACCTCGGTTGTCCTCATCGGCATGAGCGTCGCCGTGTTCCTCGCGGTGCTCGCCACGGGCGGCACGTGGGGGACGGTGTTCAACTGGTTCTCGCTGACGCCGCTGGGCCGCTGCGAAGCGGGCGACGCCTGGCTGGATCTGCCGGCGGCGGCATCCTGCGCTGCGAATGGAGGCACCTGGGTGCCGGGAGTGGCCTCGGGCGCCCCGTGGCAGCTCATCACGTCGGCGTTCACGCACTCGCAGTTCCTGCACATCGGCTTCAACATGCTGATCATCTATCTGCTCGGCCCTCAGATCGAGCAGATCCTCGGCCGCGCGCGCTACCTGGCGCTGTACTTCGTCGCGGCCCTCGGCGGGGCGGCGGGCGTCATGCTGTTCTCGGAGTGGTACACCTCGACGATGGGCGCCTCCGGAGCCGTCTACGGACTCATGGGCGCCATGCTGCTGCTGGCCATGAAGCACAAGGGTGACGTGCGCGGCATCCTGACGTGGCTGGGGCTGAACGTCGTGCTGTCCTTCACCTGGTCGGGCATCTCGTGGCAGGGTCACCTCGGCGGTCTCCTGGGTGGGCTCGCCGTCGCGGCCATCCTGCTGTACCTGCCCCGGGAGCGCCGTGCGACCCTCCAGTGGCCACTCATCGCGCTGGTGGCGGTCGCGTTCCTGGCGCTCATCGCGTGGCGGGCCCTGCAGCTCGTCTGAGCACTTCCGACACGCGATCACAGGTTGTCACTGGCACCCGATCCGGCGTGTCGCAGCGAAGCCGTCAAATCTCTCTGCTAATTTCTGAAGATTTTTCACGTTTCTCTCAGTATTCGTTTAAGCTCCTTTCAGCTAGTCAGAGATCAATTGAGGAGATCGTGTGCTGAGAAGGCTCTGGGGAATCGGGATGGTGACCCTTCTGTTGACCGCGTTGGGGGTCGTCGTCGCCCCTCCCGCCAGGGCCGCTGAACTCCCGGGGTTTCCCATGGCGCTCCCGATCGGGTGGGGCGAGGTGGTCCAGGCGGGCGGCACTCACCCGCACGCCACGAGTGTGCGGAGCTCGGTCGACCTCGGCGCCTCGGGGGGACGGTCCATCGACGTCGTGGCCGCGGCCGACGGCATCGTCACGGTGAGCGGCGCGGGCAGCTGGAGCCGTTGCCAGGTGGTCATCCAGCACGACGACGGCTGGCAGACCCGCTACTACCACCTGAAATCCATCCCGTCGGGACTCCAGAGCGGCCAGCTGGTCAAGGCCGGCACGAAGCTCGGGATGACCGCGATGCCCGGCTCGGAGACCTGCGGGCGGGGCAATTTCCGCCACGTCCACTTCACCCTGCAACGCAACGGTGTGGAGATGCCCATCGACGGCCTCTCCCTCGGCGGCTACACGGTCCGCAGCTCGGGTAGCTCGTACTGCGGCTACTGGACGCGCAACTCCGACGGCGCGATCGTCGCCGACGCGCGGCGCTCCTGCTACGCCGTGCCGTCGGTGAGCAACACCCTGCTCCACCCCGCCGACCTCGATCGCGATGCGAGCATCTCCCGCGGCGACGAGCGCCCCGCGATCTCCGCCACCGACACCATCGACCCGGCGCTGGTCTACACCACCGAAGGCGTGCACTCGGTGGGCGGCCGCGCCTGGCGCACAGCGTGCGAGCCCTACTCGCAGACCGAGCGCTGCCGCACCGAGATCTGGGCCAACACCGTCGTCCAGCGGTACGGCACCAACGTGCTCCAGGAGGGGTGGGCGTTCAACAACCTCACGTACGTGGAGTCGCCCCGCTCGCTGTGGGCGGACAACCCGCTAGGGAACAACGACGAGTGGACCTCCGACGACGGCCGCAAGTGGAGGACGGAGTGCGACACCCCCGCCACGGGACGCAACGGCTGCCGCTCCTACACCTACGCCACCATCGTCTCGGCGACGACGACGTCGAGGGGCACGACGTTCGAGCGCGTCACCGACTGGACGTTCAACAACATCGTCCGCTTCTCCTGATGGGGCCCCGGCGGGCCCAGGCCGAGCGGGGAGAGCCTCCTCAGCGCTGTATGATGCGGAGCTATGAGAGCCGACTCGGGGGGAATCGGGCGAGTGCGCTGCACCGTCTGCGTGCACGTGACCACTGAACCCACCGAGCGGGCAGGAGAGGTGGCCCCGTGACCGGCAAGCTGTTCCTCTCCTCACCGGATGTCACCCAACTCGAAGAAGACGCCGTCGTCCGCGCCGTGCGGTCCGGCTGGATCGCGCCGCTCGGCCCCGAGGTCGACGCGTTCGAGGCCGAGCTGGCCGAGTACACCGGCCGTAGGTTCGCCGTCGCCCTGTCCTCCGGCACCGCCGCCCTGCACCTCGGGCTCCTGACGCTCGGCGTCGGCACCGGCGACGTCGTCGTCACGTCCTCGCTCACCTTCGCCGCCACCGCCAACGCCGTCGTCTACACCGGCGCCGAGCCGGTGTTCGTCGACTGCGACCACACCGGCAACATGAACCCGGACCTGCTCGAGGAGGCGATGACGACCCTCGCCGCCGAGGGCCGAAGCGTCAAGGCCGTCGTGCCGGTGGACATGATCGGCAAGGTGGCCGACCACGCCCGGATCGGCGAGATCGCCGCGCGCCACGGGGCCATCGTCCTGTCGGACGCGGCCGAATCCATGGGGGCCACGCGGGACGGCCGCTCGGCGGCGGCGTTCGGCGTCGCCTCCGCCCTGTCGTTCAACGGCAACAAGATCATGACCACCTCCGGCGGCGGCGCGCTCCTGACCGACGACGAGGCCATCGCCAAGCACGTGCGCTACCTCGCCACCCAAGCCCGCCAGCCGGTGGTGCACTACGAGCACACCGACATCGGCTACAACTACCGCCTCTCCAACGTCCTGGCGGCGCTGGGCCGCGCGCAGCTGTCGCGCCTCGACGCCATGATCGAGCGGCGCCGCGAGATCCGCGGCCGCTACCGCGACCTCTTCGCCGACGTCCCCGGGGTCACGCTCTTCGGCGAGCCGGACGCGCCGTCCGAGGGCACCCGCGACAACTGCTGGCTGACCGCGATCACCGTCGACCCGGAGATCAGCGGCTTCACCGCCAACGATCTCTGGGAGGCACTGGCGCAGGGCAACATCGAGTCGCGCCCCCTGTGGAAGCCGATGCACGCCCAGCCGGTGTTCGCCGACGCCCGCAGCTTCACCGACGGCACGTCCGACGAGCTCTTCCGCACCGGCCTGACGCTGCCCAGCGGCTCGGTGCTGACCGACGATGACCTCGACCGCGTCACCGGTGCGGTGGTCTCGTTCCTGGAGCAGCGGCGTGTCGCCTGAGCCGGGACGACGCAGGTACGACGCGCTCAAGCGCGCCATCGACGTCGCCGCCGCGGCGGCCGGCCTCGTGGTGACCGCGCCCCTCCAACTCGCCCTGGCCGCAGTGGTGCTGAAGGTCCACGGCCGCCCCGTCCTGTTCCGCCAGCAGCGGCCCGGCAAGGACGGCGTCATCTTCGAGCTGGCGAAGTTCCGCTCCATGCGGCACCCCGACGCTGAGCACCAGACGGACGAGGAGCGCCTGACCGGCCTCGGCCGTTTCCTGCGGGCCACCAGCCTCGACGAGCTGCCGAGCCTGTGGAACGTGCTGAAGGGCGACATGAGCCTGGTGGGCCCCCGCCCCCTCCTCGTCGAGTACCTGCCCCGCTACACCCCCGAGCAGGCCCGGCGCCACGAGGTGCGCCCCGGCATCACCGGCCTGGCCCAGGTGAGCGGCCGAAACGGCGTCGCGTGGGAGGACAAGTTCGCGCTCGACGTCCAGTACGTCGACAACCGCAGCCTCGCGCTCGACCTCAGCATCCTGCTCAGGACGCTCACGGCGGTCGTGAAGAGGGAGGGCATCTCCGCCGACGGCCACGCCACAGTCAGCGTCTTCCAGGGCACCGCTGCGGGGGAGGGCCGCGATGACTGAGCGCGTCGTCGTCGTTGGTGCCTCCGGCTTCGGGCGGGAGGCCCTGGACGTGCTGGAGGCGATGCAGGCGGCCGGCGCGGCGCTCGAGATCGTCGGCGTCGTCGACGACCAGCCCTCGCCGCTCAACCTCCACCGGCTGAGCCAGCGGCAGATCGAGTACCTCGGCACCATCGACGACTGGCTGGCTCGGGATGCCGACGAGGCGTACCTCCTGGGGATCGGGTCGCCGCCCGTGCGGCGGATGCTGGTGGAGAAGCTCGACGCCCGCTCCCGGCGCGCCTTCACCGCGATCCACCCCAACGCCTCGGTCGGCAGCCGGGCGGACATCGCCGAGGGCGTCGTCATCTGCGCCGGCGCCGTCGTCTCCACCAACGTGCGCCTCGAGCGCCACGTCCACGTCAACCCCAACGCCACGATCGGCCACGACAGCACGCTGGGGGAGTTCTCCTCCCTCAACCCGGGCGGCGTCGTCTCGGGCGAGGTGGGCATCGAACCCGGCGTGCTGATCGGCGCGACAGCCACCGTGCTCCAGCAGCTCACCGTGGGCGCCGACACGACGGTGGGCGCCGGCGCGCTGGTGACCAAGAACGTGCCGAGCGGCGTCGTCGTCAAAGGGGTGCCCGGCACATGGGCGTGAGGCCCGTCCCCGGACGCAAACGGCTGGTCGTGGGGGTCACCGTCGGCATGAGCGCCGACCTGCTGCTGCGCGGCCAGCTCGCGTGGTTCCGGGAGCGGGGCTGGGACGTCACCCTCATCTCCACCCCCGACGACCAGGCCCAGCGCGCCGCGACCCGCGAGGGGGTCGAGCTGCTGGGCATCCCCATGGCCCGCGGCATCTCCCCCCTCAGCGACCTGACGGGGCTCGTGGCCTGGGTCAGGGCGCTTCGCCGGCTCCGGCCGGATGCGGTCAACGTCGGCACCCCCAAGGCGGCACTGCTCGGCAGCATCGCGGCGTGGCTCACGCGGGTCCCGAGGCGGCTCTACACCGTCCGCGGTCTGCGGCTCGAGGGCTCCAGCGGGCCGCTCAGCCGGGTGCTGTGGCTGATGGAGTGGGTCACCATGCGCGCGGCCACCGATGTGCTGTTCGTCAGCGCCTCGCTCGCCGAGGAGGCGGTGCGCCGTCGGCTCCCCATCGCGGGCAAGAAGCGTCTGATCGGGCAGGGCAGCAGCAACGGTGTCGACGCCGCGGCCGTCCAGACGCGGGTCAGCCAGGTGGACCGCGACGCCCTGCGCGCCGAGCTGGGGCTCAGCGACGAGGATTTCGTCGTCGGCTTCGTGGGCCGCATCAACCCGGACAAGGGCACCGACGTCATCGCGCGGGCCTCCCGCAGCGCCGAGCTGGATCCGCGGGTGAAGTTCCTGATGATCGGCTCCCTGGAGTCGCCGGAACTTCGTGCTGGCCTGGCGTCGCCCGACAGCCGGCTCCGGCACGTGGAGTGGACCGACGACGTCTGGGGCCACCTCGCCGCGATGGACGCGCTGTGCCTGCCCACGCTGCGTGAGGGATTCCCCAACGTGGTGCTGGAGGCCGCCGCCGCCGGTTTGCCGGTGGTGACCACGACGGCCACCGGCGCGGTGGACTCCGTCGTCGACGGGGAGACGGGGTTCCTGATCCCCGTTGGCGACGACGCCGCGCTCGTGGCTAGGCTGAACACGCTGGCGGACCAGCCGGACCTCGCCGCCTCGATGGGCGCCGCCGGGCGCCAGAGGGTGCTGGAGCACTTCGGCCAGGAACAGATCTGGCGGGGCATCGAGCACATCCTCACCGGCCACACGACTCACGACACGAAGGGTGTTATCACGTGAAGGTTCTCGTCACCGGAGGCGCCGGATTCATCGGCTCCAACCTGGCCCGCGCCATGCTGGCCGCGGGCAGCTTCGAGGAGGTGCGGGTCCTCGACGACCTGTCCACCGGCTACGCGGAGAACCTCACGGGACTGGACGTCGCCTTCACCGAGGGCAGCATCCTGGACATGGCCGCGCTCGAGCGGGTGGCGGACGGGGTGGACTCCATCGTCCACCTCGCGGCCATCCCGAGCGTGCCGCGCTCCGTGGCCAACCCCCGCGCCTCGCACGACGCCAACGCCACCGGCACGCTCAACGTGCTGGAGGCGGCCCGCGCCACGGGGGTGGAGCAGGTGATCGTGGCGTCGTCGAGCTCCGTCTACGGCTCCAACCCGACGCTGCCGAAGAACGAGGACGACTGGACCCGGCCGCTCAGCCCCTACGCCGTCTCCAAGCTGGCCACGGAGGGCTACGCGATCGCCTACCAGGCCTCGTATGGCCTGAAGACGCTGCCGTTCCGCTTCTTCAACGTCTACGGCCCAGGCCAGGCCGCCGGGCACGCGTACGCCGCCGTCGTGCCGAAGTTCATCGACGCCGCCCTGTCCGGCCAGGCGCTCGAGATCCACGGCGACGGCCGGCAGTCGCGGGACTTCACGTTCGTGGCGGACGTCTGCCGCGTGATCATGTCCGCCGTGAGCCGCCGGCTCTCGCACCCCGGCCCGGTGAACCTCGCCTTCAACACCAACACGACGCTGCTCGAGTTGATCTCGGAGCTCGAGGCGCAGCTGGGGGAGACCGTGGCGAAGGAGTTCACGGATCCCCGCGTCGGCGACGTCAGGGCGTCGCAGGCCGATTCGCTGCTCCTTCGCGAGCTGTTCCCCGACGTGACGCCGCTGCCGCTCGCCGACGGGCTGAGCGCAACTCTGGCGTGGTACCGCGGGCGGATAGGTCTTGATACAGGTGCAAGTTAGAATGCCTCGGGCAGCCGCAGCAATGAGCAAGAGAGTCGCATGAGCCTTAAAGATTTCCTGAGCATCCTCCGACACCGGTGGCTGGTCATCGTGCTGTGCGTCCTGATTGCTGCCGGCGTGGTGTTCGCCATCACCCCCGCCGAGCGGGACGTCTCGCCCCGCATCGGCTCATACACGGCCACGTCCACCCTTCTCGTCGGCTCCGTCGGCGCGCCTGACGCAGGTGCCGGCTACGCGTCGCTCGGCCGCGTGGCGCTGTTCATCACGACGGGCGAGGTGCCCAGGAACGCGGCCGCGGCCCTCGGCTACGAGGGCGATCCCGCACTGCTGGCGAAGCAGATCACGGTGGAGACCCAGGGCGAATCGGCCTCGGTCACCATCACCACTACCGCCTCCGACGGCGAGCGCGCCGCCAACGTCGTCAACACCTTCGCCAACGAAACGATCGCCTTCTTCGAGACGAGCCCGCCCGGCGCCGAGACCACCCGGCTGAGCGTCCTCCAGGAGGCCACGCCCATCCCGAACGAGAGCACGGCCAACTTCGTCATCCCGCCGGATCGCTGGTTCCGCACCCTGCTCGCCGCCGTCCTGGGTCTGCTGTTCGGCATCGCGCTCGCGCTGGTGCTGGAGCGCTTGGACTCGCGCCTCCGGACGCGCGAGGAGATCGCCGAGGCACTCGACATGCCCATCGTCGGCGTCGTGCCCAAGATCACCGCGGCGCAGCGTCGCAACAAGGAGATCCTCACGGTCACGCAGCCTCTCAGCCCGTACGCCGACGGGTACCGCTCGGTCCGTGCGGCCCTGGCCCACGGCCAGGCCGAGGCTGCTCCGGCGCGCGGTCACCAGTCGCTCGTGGTGCTGGTCAGCTCCGCCCACGTGGCAGAGGGCAAGAGCACCAGCACGGCCAACCTCGCCGCCAGCTTCGCGGAGACCGGAAAGCAGGTGCTGGTGATCGACGCCGACCTCCGCAGCCCGGACGTGCACGAGAAGCTGGACGTGCCCCAGGGCGCGGGCGTCTCGGATCTACTGGTGGACGGCCAAGGCTCGCTGAACTCTGTCATTCGTCCCACCAACATCCCCGGCGTCCGGGTGGTCACCGCCGGCACCAGGCTGGCGCACCCCACGGCACTGGCTAGTCGGATGGGGCCGCTGGTGGCCTCGGCGCGCAAGCGTGCCGACGTGGTGATCATCGACTCCGCGCCGCTCCTTGAAGCAGCCGAGGTGTTCGACATCCTCCCGCACGTCGACGACGTGGTGCTGGTGGCGCGCAGCGGCCGACTCTCCGCCGCCTCCGCGCAGCGGACCAAGGAGATGCTCGCCCGCTTCAACATCCCCGTCGTCGGCGCGGTAATTGTCGGCGCGCCACTGCGGAAGGGCGACATCGGCTACGGATCGGGCTATGGCTACGGCTACGGCGAGACCAAGGGCAAGGCAAAGGGGAAGCGCGGCGGCGCCCGCGCGGTTGCTGACGAGAAGCCCGAGGCATCCCTCGTGGAGCCTGCCGAGGACGTGCAAGCGCAGCGCTCGAAGTAGGCGCGCATGAACATCCGTACGGTCCGAGGGCTGGGAGGGCTGATCACGGGGCTGATCCTCCTGGTCGTCTTCTCCGTGCTGCTGACCCGGGCCATGGACACCACGTCCTACAACACATGGGGGGCGCTGATCTGGGCCCCGCTCATCATCGGCGTGAACCTGTGGCTGATCAGCATCGCGATGCGCAACGAGCCGGACAGGTGGGTGGTCCGGCTCGTCTACATCGGCTACGCCGCCAAGCTCGTCGGCATCGCCGCCCGCTACTTCACCATCTTCGTCCTGTACGACGGCGTCGGTGACGCGTCGCGCTACAACCTGTATGCAGCCCGCTGGTACTTCGAGTGGCGCCGTGGCGTATTCGAGGTCAGCGGCGACGGCAAGTTCGGCACCCACAACACCGAGCTGATCACCACCGCCGTCTACACCGTCGTCGGACCCAGCCCCATCGTCGGCTTCCTGGTGTTCGGCACCCTGGCGTTCTGGGGCTGTGTCCTGCTGTTCAAGGCCTTCCAGGCCGCCGTTCCGGAGGGGAACTTCCGCCGGTACGCCATACTGGTGCTGCTACTCCCATCCCTTCTGTTCTGGCCCTCCAGTATTGGTAAAGAGGCCTTCCTCCTGTTTGGGGTTGGCCTGACGGGACTCGGAGCAGCGAAGTTCTTCAACCGTCGGATCGTCGCGGGCCTCGGTTATCTGACGGCCGGTCTGGTGGCCACGTCCCTCATCCGTCCGCACCTGACGGTGCTGCTGCTGTCGTCCCTTTTCGTCGCACTACTGCTTCGGAGGGGGAGTGGGACACCGACATCATTCCTGGGCAAGACCGTCGGTCTCGCGCTGGTCGCCGCAGCATCCGTGCTAGCGATCACCCAGGCTGCCGACGTCCTGGGCATCGAGGATCTGACGGCCGAGGAGGTTACGGGGGAGATCGACTGGGCGAGCGGACAGACGGATACGGGCGGGTCGGCATTCGTACCCGTGCCGTTGAGTTCGCCCCTGGGGTTGCCGGCCGCCATCATCACTCTGTTGTTCCGGCCCTTTCCCTGGGAGGCCAGTAGCGGGCTCGTCGCCCTCCAGAGCCTCGAGGGGATCGCATTGCTGCTCCTCGCCATCGTCGGCTGGCGACGCCTTGCCCAGGTGCCTCGACTACTGCGGCGCAATGCGTGGGTGGTGTTCGCCGCCGTGTACGTGCTGGCCTTCATCCTGGCGTTCGCCGGCTTCGCCAACTTCGGCATCGTCGCCCGGCAGCGCTCACTCATGATCCCGTTCTTCCTGGCCCTGCTCGCACTGCCCGATCCACGCCGGCCACACAACGCGCTCACCGATAGCGAAGAGAGGCAACTGGCTAATGCCTGACCAGATCTTGTCACCGGCCGGCGCCAGCCAGGGGGTGCGCGGGCTGCTGAAGCGAGCCCTTGCGCTGCTGGGAGGAAACCGCCCGGCCGAAGGTGCCACGCTGCTCATCTACCACCGTGTCGGCGGCGGCACCACCAACGAACTGGACCTGGATCCCGTCGACTTCTCACGGCAGCTGGACCTACTCGCAGATCACGATGTGCTGTCGCTTGATGAGGCCCTGGATCGGCTGGAAGTAGGCGACCGTACCCCGTCGTTCGTGCTCACCTTTGACGACGGATTCGCCGACGTCTACGACAACGCCTGGCCCCTGCTGCGTGACCGCAGGATACCCTTCACTATCTATCTGGCGACCGCCTACATGGGAGAGGTCATGGTGTGGGAGGGCGCCACCGCCACGGGAGAGCCTGGCCGCGGCCTCAGCTGGGACCAGCTTCGAGAGATGGTGGCCTCGGGGCTGTGCACCGTTGGGAACCATACTCATAACCACGTCCGACCCGAGGGGCTGACAGTGGACGAGCTCGACCTCTGCACTCGTCGGATCGAACAGGAGTTGGGGGTCACTCCGAGGCACTTCACCTATCCGTGGGGAATCGTCGTGCCTGAAATGGAAGCGTCCATGCGAGCGCGGTTCCGCAGCGCATCAACCGGCAAACTTGGCCGAAACACCTCGGGAACGAACCGGATGGATCTACGCCGGGTCCCAGTTCGACGCACGGACCCCAAATCGTTCTTTGCCGCCAAGTTGCGCGGCGGGCTGCTCGCTGAATATCTGTATGCCGTCGCGGTGGATCTCGCCAAGGGAGCGTCCCGCCGATGGGGGCGCGTTGTAGGCGTGGGCAACTGATTCTGATCCCATCGGTCCAGACATGGCGGACTCACGAGGAAATTGCCGCCCCTGTTGCGCGTAACGCGTTACTTCTCGTAGGTCAGCTCGCCTAGGATGGCCGAAGTGTACCGAGTGCAAGGGGGAGCCAGATGGCGCACATCAAGGCCGCAGACCTCGAGGTCAGGCGGGCGACGCCGGATGACGACGGTGAGGTCATCCCGCTGCTCCAGGCCGCGTTGAAAAAGGACGAAGATCCCCACTACCGCGCTTTCCTCGAGTGGAAGCACCGCCAGAACCCGTTCGGTGTCTCACCTGCGTGGGTGGCACTCCACGAGGGGCGCATCGTGGGCTACCGCACCCTGCTGAGGTGGCGCTTTATCAACGACGAGGGCAAGAAGGTCACCGCCGTGCGTGCGGTGGACACCGCCACCCACCCCGACTTTCAGGGACTCGGCATCTTCCGGCTCCTCACCGTCCGAGGTGTCGCCGAGCTGACGATGGAGGGTGACGGCATTGTCTTCAACACCCCCAACGACCAGAGCCGGCCCGGCTATCTGAAGATGGGCTGGAGCGAGGTGAAGCGGCTTCCCATCGGGTGTTGCCCTCTGGGACGAAGGCGATGGTCAGGATGGTGTCCTCCCGCGTTCCCGCCGCTCTGTGGTCCGAGGACACCACCGTGGGCATTGCCGGCAGCGAGTTGGCTGACCCCAACCTGGCCAACGCCCTGCTCGCTCACGCTCCGAAGCGTGGATTCCGCACCGACCGGACGCCGGAGTACCTGGCCTGGCGCACGGCCCTCGGGCCTCTGAAGTACCGGATTCTGCTGGCCGACGAACGTGCCCCCGAAAAGGGGGGCGTGATCTTCCGTCTCAAGCGGCGAGGCTCCACGGTTGAGGCCGCGATAGTAGAGCAACTCGTCCCAAATGCCCGCGTAGGTGCGAAGCTCGTGTGGGACGTGGTGAACCGCACGAAGGCCGACTACGCCATCGGACTGCGGACCGGCCCCTCGGCTGGCCTGATCCCCGTGCCCGTTCCGGGAATGGGCCCTCTGCTCACCACGCGCCCACTGGCAGCATCCCCGCCCCTCCGAGCTTGTGGACGCTGACACTGGCCGACGTGGAGTTGTTTTGAGGGGCGATCCGAAGGGCCAGAATGCGCTCGAGTGAAGTCGGCGTTTCTGGCAGCCGCCGGGTCCCTTCTCCGCTGGCGATCAATCATTCCGGCTGGTGTTCAGCGAGCTCGCCTTCCCGGCCAGTTGTCGGTAAACCTCCATCTGGCGTTCGACAGTCTCGCGAATATCGAAGCGGCCACTAACCGAGCGTGCTGCTCGCCCCATCGCAGCACGTGCATCTCCATCACGGCACAGGGTCACGAAAGCCTTCGCCAACTCTCTGTGGTTTCGCGTAGGTACGATCAAGCCGTGGACTCCCGGTTCAATCACGTCAGAGACAAACCCGACGTCGGTGGCAACTGACGGGAGACCACTGCGCATTGCTTCAATGAGAGACAGTGGTCCCCCCTCGTAGGCGGAGGCAATCACGAAAATGTCGGACGCCGCGAGGATGTCAGCGACGTCCGACCTGAAGCCGAGGAATCGCACGCTATCGCCGAGCCCCAGTTCAGCGTGCAGTCCCTCGATCTCTTCCTTCAATGGCCCTTGGCCCAGAACGAGCACCGTGAAGTTCGGGATCTCCAGCCGTGCTACTCCCGTGGCTCGAAGCAGATTTGGATAATCCTTGGGGCGACGCAAGTTGGCCACAGACACCGCGACGACTGCATCATGAGGAATGCCCAGCTCGCGTCGGATTCTCTGTCGAGCATCTGCAGCCGCGTCGAATCGATCGAATTCGATCCCCTGGATCAGCACCTCCGTGCCCTTACCTACCCATGGCCACATCGACGCACGTACACGGCGCGACACGGCCCAGCGATGACTGTCTAGAGGAGCAGTGACTGCGTTCAAGAGTCTGGTCCGTCGGGCGTAGCTTTCCCACTCGTTATGCTCCGTGGTCGCTACTTTCGGGCGAGTCTTTTGCGGAAGAGTTCGCACGAGGAGTCTCACCACACCTGCGAGAAGGGGAGAGTGAGCGTGCACTACATCGAACCCGCCAGTCGCCAACAGCTTCCGCAAGGTTGCTATCCAGTGGTGCCCATCGCCACTCAAGGGGCGCGAAGTGACGCCGAGAGACGCAAGTTCCGCTACAAGTTGCGTCTTGTCTGGACGCACGTAACCAACTTCGACGGAGAGAGAGTCACGGCCAACCAGGCGCGCGAACGACACGAGAAGACGCTCGGCACCGCCGGGGCCCAGTCCTTTGATGAGCCAAAGGACGCGGAGGGGAGGAACTTGGGGCGCGTCTTGATCAGTCATGCACTAATCATGGACCACGGTCGCCCAACAAGCATCTGCAAACGTGTGCCGCGATAGGCTGTGGAGATTGCTGAGGGAGCCTTCTGAGGGGGAGTTGTCGATGGAAGCTGAGATCCACGAGAGAGAGGCTGAGCGCGGCCCGCGTCGAGGGGTCTTGGTTCTCATGCCGAAGGATGCTCGCACGGCGACTGGCCCAGTGTCGGTGTGGTTGACGGCCGCCGGGTGGGCAGAGGCGGCCCAAGAGGCACATGGGGCAGCCTGGATGGTCACCCCGTCCGGCATTCTTGACGGCGGTGAGGCTCGGCTTTTGGCGACTTCCGCTCCAAGGGCGACGCTTCCTCCCGCGGCGGGGTGGAAGCGGCTCATCCCTACGACGTTGAAGACGTTGCGCAAGGATGTGCTGTCCTGGCGTCACGCTCGTTCGTTCAGAGAAGCCGGCCTTGAAGGTCCGTGGGAGCCGGAGGGTCCGCTATGGATCTGGCACCATCACGAACCGTTCCACGACAGCGGATTCGTAGCGAAGCGTCGGTTCGGTTGCCCAGTGGTCGTCTTCGTCGACGCGCCCACGGTGTGGGAGTCAGGCCAATGGGGCGTGAAGCGCCCAGGCTGGGGCAGACTGCTGGAGCGATTCGGCGAAGTCGCACAGCTCCGTGATGCCGATCTCATTGCCTGCGTCACCGAGGAAGTGGCCAATGAGGTCATTCGCCTCGGCGGGCCTCGTGAGCGCGTAATCGTGACCCCCACGGCCGTGGCCCTCGATCGCTTCAATGAGGACGTCAGCGGCGCGGAGGTCCGGGCTCGGTACGGTCTAGAGGGTCGGACCGTAGTCGGCTGGGTCGGGACGTTTCACAAGTTTCACGGTCTCGACCTGCTCGTCGAGGCTTACGCCGCTGTGGAGCGTGAGCGAAGGGACACATCACTCCTGCTGGTAGGTGACGGCCAAGACCGCCCACGCATTGAAGCACTGGTGGACAGCTTCGGCCTCCGACAGGTCGTGTTCGCTGGCGCAGTCCCTCAGGATCAGGTACCCAGCCACCTCGCGGCTATGGACGTAGCCAGTGTCGTTGACCCAGGCACGGGGAGCTTCCACTACTCACCCCTCAAACTCAAGGAGTACTTGGCATGCGGCCGCGCCGTCGTGGCCCCTGCCTCGGGTCAAGTGGCGCGGTACGTCGCGGACGGCACCCATGCCTTGCTGGTCCCGGCTGGTGACGCTCCGGCCCTCACACGGGCACTCCTTCGTCTGGTGGACGACCCCGGGCTCCGATCCTCGCTGGGCGCCGCAGGGAACGCTTTGGTACGGGAGACGGGCACTTGGGCGCACCAGCTGCGAACGGTTGAAGACGCGCTGACCAGCCGTGGGTGGGTCAGTGCCTAGCAACCCCCCTGATAGCCAGCAGCCCTCTCGCGTGCCGAGGATCGTCCACATCCTCTTTGGTGGCCTCGGGGGCCATGGGTCGGTGGTGTTCTCGCTCATCAAAGCCAGTCGGGGAGCCGCCCTTCACGAGCTTGCCTTTGTCAGCACGGGCGAGTTGTTAACGGACTACCGCGCCAAGTGCGAGCGTGACGGAATCACGTACGTGCACGAGCGGACGTCCGGCGGAGCGGACTTTGGATTCCAGTGGCGCCTGTTCCGCTGGATACTGGCGCGGCGCCCAGACACGGTCGTCGTGCACTCCACGGGATCTGTCGGGGCCGCATTGGCCGTGAAGCTGCTGCGCTGGCACACCCGAATCGTCGTCGTGGAGCACCAGTCCTGGGATCTCCGAGGACGCCGGTACAACATCGCCACCACGCTCTCCCTGTTGGCCGCCGACAACGTGCTCGTCCTGAACGAGGACTACGTACGCAAACTGAGAGGGCACTTCCCCCGGGTCTCTCGTCGGGTGTCCATCGACGTCGTCCGCAACGGTATCGATACGGACCACTACGTCCCCCGGCCTATGCCTTCGTGGCCGGCCGAAACACTACTTATTGGAATGCAGTCACGCATCATCCCCATCAAGGACCATGCAACGTTGATACGCGCCATTCATCTCTTGCGGGAGAGGGGTCTCGACGTTCACCTAGAACTAGCTGGTGACGGTTCCAGCCGAGGCGATCTCGAGGCGCTGGTGAGCGACCTCGACTTACGAGATAGAGTCACGTTCCGCGGGATGCTGAACGAGTCAGAGCTCGTGGAGTTTCTGCAGGGGCTCGACATTTACGTCCACGCTTCTCTCGGAGAGGCTATGAGCACGGCGTTGCTGCAGGCTATGAGTTGCGGGCTGCCCGTGGTGGCGTCGGATGTGCCAGGCATCGCCGATCTCGTCGCTGGATCCGACGCGGCTATCCTCGTGCCCCCCCAGTCGCCAGAGCCCCTGGCCGACGTCGTTGCTTCGCTGTGTGCCGATCCGAAGGGACGCGAGTCGCTCGGCAAAGCTGCGCGCGAGTTCGTGATGTCCGGCTACAGCCTGGATGCGATGTGGCAAAGCTACGGGCCATTCCTCGTGGGAACGCACGGGAGGCGCTCGGCCGGACGTGGAGGATCGGCGTCGTGATCGTCGAGTTCGTCGGCCCCCCCGGCGCAGGAAAGTCCACGATTGCCCGGGAGTTGGCCCGTCTCACGGGACAGTCGAGCGTCACTCTTGACGGCTACCGGACGCCCCAGGGGCGCCTCTTGTCTCCCCGCGAGGTCACCCTTCAAAGATGGTGGTCAGCGGCTTCACAGCCCGCGCTAGCGCGGGCTGCACTGGATTGCGCGCGTCGAGAGGGTAGGGGCCTGGCGCTCAGTTGGATGATCAACCTCGCGCGTCGGAATCGCATGATGGAAGACCTCGAGGGTGGCGGTCTCATCCTTGAGGAGGGTACGTTGAGCGCCCTGTGCCTCGCACAGGCGGCACGGTCCCGACCCTGGGAGATGCTCTCCGTACTGCCGCACCTCGCACACGGCGACACGGTTGTCGTTATCGATATCGACGTAGACACAGCAGTGGAGCGGATCCGACTCCGCCAAGGAATCCTGGCGGATAGGGACGCCGGTAGCTTGCGGAGGCTCATCTCGGGTTATCAAAGTGCTCTAGCTGAACTGAGCTCCGCGATTGACCCGGCACCCATTCAGATGACCTCCGACCAACTTCCCAACATAATCGCCGCCCGATTGCTGGAGTTGCTCTCAGAGCCGGCTCTCGCTCGGGGGGCGCGTTGAGCCTCACGCGGTTTGATTTCGCCCGGAGAAACGCGGGCTTCGGGCTGATCTCAACGCTTGTCACGGTCGTCCTCGGGTTCGTCTCCCGAAGTATCTTCATTGCCGAACTGGGCGCCGCTTACCTAGGCGTCAACACGCTGATGCTGAACGTCGTTGGGGTGCTCTCTTTCGCGGAGCTCGGGATTGGTTCAGCGATGAGTTACAGCCTCTACAAGCCCGTGGCGGAAGGGGACGCCCCTCTGGTTCGTGCCCTCAGCGACTTCTACAAGAAGGCCTACCGGGTCATCGCCCTGATAGTGACGATCGTGGGCTTGGCGCTCCTTCCGTTCATTCCGAACCTCGCGAACGAGGCTGGGGATTTGGGTGATCTGCGCGTCTACTACACCTTGTACCTGCTCGCCAACGTGATGAGCTACTTCGCGGTCTACAAGACGGGCCTCGCTACCGCCGAACAACGGACCTATCTGGTCACGAACATCCGCACGGTAGCTTCGGTCGTCCTGCAAGTTGCACAGATCGTTAGCCTCCTCATCTGGGGTGACTTCCTGATCTATCTCGTGGTCATGGTGCTCGCACGAGCAGCGGAACAACTCTTCCTGAACGTGTATCTGAGCCGCAGGTACCGAAATTACCTGCAGCCACCGGATGCACCCTTGCGTCAGGAGCAGCTCGAGCCGATCAAGCGGAACGTCAAGGCGCTCATCTGGCACAAGCTCGGAGACGTGGCAGTCAACCAGACCGATAGCATCATCATCGCTGCCTTCGTGAACGTGACGGTGCTCGGCTTCATCGCGAACTATAACCTGATCATCAACACGGCTTCTATGCTCCTGCTCGTGATCATGAACGCTGCGATCGGGAGTTTCGGGAATGCGATTGCGACGGCAGCTCCAAAGGATGTGTACCGCAACTACAAGACCTATAGGTTTGCGGCCTTCTGGATCTACGGGATGGCGACCGCTGGGATGTACGCCCTCATCACGCCTCTCATCACCTTGTGGCTTGGGCCCGACATGGTAATTCCGCAGGAAGTGGCTCTGCTGATTCTGCTTAACTTCTACCTCTTGGGCCAGCGTGCCACTGTCAACACGGTGAAGTCAGCGGCTGGTATCTGGGATGCGGACAAGTACTTGCCGCTCATCCAGGCGATCGTCAACCTCGGACTCTCGATCATCTTGGTCCAAGCCGTTGGCCTGGTGGGGGTCTTCATCGGTACCCTCGCGCAGGGCCTCTTGGCCACCATCGTGCGACCGCTCATCGTCTACCCCCGTGTCTTTGGTAGTCCTGCGCGGGAGTACTTCATCGATGGGGCCAAGTACCTTCTGGTGCTCGTCGTTGCCGCTGTGAGTTCTGCCCTTGCCGTGGACGCGTGGCTTGGGCCCATTACCTTGGGGTCCATGCTGCTGGCGATCCTCTGCGTCGGGCTCTGGATCAATCTGATCTTTGCGCTTGTCTTCGGGCGGCGACCGGAGTTCACCGAACTTGTTCGTCGACTCTCACCGCGCAAGCGGTAGGGCTGCGTTCAGTGCCAACTCGTCCATTCGCTGGCCCAGAAGGAAATCTCAGACCAGAGAGCGGGGCACAGGAGGCTTAGCGACGCTTATTGCGGTTGAGCCCCTCAACCGGCTCGCTGACCGTCAGTGTCTCGCCCGCCAGATCAGAGTTGTAGTGAGGTTCTCAGGAAGCCCAGCGACTTCGAGCGAGCCGTCGCCAATCTGTCATCCACGGCGGACCAATCGATCTCCGTTGCTCCATCCAAGTTGTCAGCTTGGGCTAGGAATCGGTCCGTTAGCCCGGTGTGGCTTAGCAGCGTCTCGAATCGAGAGTTCATCCCGCCCCTGCCGACCAACAGAAACGGGCGGTGGAAAAGCACAGCGAAAACTGCGGTGTGGAATGAGTCGGTCACGACCAGTTCCGAACCCTGAATGGCGCCGATGAACTCCAGCGGCCCCATCGCCAGCAACTCGGGGTCGATGGGATCGTGCAGATCCACGATCTCCAGGTCCTTCCTGCGGGCGAATCCCTCGACGCCACTCAGATCAGCACCGGATGCGGGCGTTCCATCACCAGCGGCAAGCATGAACTTCGCCACGTATCCGCCACCTGACAACCGATGCGGCCTCCGTGCCAGTTCGTGCCAGCGGCTGGGCTCCAACACCATGGTGGGATCCAGTACGACCTGTGCATCCAGCCCTGCCAGCTCACGGACGAGCTCGGAGGCGCGCTCCTCCCGGACCGACACGGTTGTCAAACCCCGCAGACCATTCCGATAGCGGCCCGCTGCGTACTTCGGGATGGAAGGCACCCCGAAACTCGCGGCGTAGGCGATGCGCCTGCCCTCCGGAGCGAAGCTGAGAAACCACTCCGGATTCGCATGCGTGTAGGCGGGATTCCAGACCTGATCAGATCCCACGACGAAGTGGCTGTATAGAGCAAGCTCCTCAGTGCTCATGTCCTGAAACCCCGCGGGTGCCACTTGGATGAACTCTTCGCTGAATGCACGGATGGCGGCTTGGCGCTCCGGCGGGGACGAGTACGTGTCCGGTCGGATGCCAGCGCCTCGCTGACGAACCCGCTCGAACAGTTCCTGTGGCGGCGTAAGCGCAAGGCGCTTGGCCCTGACGAGACGGGATTCCGCACGCGGCAGCCCGTCGATGGCCTCGACACGTTCGACACCCAGAGACTTAAGTACCTCCTGCAACGCATAGTTCTGCAGTCGGTTGCCGAAGTTGGTGTACCCCCCAAGGGTCACGATGCCTACCGCGCTCACGGTTGCCTCACTCCCTGCCTAGCGCGCCCGCTCAGACGTTCCAACCGAAGTTGGTTCAGCCGAACGAAAAGCATAGGACTCACGGCCAAGGTCCCGGCCTTCAGCCGGGTGGACATACCCAGCCCGCGCGCCAAGACAATCTTCGAAGACTCAGTCCTGATTGTCTTGATCAACGTAGGAATCTCTGGCGTCCAGTCTCGCCTCGGTTGAGCGTAAGCGTCTTGCGCCAATGTCGCGAAGATGTTGGCCCGCGTCGCCACGACGAAGGGAGCCAAGTGAGGTGCCGCTTCCTCGACCATCCTCTGCAAGACATGCGTCATTTCGATGCCCGTTAGCCGCTTTGGGTTGACCTTGCTGCGCGTTGCGCTGTCCTTCGATTGCACGTAGTGGTAGTACGGATCGGGGATGAGGAACGACCATCTCGCCCGCCGGGCCACCTCTATGACGAAGACCGTGTCCTCACCCCAGTGCAGGTCTTCTCTGAATCGGGTCGGCCCGATCAACTCCCGGCGGAACACTCTGGTCCAGACGAAACGGTTCGTCGTCTCAAGGACGGCTTCCAGCCCAGTCACCGTGCCGTGCAGCCCATGGAAGCGCCCGGAGATTCCGTAAGCCACGGACTCCGCGGCCTGATCTACGAAGTACTGGAAAGAGACGAAGTCGATGTCGTTGCCGTCGAACGCCCCGACAACGCTCGCATACGTCTCGGGCTCCAGCCAGTCGTCCGAATCGACGAAGCTGACGTAGTCACCCTGGGCCGAGGCCAAACCGACGTTTCTGGCCCGCGAGACGCCAGCGTTCTTCTGGGTCACCACCCGAGCCCGAGTGTCCTCAGCGGCGAACGCCTCCAGCATCTGGAGACTGCGATCCGTGGACCCGTCATCGACGAGGATGATCTCCAGATCACGATACGTCTGCCCGGCCAGGCTCGCGAGGCACTTGGGAAGGTGGGCCTCCGCGTTGTATACGGGGACAATGACACTAACCGTCCCCGGCATCGGTGCCCTTCCCCCGCAGCCGCCAGTTGATGTCGTATGCATACATGACGTCAGCTACCCACATGCGTGCACCGGCTAGAAGCGACCCGGCACCCCGCCTGTACTGCTCAATCCTGAGCAAGAGCGCCCCGCCCTGCAGAAGGCTCGGGTTCTCGGTGAAGTTGATCCTTCGTTGAAGGTGCTCTGCCATGTCGGTGATGAGCTCGGCCTGGATTGGGTCGAGGGAGTCTTGCACCTGGGGCTCCTGTAGCAGGGACAGGTGAGCTTTCTGGGCCTCGCGCAGCATGAGGATTCGCTTGCTGTTGGGGCTTGCCAAGGCGCTCTTCTTCCGGAGACGACCCAAGGAGATGTTGGAATCGTGGACCCGCCGCCGCACCAACCGCTCCGGCACCAATACGGCCCGGCCGAAGATTGCACTCAGGATCCCGATATACCAGTCAGCGCCTAGGCTCTTGCTCAGCGCCGGGTAGTGAGTGATGCTGGCGATAGTCCGTACGAGTTCTCCCCGAACGCCCATCGCATGGAGGGGGATCCGAGACGATCCAAGGAAGTCGATCAAGTCGAGCCGTCTGGCTCCAACGTAGTTGCCAGGCAGAGCAACCTCCCCTACGCGACGGCTCAGACCCTCGTCATCGACAAGAAGCCCTCGGGAGTCGATCAGACTGGTTCTGGACACCACCAGACTCAGCCCTGGGTCTTGCTGAAGATAGTCGGCCAGGGTCGCCGCCTTGTTCGGCTCCCAAACGTCATCCTGGTCAGCGAGCAGCACGAGGTCGCCGTTTAAGCCCTTGAGGTGGGTGAGGACGTTCGAGGCCGGGCCAAGGTTGCGCTCGTTCTGCACAATCGACCAACCACTGAGGCCCCTGTCTCGGATGAACCGCTCGACGATGTCAACGGTGTCGTCCGTGGAGCCGTCGTCGGCGATGAGCACTTGCGCGACCGGCATCGTCTGCTGCGCGATTGATTCTAGCTGCGCTTCAATGAACCTCGCGCCGTTGTACGTGGTGATGAGCGCCGAGACCGTCGCGATTGGCTGCACACCTACGCTGCCCTGCGGCGCAACGTGTTGAGGCGTTCCCGCGGGCGAGACGGGGCGCGTCACCATTGCCTGCACAAGCTTGGCGCGGAGACGCAAACGGTCCTTCCCTCTTGGATGGGCCAGCTCCCCTAGACGCCGATGAGAAACACGTGCCAAGGTTCCATCGCCGGCCTTCGCGGCGATGTCGAGCACCTTCCGCTCTCTGAGCTCATCGATGAGCCGTTCCCACTTGATCTTCTCCGCGTCACTCATCGGGATCGTTTCCAGCGTGCGGAGCTTGAACTCACGGTGCTCGTCTGCCCGATGAATCTGGGCCTCAGGTGATGTGTCCCCACGGGACATGCTGTTGGGGAGGATCATGTAGTTGTAGAGGGGGCGATCAAGATAGTGGCGCTCGTACTTGTGGTAGAGCGGGAGCAGCATCTGCCAGTTCTGTCCACGACGGGCAGGGTAGATCTCACGTCCAGGATGGGTTTCGTCAAACATCGACATCCGGGCCATGTGGCAGCCGGGCGCGAAGATGGACCCGGCACGCAACAAATGCTCGAACTGCCACGGTTCATGGCTGGTGGGGAAGGAGGTTGAGACCCTCCCAGTGACATTCGATGGGTCGCGGGCGTCCCGGATCCATGCGTCAGATGTGACCACACCGACCTCAGGACGGGCCTCCAGGATGGCCACCCTCTCCTCAACCGAGGTCGGCTCCAGATAGTCGTCCGCATCAGGCCAGCAGACGTAATCACCGGTCACGTGTCGGAGCCCCGCGTAGATGGCGCCACCAAGCCCGGCGTTCTCCTGCTGGACGTAGACGAATCGGGAGAGGCGATGACGGAGTCGCGGCTCGTAGGCGCGAACGATGTCATCCGTCCCGTCGGTTGAGCCATCGTTGACGAGGATGAACTCGATGTTTGGGTGGGTCTGCGCCAACACCGACTCGATCAGCTTGGAGACGTGCTGTTCCCCGTTGAAGCAGGGCGTGATGATACTGACCAGCGGCGCGGTGCTGCTTGCCTGCGCCTCATTGTCGGGCTCAGGGGTGGAACCAAGCGAGGTCATCGATGCTCCTCTTCTGGCTTCGTGCGACTCGCGCACCTTCCTTCGCGTGGCCGAACGCGATGACCACGACGATATCCTCCCCTTCGGGAATGTCGGCCACCTTCCGCAGGCGAGCGCTGCTTACGCTTGGCAGCGACCAGTTGAGCATGCACGTGGCAAAGCCCCTGGCGTGGGCCGCCCACACTAACGTCATCGCAAAAAGTCCCCCGTCCACCCAGCGCTGATTGCGCTCATCGGGGCCGACGAAGAGTGCCCGCCGGGCGGTGACGACGCCCACGGCTGGCACTACGTGGGCAAAGCCGGTGGCGCCGTTCTGGATCTTCAGGATCGCGTCGATGTCCTCACGAGAGCGGTACATGTGCACTCGGAACCCCTGCCTGTTGCAAACGGAGGGCGTGTTGCGGGCCAGCTCGACGATCGAACGGAGTTCCCCCTCCGTCGGCACGTTGTCGGGGTCGAAGTTCCGGACGCTGTGGCGGGAGCCGAAGAAGACGCGCGCGCCGTCCTCGTCCAGAGCCACGGGCGCGGACGTGAGGAATGGCGTGGCCTCGACGTTGATGGATCCCTGCTCGTTCCACTCGTCCAAGCTCTCCAATGCGCGCTCACCGTAGCCGATGTAAGGCCGCTCGCGGGTTTCAGAGGGTGTCTGAGAAAGGAGTGCGGACATCCGCTCCCGCAGCTCCTTGCCGAATGGGCGCTTGGGAGCCGGAAGCGCGAGTCCCTTCTCCACTCGGTGATAATCCATAGTGACACGGGCCTCGTGCCTTGCCGGAGTGTGGACAGCACGCGACCACGCGTCGCTCGAGCCGGCAGCACGTTGGTATCGCCAGCCGTCAATCAAGGTCTCCCGGAGCGCCACCGCCTCGTGGCGTATGGGCATTGGGATCAGCCCCGCGACAGCTTGCCGCAACAGACTAAGGAGTCTCATCCGAGCTTTCCTCCGCATGCTAGATGTATCAATGGTCGACGCCTACCTTCCGGAGTCACTGCACCGCTCCTTGACGCTCCCAGATGAAACGAAAGTCATTGAGTGCGCTGGAACCAGAAACCTCGGTATACCAGTAGACGGCGAAGAGCAATGTGACAGCGGCGCGCGTGAGTGCAGTGAGCCTTCGATTCGGAAAATCGATCAGTCTAGGCAGCACCAATGGCAGGAACGCGGTGGTGTAGATGCTGAACCGAGTTAGGTAGGCGCTCCAAGACGCCGCGAGTACCACAGCCGCGTGAACGACCGCCATGTTCCGATAGAACCACTGTCCGTCGGCGCGAGTTCTGACGCCGGGTGACCAATAGAGGAGGACTGGTGCTACGGCCACAGCGACACGCAGCGGGTTGATCGAGTGGGTGACGTACTCCGTCACTTCGAAGCCTTCATCAGCCCTCTCGAAGAGGCTGATCATGAAGTCGGATGAGTACAGGGCACCCAACGCTAGAGCGGCCAACAGAACCACCATGCGTCTGCTGAGTTGCTTTGTGGGTACGAGGTACAGGACCGCCATAGCTAGAGCGCTGATGTGAATTGATGATGCGACCACGACAACCAGCGCGTACGGTATCAACCGTCGATCGACGATGAACCGATGCCCTGCGAAAATCACGGCACAGGCAAGGAACTGGCGAACGCCGTTGAACGAGCCATGCCAGGTGCCGACGAAGACGATCAGCAGCAGGCTCATCCCAACCGCGTTTGTGTGCTTCACCGTGGTCCAGAGGATAGGGATCAGGGTGAGTGAACTCGCGGCGAACATGAAGACAGCGGCATCGTCGCTGATCTGGGATGTTGCCCAAGCTAGGCCCTTGATTCCAGGCTCATCGAACGCCTGTAGGGCGGTGATGAACTCGGCGCCGCTTTGGGAGTAGCCCTTGTAGTAACCGAAGTAGTCCGTGCCGATTCCCCACCTCAGACCAGCCACACAGACCAAGACAGCTGCAGCAGCAGTCAGGCAGATGCGCGTGCTCGTCGAGAACGAAAGCCCGTTGGCCAGCTTCGTATCTACGGCTGGGTCGAGCTGGTAGGTGAGGACCAAGAGGTAGGCAAGAAGCGCAAGAGTCACCCAGTACGGAGTCATCGCGACTCCCTATTCGGCCGATCGTGCCGCGACGCACGGGACTGTGTCCACGCTCGGTGGAGATCGAATACCCGGTAAGGGACAAATATCTTCATGAGGTTCGCGAGTTCGCGGATGTAGGCGCTGGGTGGATATCCAAGCATCCAAGCGCCCTTGAACGACGTCGCGAAGCTGCCAAGCCGTCCCCAGGGACGTCGTCGGCGAATCGCGGCCGCATCCTCCCGGACTCGATACAAGGGCTCACTCAGATTCCTCCCCCTGAGCCCTGCGGCGAAGAACTTGTACCAAAGGTCCAGGTCTTCGCAGCGCTCGGTGCGCCAAGACACGGTGTAGTTGCCTACTGCATCGAACACGGCGCGCCGCGCCAGGACCGTTGCGTGGAAGAAGGGAGCGCCTGAGGCCCTGGCGAGAACCCACCTGTCGGGGGCCTCCGCAGCTGGTTGGACAACCTCTCCCAACCCCCCGCCGTTGAACCGACGCATTGCGGTGCCAACAAGGTCGACATCAGCGTGGTCATCCAGGTAAGCCAGCTGCTTCTCAAGGCGGTCGGGCTCAGAGAGGTCGTCCCCATCCATGCGGGCTATGAACTCGCCCCGGGCGGCGTCGAGGCATCTGTTCAGTGAATAGGCCAACTTCCGGTTCACCGGATTGGTAAGGACAGTCACCCGCTCCGCCCCCAGCGTGCTGCGGAAGCTTGCCAGGATCTCTGCTGTCTCGTCGCTGGACCCATCGTCACAGATCACGAACTCCCAGTCGGTGAAGGTCTGTGCCGCGATCGATGCTAGCGCTGCCTCAAGGGTCGTTTGAGCGTTGAGAACAGCCATGATGATGGATACTCGGGGAGTCGTCATGCGCAAGTTCCCTCCAGCGCAGGGGCGGAGGTTGCCCCCTCAACGGTGCACATCAGGCCGTCCTCCGTTGTCTTCCGAAGAGGTCGCCTAGGCGCCGCGAACCGGGGGTGCGGCTCCGGTGGTCGATGATGGCCTGCGCACCAGCCAGCATGGTTGAGACAACCAGCGCATTGCCCGCCTTGGCTGCTCCAAAGAACACGCGCCACGAAATCGGGAACCAACGCAAGTCCAGTTCCGCAACGGCGGCACGATACTCATCGTCGAGTAGCAGGTTTCGAACCGCTTGAACTGTGCGCACCGGGCCCTTGCGAGAGCGCAGTGCGTTAAGGCCAAGTCCGATGATGCTCAGCGAAATCCGGTTTGCCAATGCCTGGGTGAAGGATGGGCCAAGCTGGTGGTCGGAGATGAAATCCCGCATCCGCCGGTGCAACTCACGCCATTGTCCAGGCAGGCCGGGCTTATAGCTTTGGGTCAGCGACGTCACGTTGTCGCGACGATAGTGATAGAGGTGGCTGTCTAGGTAGTAGGCGCTTGAGGCCCGCGAAAGAACCTGCAGGTTGAACAGGGCGTCTTCGGCTGTCCCGATCACACTAAGGTCGGTGAACCGTGCGTCAACGCTAGTGATCAGTTGCCGACGATACAGTTTTCCCCACACAGTGACGAGGGCGTCTGCGCTGTCGGGGTGCGCTAACTCCTCGTCAAGCAGGCCAGCTATTCGTCGACACACCAACTCCCTGGTGTCTTCTTTGCTGAAGCGACCCGGAGTGAAATTGAAGAAGTCCCGCTCAAGCGAGAGCCCGGCATACTCTCGGACGTAGGGCCAAAGAACCACATCAACGCGATGGAGTTCAGCGGCTGATACGGCGGATGCCAGGGTCTCCTCGCCAAACCAGTCGTCCGAATCGAGAAAAGCAACGAACTCACCCCGCGCATGGTCCAATCCCGTGTTCCGGGCAGCTGAGACCCCCGAGTTTGACTGATGGAACACCTTCACCCGTGAGTCGCGTAGGGCGAACGCATCGCACATGACCGGCGACTCGTCCGTTGACCCGTCGTCGATGAGGAGCAACTCGAAGTCAGGGAACGACTGGCGTAGAACGCTGCCAACAGACTGTTCAAGATACTTGGCCGTGTTGTACACGGGCACGATCACACTCACCGCAGGACTTGTCACGCCGCCTCCATGATGGCAGCGACATAGCTGTCCACGACGGCGTCTCTACCGAACTCGAGTTCCATCTTCTGGCGGGCGGCCAGTCCCATCTGGCGCCGCTGTTCCGTGGGTAGACCCGTGAATCGCTCCACGCACTCCGCCAGAGCCGGAGCGTCCTTGGCCGGGAACAGGAAGCCGCT
This sequence comes from Tessaracoccus flavus, assembly GCF_001997295.1. Classification (NCBI taxonomy): domain Bacteria; kingdom Bacillati; phylum Actinomycetota; class Actinomycetes; order Propionibacteriales; family Propionibacteriaceae; genus Tessaracoccus; species Tessaracoccus flavus. The sequence continues at coordinate 3,006,173 of NZ_CP019605.1, forward strand.
AACCTCACTGTCGACTGCCTCGCGGCATCCTGGGATGTCGGACACCAGACAGGGACGGCCAGCTGCGCTTGCCTCGAGGATTACGTTGGCCATGCCTTCGTGATGTGAAGGATGGATAAGGCAGTCTGCTTGTGCAAGCAGTCCTCGCACCTGCTCCTGCGAAACCCCACCATGAACGATGACGGGGTAGTCTGCGGCAACTTCCAGGAGCCGCTGTCGATAGGACTCATCCTCATACCAGCCCACGATGTGGAACTCCACGTCATCGCGGTGCGCGCAGACTTGCTTGATTGCCTCAAACAGTTGGTCATAACCCTTGTCGCGCCGGACGCGCGCGACGGCGATGAATCTCGTCACGTCCTGCTTCTCGGGGTAGGGCACCAGCGGGTTCTCCGCAAGATTGACGCCTGCCCCTGAAACAACCGTCGAGTTCCCTTCCGCAACGACGTGCCTGTCGAGGAAGAGCTGCCTATTGCTCGAGTTCTCGAACATGACTCTTGAGGCTCCGCGGAGCGCCAAGCGGTAGAGAAGGGTCATGCCGGTGCGCAAGAAGCCCGGCTGCTGGAATGTCGCTCCGAGTCCCGTTACAGCGCTCACGAGTGGCACGCGACAGATCTGACTCGCGATCCCGCCGTAGATGTTGGGCTTCGCAGTGAAGGTCACCAGCACGTCAGGCCTGGCTGACCGAACAATCTTCATGAAGCGCACCAGCGTGCCCAACTCTTCGATTGGGTTCGTGCCGAAGCGGCTGAGTGGTAGCTGGGTGACAGAGCACCCGATCTCCGCGAATGCTTGGTTCCTGTCGTCAACGGGCAGAACCAGTTCCACCGCATGCCCGTCTGAGACCAGGCGCCGCAGCAATTCGCGCCTGAAGTGAAAGACACTGGTGTAGTCGTTCGCGAAGACGAGCACCCTAGCCATTCAGTACCTGACGCACCCGCTCGGTGATTGCCCTCGCGCTCATCCCGTAGGCATCTCGCAGATACTTCTGGGTGCCAACGATGCTGGAGTAGCGGTCGTCCAGGCCGACGCGTGCCAGGCGCGCGCGGGGGCTGGGCAACTCGGCGAGCACCTCCGCGACCGATCCGCCTAGGCCACCGACCACGTTGTGTTCCTCGACGGTCACGAGGGTGTCGAACCGTTGGGCGAGGTTGACGATGGCCTCAACATCGATTGGCTTCACCGTCGGGAACGACACCACCGCCACCTGATGGCCATCGGCGGCGAGCGTGTCCCTGGCCTCGATCACCTCGTCGCCGATGGCACCCGTGAACAGCAAGGCGACGCCTTCGCCGTCGGAGACGGGCAGGGCCTTTCCGATCTCGAACTCCTCGGCTGGGGTGCCCAGATTGGGCTCACCGCCCCGCCCGAGCCGCAGGTAGCAGGTGCCCGGCTGGGCGTAGATGGCCTCCGTCGCGAGCTGGGCCTGGGCCGCGTCCGACGGGGCCATGACGGTGACGTTCGGGAGTGCCCGCATGATCGCCAGATCCTCAGTGGCGTGGTGGCTCATGCCCAGCGAGCCGTAGGTGAATCCGCCCCCCACGCAGACGATCTTCACGTTGGCCTCGTGGTAGGCGCAATCGTTGCGGATCTGCTCGATCGCACGCAGCGTCGGAAAGTTGCCGATCGAGTAGGTGAACACCGTCCTGCCCTCCAGCGCCATGCCTGCGGCGAAACTGGTCATGTTCTGCTCGGCGATCCCGGCGTTGGTGAACTGATCCGGGAAGCGCTCCCAGAACGGCTTGAGCACCCCGAACCCGAGGTCGCCCGTCACGAGATGGACGTTGGGATCCTTCTCCGCCAAGCCCATCAGCGTTGAGACGAAGCGATCCCTCATCGCGCGGACGCCTTGACGCTCTCGCCGTTCAGCGGCCGCTGGGCATTCAACTCCGCCACCGCGCCGTCGTACTCCTCGCCCTCATGCGGGAAGCGGTAGTGCCAGAGGATGTTCTGCTCCATGAAGGAGATCCCCTTGCCCTTGATGGTCTCGGCGATGATGACGGTAGGTTTGTCGGAGCCGCGGCAGCCCTCGAGCGCCGCAGTCAGCGCCTCATGGTTGTGCCCGTCCAGTTCGATGGTGTTCCAGCCGAAGGCGCGCCACTTGTCGCCGAACGGGTGCAGCGCGATGGTGTCCTCGCAGAAGTCCAGGCTCTGCATGCGGTTGTGGTCGATGATCGCAACGAGATTGCCCAGCCCATAGTGATTAGCCACCATGGCCGCCTCCCATACGGAGCCCTCGTCGCACTCCCCGTCGCCGAGGATCACGAATACTCGGTGCGCCTTCCCGTCCTTCTTGGCGGCGTATGCCATGCCGGCCCCCACGGAAAGGCCGTGACCGAGCGAACCGGTTGAGAGGTCCACCCCGGGCACCCCCTTATGGGAGACGTGGCCGGAGAGTCGGCTGCCGTCGGAGTAGTGGGTGCGCAGTTCCTCCACGTCGAAGAAGCCCCGCTCCGCGAGCGCCGCGTAGATGGATGCCCCGGCATGGCCCTTGCTGAGGATGACGCGGTCGCGATCTTCCCATTCAGGGTCTTCTGGCCGAACGTTGGCGATCCCGGCGTAGAGCACGGCCACGATGTCGGCTACGGACAGGATCGAACCGATGTGCGAGCCGCCGGACAGATGGGTCATTTCAACGCCGTGACGTCGGATGCGCCAGGCCAGTTCCAGACTGTTCACACCAGGGCTCCTTCGTAGTCGGAGACCGCATCAAGGTCTGCACGGGCGCCAAGGGGAAGGCTCCAACTCAGGGCCTCGAGGTTGGCCTTGAGTTGCTGCACGTTCTTGATGCCCACAATCGCGACGCTCCCGGGGAGCGAATCGAGGATCCACCGGATGGCAACGGAGGGCACGCTCTTGCCGAAGTCGCGGGAGAGCTGCCGGAGAACCTCCACGATCCGCAGGTTGCGCTGCAGCCTCTCACCGTGGAAGTTGACGTAGATGGGCCTGCTGCGTCGGTCATCTGGGCCGAAGGTGCTGTTGGCGCCGTACTTGCCGCTGAGGATTCCCTGACCGAGGCTTCCCCAAGTGAGTGGCGAGAGGCCGAAATCGCTCGCGAGCAACTGGATGTCGGGCTCGTTCGAACGGCTGGCGAGGCTGAACTCGTCCTGGAAGCTGACGAACCTGCCCCGGTGGGGAGCCAGCTCAGACGCATGGGAACTGCCGACGTTGGACAGGCCGATGTGGCGGACCTTGCCTTGCTGCTGCAGGTCCACCAGCGCGGCGACGACGTCATCGAGCGGTGTCACGCCGTCGCGGTAGTGAATCTGGTACAGGTCGACGTAGTCGGTTTGGAGCCGGCGCAGGCTTGCTTCTAGCGCCTTCGTGATCCACGCTGGGCTGTTGTCGTAGAACGTGCGCCCACCCTCAACCCGGACGCCGAACTTGGTGGCGATAACCGCCCTGTCGCGTCGCCCCTTCAGCGCCTTGCCCAGGGTTCGTTCTCCCTCGCCAAGCCCGTAGGTGTCTGCCGTGTCGAAGAAGTTGAGCCCGTGGGCGAGCGCTGCCTGGATGGCGTTGCCGACATCGTCTCGCGACACCGCTCCCCAGCCGTGCCCGCCCATGGGGCAGCCGCCGAATGCAAGGCGGGACACCTGCAGGCCGCTCCGGCCGAGTTCAGTGATCTCCATGAGACCCTCCTCCTGGGAAGACGTGACGCATAACGCCCTGGACAGCCCGGAGCACGGTGTGCACGAACAGTCGGAGATCGGTGACGGGGGACAAGCGGGCGACGTACTTGATCCGCAACTGGTTCTTTCGGGGGAGCACCTCACGCTCATAGACGGCATCGGCGTCCCCGGAGCCGACTACCGAAGCGAGATTCATGAACTCGAGGGAACTGAAGTCCGTGATGCCCGGACGAACCTCGAGGATGTATTCCTCCAGGCCTGAGTACTGGCTCGTGTACTGGAGGAGTTCCGGCCGTGGGCCGATGAAGCTCATCTCGCCACGGAGGATGTTGAACAACTGCGGGAACTCGTCAAGCTTCGTCTTGCGCAACACAGCACCGACTCGGGTGATGCGGGCATCCCCCAAGGCGGTGGTGCCGCCACCAACCTGATCAGCGTTCCTGACCATGGTGCGGAACTTGAGAATGCGAAAGGGCTTGCCGTGCAGCCCGCCTCGCTCGCCCTGGTAGAGCACTGGGGAGCCGGAGGTGAGGAACACCGCTGCGGCAATAGCCAGCAGCACCGGAGCGAGGATGATGATCATCGGCACCACGAGGACTAGGTCGATGAACCGCTTGCCGAACCGGTTGTACACGCCCGAGACCCGCCGCTGGAGGCGGCGTGCTGTCACGGCGGAGTTGGCCGTGCCGGGCGCTGAGTTGCCGTCTTGTGGCGTGGCACTGGCGCTCATCACGCCACCTGCCGCGTCGCTCTATGGGCCAGCCAAAAACGCCTCTGAGCTACTATGCCCAGAGGCGTACGGATTGAGTTTTCCCCCCGGACGGTCACGATACGGAATTATATCGGTTGGCCTATGGACCAACCAAAGCGCCCCGGTGTTGGGTCCACTGGGTGGGCATCTTTGCAGATGCGGATGCACCCCCGCTGGGCGAGCCGCATGGGCGGAGCGGGCCGGACTTACGATCGGCAGATGAGCCTACCCAGCTTCGACGACCTCGCCCTCGACACCGCGCGACTCTGGGCCTCCCGCAGCGCCGACCCAAAGGTCCAGGTGGGCGCGTGTCTCTTGGACCGGTGGAACCGGGTGGTGGGCGTCGGCTACAACGGCCGCGCCGCCGGGGAGCCCAACGAGCGCGAAAGCCTCGACCAGGGACACAGCGGCTTCATCCACGCGGAGGTCAACGCGCTGCTCGCGGCCAACTGGAACGGCGAGGGGCACACGCTGTTCGTCACCCACGAGCGGAGCTACACCGAGACGGCGCGCGCCGACGCTGGCCTCCCGTCGGGGGCTCAGATCCTCCGCGACGCTGGGCTCACGGTCGAGCTCGGGCTCGCCGCTGGTTAGCGCCACCCCACTCGGTATCACCCTGTGCTAGCTTGCGGTCACGTGCACCCTGGCCGGCGACGTCAGCCCGACTGAGTTGCGGCCTAAGGCCCAGGCGGTGGAGCAGGCGATCGCCCACCTCACCTTCGGGCCCTACTCGAAGTCGGGCCTGATCGAGCAGCTCGACTTCGAGGGCCTCACGCCCGAGCAGGCGGAGCACGGGGCCACCGCGGCCGGGCTCTGAGCCGACGCCGTCTCAGGCCTCGCGCACCGGCTGCCGCAGGATGGTGCGCAGCTTCGCCGGGGCGGTGCGGCGGGCGTCGCTGAGGTAGATCTCGTGGTGCTTCCCCGTCATCGCGAGTCCGGCGTCGGGGATGACGCGCTCGTGCATCTCCGCCAGCACCGGGCCCTCGTCGTCGTACGGCCCGACGTGCAGGGTCTGCACGCAGCGACCCTCGTCGAACGTCTCGAGCCGCAACGCGTCGACGCGCGGGGCCTTGGCCGCGACGGCCGCGCGGGCGCCGTCGAAGTGCTCGGCTGAGATCCAGTCGGGCATCATCAGCAGCAGCGTCCACCGCCACAGCGACTTGTCGCGGCGCGACGTGAACGCGGCCGGGTCGTCGGCCCACCAGAGGCCCTCGAGCGGCATGACGGTGAAGTCGCGGCCCAACTCCTTCTTGCTGAAGAACTTGAGCTTGTAAGCCACCGGGTACAGCGTCTCCAGCGACTCCCGGTAGCCGACGGCGGTGTTCGGGTCGCCCTCGCCGTCGAGCATCAGGAACCGCAGTGGCGCGACGGTGACGACGTCGAAGCGACCCTCGCGTGCCTTGTAGGTGGCGATTTCGCGCTTGAAGTCGGTCATGCCTCGCAGGCTAGCCTGCGGGGTAGTGTGGCGCGGGTCGATTGGAGGCGGGTTGCTGCGACTCATTCTGTGGCCGGTGCTGGTGCCGTCGTTCCTGTACGGGGTGGGGCTGGGCGCCGTCATGCCGGTCATGGTGCTGGCGGCCCTCCAACTCGGGGCCAGTTCCGCGTTCGCGAGCGCCATCGTCGCGATCACGGGTGCGGTGTCGCTCGCCGTCACGGTGCCGGTCGGGATGCTTATCGACCGGATCGGCGACAAACGCGCCATGGCCGTCGCCACGGGCACCGCCGCGGCGATGACGGCGCTGGCTGACGATCGTCGCGCTGGCGGTGCCGTCGCGGTGGTCGCTCGCGCTGTTCGTGGTGTCGATCGTGCTGCGGACCCCGGCGTCGGTGGGCTGGAACCTGGCGCGGCAGGCGGTCGTTGCGGAGGCCGTGCCCGCAGCGATGCGGGGCAAGGCGATGACGGCGCTCGGCGGCACCATGCGGGCGGGCAACCTGGTGGGCCCCCTCTGCGGCGCGCTGCTGCTCTGGCGGTTTCCGCTGTGGTCGGTGTTCGCGTTCGCGGTGGTGACGGCGCTGCTCGCGACCGTGCTGCTGTTCATCCCCGCGCTGAACAGCCGCTTCGACGCCCAAACCCAACGCAACAAGGCCGCCCGTTCCCCGGAGGAGCTGACGGCGCGAGTGCGGTGGGGCGCGGTCACCGTCGCCGGGATCGCGATCACGACCCTCGCCGTCCTGCGCGTCGGCCAACCCATCCTGATCGCGCTGTCGGGGGTGCACCTGGGGTGGACGGAGTCGCAGATCTCCCTGATGGTCGATGTGGGCGCGGCGGTCGAGCTGGTGCTGATGTTCCCCGGCGGCTACTTCAAGGATGTGCTGGGTCGCTCGCCTGTCCTGATCGCCTGCCTCCTCATCTACGGCGCGGGCTTCCTGCTGGCGCCGCTCTGGCCGACGACGGCGGGCTTCGTGGTCGCAGTGGTGGTGATGAGCGTCGGCAACGGCCTCGGGGCCGGGATCAACATGACGATCGGCGCCGACCTCTCACCGGCCACCGGCAGGGCGCGGTTCCTCAGCATCTGGGCGATGTACAGCCAGGGCGGCGCGCTCGGCGGGCCGCTGGTGATCTCCGGGCTGCTGCTGGTCGCGTCGCTCCCGGTGGCGATGACCGCGGTCGGCCTGTGCGCCGTCGCCGGGGCCGCGTGGACCGCGGGTTGGGCGCGCTTCCTCGACCTGCCCAAGGGCCTCGGTCGCCGACGGCGCACCTCCGGGTGAGCCACCCGGTGGTCAGTAGAGCTTCGCCCGGGCGGCATCCACGAACTTCGGCACACCGGCACGGGCCAGTGCCACCAGGAGGTCGTCGATCGTCATCGCTGGCGACTCGTACCCTTCGACGAGTTCGACCAACGCCCTGAGCGTCGGTGCGTGGTAGAGGTCGAGTTGATCGAGGAGGAAGTCGTCGAGGTGTACGACTTCGAGGTCGAACCGCTCAACGGACTCAAGCGAAGAGTGCCTTGTGTTGAAGGTGACGAGCACCTCGGCACCACCGCGGACGGCGGCAGCCAAGACGTGCCTATCCTTCGGGTCGTTCGTCATCATGGACGCCAGACGGATGTCCCGAATGACATGCTGTGGCGCTAAGCCGGATTGGAGCGCGTTCAAGCCCAGGCCAAGGACGCTGAGGGATACGCGGTTCCGCAGTGCTTGTTCGAAGTCGGGACCGAGAGAGTGGTGCGCAATGTGCTGCTTCATCACTTCAGGTAGGCGACTCCATTGGTGTGGGAGTTCTGGCTTGTATCGCGTGGTCACCGACGTTGCGTTATCGCGTCGGTAATGATATAGGAAGCGGTTAACGTAGCATGCCTTAAAAGCATGTGTAAGGAACTGGAGGTTGAACAGCGCGTCCTCCGAGGTCCCGATCAACGCCAAGTCGACGAAGCGAGCGCCACTGCCCACTACCACCTGTCTGCGAAACAGCTTGGCCCATGCCGTCACAAGGGCGTCGGCGTTCTCCGGGGTGCCCAGTTCCTCCCCCAGGAGACCGACCATGCGACGACACAGCAAGTGCCGAGTCTCTTCAGCGTCGAAGCGACGGTGATCGAACTCAAACAACCTCTTGGGCAAAGAGACGCGCTCGTACTCCCGAACGTAGGGTCACAGCACAACGTCGGCTCCAGAAGCCAAGGCCGTCTGGCGGGCGACCGCCAGGGTCGCCGCGTCAAACCAGTCATCGCCGTCGAGGAACGTGATGAACTCCCCGAGCGCCAGTTTCAACCCTGCGTTCCGGGCCGCTGACAGGCCGGCATTGGGTTGATGGACCACGCGCACCCGGTCGTCGCGGGCCGCGTACGCATCACACAGGGCTGAGGAGCCATCGGTCGATCCGTCGTCGACAAGGAGCAGTTCGAAGTCCCCGAAGGTTTGCGCCAAGACGCTGTCCAAGCACTGAGTTAGGTAGGGAGCCACGTTGTAGACGGGCACGATGACGCTGATCGCGGGCGTGTTCATTGCGCACCTTTCGCCAGGACACGGCTGGTATCTCTGATGTATGAACGTCTGCGGGGTGAATGATTGCCAATCCGTGCCGCCGTGGCCGAGAGGTAGACGAGGATGATCTCGATCGGGAAGAACTTGGCGCGGTGCCTCATAGCCGTCCCGTACGTGCCCACTCCCAGCGAGAAGATGAAGTAGCTGACGACGATGGTGAGCAACAACAGGGCCAGTAGCACGTCGCGGCGAGGTTGGCCGGTCCTGCAGCGACGGAAGCCTGCCAAGGCAATGGACTCAAGGCGAACATCTCGAACACGTCGAGCGCGACGCCGCGGAACCGGCCTTCGTCGAGCGCTGCGAGGAGCGCCTCTTGATCGACGATGCCGCCGCGCGACACGTCGACCAGGACGGCGTCGGGCTTCATCAGCTGCAGGGCGGCGGCATCGATGAGGTGCCTCGTCCCCGGTGTCAACGGCAGCGCCAGGATCACCACGTCCGCAATTCTCAAGGCCGCGCCCAGGTCGGCGGCGCCGAACGTCATGTCGGCCAGCGATGACGGCCTGTCCTCGGAGTTCACCGCCACGATGCGGACATCGAATCCCCGGAGGCGCTTGGCCACCTCGCGCCCGATGTCGCCGAAGCCGACGATCGTCACGGTTGACCCGGCGAGTTCCGGCAAGTCGCGATTCTTCACCCAGCGGTGCTCCTGTTGGTGGCGCCAGAAGTCGCGGCTGCGCTTGTAGAGCTGGAGCACTTGGGTGACCACCCATTCTGCCACCGGAATGCTGTACACGCCGGTGGCGCTACGCAGGTCTACCCCGCGCTCCTCCAACTCCCGCACCGGGGCGCGGTCGAGGCCGGCGCTGGTCAGGTGAACGAAGCGCAGCTGCGGAAAATCCGAGTGGTGGTGATGGAGGAACAGGCCATTGCACACGATGCCCTCGACGTCGGCGGCCCCCGCTGGCCTCGATCGTTCATGGTGGAGTGAGCGACGCCTGCTGTAGATAGGCCGGAGTGCCTTCTGACTACGAGATACTTGGACATGCGACTGTTCAAAACCCCTGAAGTGGAAGGCACTCCGTAGGTGAAGCGTACTTCGTGGTCTGCCGGTATGTCAGTGACTGGCGATGGTGGCGCGGTGATCGCCCACGTCGGCAGCATCGGGCTGAGGATGCTGGCCGAGAACACCGGCCTGACTGGGGCGTTGTCCGTGTCGATGGCACGGCGTTCGTTCGTTCCCTCGGTGCATGACCGTGGTCAGGTACTGACCGATGTCGCGGTGCTGCTCGCTGATGGCGGGGAGGCGATCTCGGACATCGACGTCTTGCGCCACCAGCGGCAGATCTTGGGGCCGGTCGCGTCTGCTCCGACGGTGTGGCGGGCGTTGGATGAGGTCATCGACGCCAGGCGGAGGAAGATCGCCACGGCCCGGGCCCGTGTCCGGCGCCACGTCTGGGCCCAGCTGACAGCCGCCGGCGGTGTCCCGGCCTCGAAGGTCGCCGGGACCGACCTCGGAGAGACGATCGTGTTGGATGTTGATGCCACGATCGTGGTGACCCACTCGGAGAAGGAGTTGGCCGCCCCGACGTTCAAGAGGACGTTCGGGTATCACCCGATCGGTGTGTGGTGTGACAACACGGGCGAGTTCCTCGCCGCCTCGCTACGGACGGGTCGGGCAGGCTCGAACACCGCCTCCGACCACATTCAGGTCCTCGGGGAGGCGATCACTCAGATCCCGATGCCGTCTCGCCGGAACCTGTTGATCCGCTGCGACGGGGCCGGAGCCTCGCATCTGTTGCTGGACTGGCTTCATGCGCAAGGCCAGGTCAGAGGCCGAATCCTGGACTACACCGTGGGGTTCACGATCGGGGAGAACGTGCGCGATGCGATCACGCAGGTGCCCGACGGGTCCTGGTCCCCGGCGCTGAAGGCCGATGGTCAGGTCCGAGAGGGTGGGGAAGTCGCCGAGATCACCGGACTGCTCAATCTCGATGGCTGGCCAGCGGGGATGAGGGTGTTCCTTCGCCGTGAACGTCCCCACCCGGGGGCCCAACTGTCGCTGTTCGAAGCCCACGACGGGTGGCGCTACCACGTTCGTCACCAACACCGCCAGCGGGACTCTCCAGTTCCTCGAGGCCCGGCATCGGGCCCATGCCCGAGTCGAGGACCGGATCCGTCACGCCAAAGACTCGGGCCTGGGACGGTTCCCCTCACGCGAGTTCAGCATCAACCAGACCTGGCTGACCCTGGCCATGATCGCCGCCGATCTGGTCGCCTGGCTCAAGCTCCTGGCCCTCGACGGCGACCTCGCCAAGGCCGAACCGAAAGCATTCAGATACAGACTGCTGCACGTCCCGGCCCGACTCGTACACGGCGCCCGACAGCGACGGCTGCGACTACCCAAGACCTGGCCCTGGGCCGAGGACCTCGTGGCCGCGTTCGACCGAATCGCCGCGATCCCACCACCGACCTGACCCCAACCGTCCGCCACTACCCGAGGAAACCTGAAGAACCGCCCACCGGCAGCGTCAGCCGGCCAACAACCACGCCCTCACCCGCCCCAGCCCTCAGATCGGGCTCCGACAGCCCAGCTGACAGGTCTCAAGCCGCCTCAAGAAAGAGGGAGGCTGGGAGCGGGGCGGCCTCGTCGGCCATGAACACAACGTCGTGGCCGAGCCGGCGCAGCTCGTCCAGGTGACGCTCGTCCCTGGTCAGGGCCGACGTGACGAGGAGCCTCATGCAGGGACACCTGCGCTGATGGCCTGAACGGGACGCACCTTCGCTGAGAGGTGGGGGCCCTTGCGGGCCGCGATCTCCGCGACCACGTCTACGACCTGCTGACGGTTGGCCTCGAAGAAGCCCGCGTCCATGGCCGACAGCGTGGCTTCGTGCTCGCGGAGGTCGCAGAAGGCCCGCGACAGGATCGCCATGCTCGAACCGAGCCGGACGTGTTCTGCCACGATGCGTTCCGCCGGGAGGTCGCCCCTGCCGAGACGCGCGACCCCGCCGAAGCCATAGCGGACGCCGGCCTGGCTCAGGCGACGGCAGAGGCTCTCGACGGTGCCGTCGGTGAGGAGCTCAAACATGAACTGCATCCCGTAGCCGAGGCCTCGACCGCCCCCGGCGTCTCCAGGAGGAGGCACACCTGGGCGCGTCCGCTGATGAGGCTGATGAACTCGGCGACCTCGCCGCGGTGGGTGAAGTACGGCAGCATCAGGATCTGCGCCCCGGCGGCGATGACCGTGTCGATCTCCTCCGCAGATCCCTCGTGGACGGGGTTCACCCGCACCAGGAGCTGAGACGTGGTCAACACCTCGGCCACTGCCCGGACGTCCTCGAACGTGTGATCCGAGATGACGGTGTCCAGGTGCCCCTGGCGCGCCATCTTCCCGTGGATCTCCAAGTCGACGAATACCCAGTCGACCCCGCCGTCTTCGGCGATCTTGGCCACAACCGGATCTTTGGTGATGTACATGAGCGTCATTGTCATGACGTCGCCTCCTCTGTGGTGTCGGTGGAACCCACCCGCGGCGCAGCCGTCTGTGTGGTGTTGACGTTGTCGCCCATGGACAGGACCTTCACGACCGTTCTGGCGAGGATCCGGAGTTCGAACATGATCGACATGCGGTCGATGTACTCGACGTCGTACTGGATGCGACGTGGCCAGTCCAGGCTCTTGGGACCGTTCACCTGCGCCCAGCCGGTGACCCCTGGGCGGACGCTGAACCGTCGGCGCTGTTCCGGCGTGTACTCGTCCTACGGCCAGGGGTGGTAGGTCAAGGTGGGCCGGGGTCCGACGATCGACATGTCTCCCCGCACGATGTTGACCAGCTGGGGGAGTTCGTCCAGGCTCGTGCGACGAAGGAATCGACCCACACGAGTGACGCGCTGATCACCGGCCGCCTCGTAGACGCCGCCGGATTCGGCACCCACGTTCATGGTGCGGAACTTGTACATCCGGAACGCTCTGGCTCCCAGCCCGAGGCGCTCCTGGGAAAAGATGGCCGGCCCCGCCGATCCGGCTTCGATGGCCAGCGCTGTCAGGCCCATGACGGGGGAGAGCACGACCAGCGCGGTTGAGGCGAGCACAACGTCAGCGGTGCGCTTCAGCAGCAGGAAGACGGGGCGGTTCGGCGCAAGTGCGTCCCCTCCGAGGGAGGCGGTCAATTGATTCCCGACCCAGCCGCGAAGGACGTCAGCCCAGCGGAGGACCGCAGGTCACGAAAGCCATCCATCCAGTTCCCCCCAAACCGTGAACCCAATCTCGCCTCGACGATACCTTCGCGCCGTGGCGAGGCAAAATCGTGACGGGATCCGCTCACCAGCGCCATCACGCAACCGGACGCCTCGGCTCGGCCAACTCCGCGGCTTGATCGTCGGTCTCCACGAGCTTCGTCACCCGACGTGCCCGCTCCCGACGATGCGGTTTCTGAGCCTCGTCGGTGCGGTAGTACTTCGACGTGTAGCTGCCGTAGCCGTAGCCGAAGGTCGCCTCGCCGAGGTCCTTCTTGGCCACCTTGTTGAGCACGACACCCAGCAGGTTCCCGTCCACCTGGCGCAGCTTGTGGGCCGCGACCTCCAGCTGTTCGCGTCGCGTGGTCCCGGACTGCACAACCACCACGGCGCCGTCGGCTGAGGCGCTCAGGAGGGTAGCGTCGGTGACCGGCAGGAGCGGCGGGGCGTCGATGATGACCATGTGAGCCTTGCTGAGGTGCTCGATGAGGCTCCTCATGCGGCTGGAGCCAACCATCTCCGCCGGGTTCGGCGGAATCCGCCCTGCCGGCAGGACCTGCAGGTGCTTGTGGTCGGTGGCCTGCATGGCGTCGCTCAGCTTGATGGTGCCGGCGAGGACCTGGCTGAGGCCGACGGCGCCATCGAGCCCGAGGCGCTCCGCCTGAACCGGCCTTCGGAGGTCGGCGTCGATCAGGACGGTGGGTTCGCCGGCGTCCGCGAACATGGCCGCGATGTTGGCCGCGAGCGTGGACTTGCCCTCGCCCTCGTTGGACGAGGTGATGACGATGCTCTTCGCGGGGTTGTCGACGCTGACGAAGCGGAGGTTCGTGCGGATCTGACGGATGGCCTCGGCGGCGGCACTGCTGCCGGTGACCAGGGCGCTCTCCCCGGCGAGCTCGGCGGCCGCGGGCACGATCCCCAGCGAGCTGGTCTCGGCCACCTCTTCCGCCTCGTGGGCGCGCCGGATCCGCCGGTCGAAGCTCTGGCGACCGACCACGATGCCCAGACCGAGCAGCAGGCCCAGCGCGGCGCCCAGGGCCAGGTTGCGGACGTAGTTGGGGGAGACGGGGGTGGTGGGCGTCTGGGCCAGCTCGACGGGGACGATCCTCACGACGGTCTGGCCGGAGCTCTCGCCGGTGATGGTCAGGGTCTCCAGCGCGTTGGCCTCCACCGAGGTCGCGCGGATGGCGGCATCGGCGAGCGACGCGGCAAGCTCGGGGGAGTCGGCGGTGGCCCTGATGCGGAAGATCACTCCGTCGACGGAGCCCTCCAGGTTCCCGACCACCGGGCCCGTTGACGGGAGCGCCAACTCCTCCGCGATCCGGTTGGCCACTGAGCGGCTCTGCACCAGGGGGAGGTACGTGCCGGCCTTCTCGGCTGCCAGGGTGCTGCCCGCGAAGGCGTCACCTACCGTTGCCGAGTTGCCGGCGACCACGTAGCCCGCAGACGTCGCCGAGTAGAGGACCGGTTGCGTGAGGGAGAGGGCAAAGGCGAGTGCCAGGCCCACGGCCAGCGACGCGACGATCACCAACCATCCACGGCGCAGCAAGCCCCACATCTGTTCCAGTCCCACTTGCAACTCCCCTGCGGATCGGCGCTCACTACAGCGAGCAGCGCACGTGCACGCCTGATCTCGTGCACGTGGTTCATTCGTACGGACTTATGTGACGGCGACCACTTTGGCCGGGGCCAGCTGTCCTGGTTATCTCAGCGCCCATTCGAAGGTGGGGCGGCCGCTGTCTACTTACGTCGTCCCTGTTTCCTCCACCGTGACGGAGTTGCCAGCGGCGTCTCTCAACACCGCCGTCACCGTGTAATTGACGTTATTCGAGATCCCTTCAAACGTCACCGTCCATGGCGCGGCAGTGTACGACACATTCTGGTCGCTGTACGTTTTACCATCATCAGTTGTGATACTGACCGTTCCCGACACAGCAGTCGTCTCGACAAGCGCGCCGGAAAACGTCAGCTTCTTCGGACTGCCGGTCCCTTGATATGTGGTGCTGGCAATGGTCGGGGCCACCGTGTCCTTCACGACGGTGTTGGGACCAGCGACCGAGACCTTCGGGGGCCCAGCCACAGCCGCCGTGCACGCGATGGTGCCCTGGGGGAGCGAGGCCGCGGGAATTTCGTAAGACCACGAGCCACCGGCGGCGACAACACCAACAGAAAAGCCACCCGTTGCCGAGATGGTGACGGTCGCACCAGGCGTCGCAGTACCACTCACAGTCACCGTCGAAGCCAAATTGCTCTCGTTGATGTAGTAGTTGCTCGGGGCCCCCTCGGGAGAATCGTTCACGACGACGGATCCAAAGGTGACAGTGTCGCCCGAGGCGGCGAACGCCGGGGTTGCGCCCAAGACCATGACAGCCGGGACGCCCCAGCCGATGCCACGAGCGATGGTCCGGCGGTCCACGGGAATTCGTCCGAAGTCCTTGGCGGTCTCGATCGTTTCGTCCATGGGAAGCGGTCCTCTCGTTGGGCGCGGCACCTTAACGGCGCTGACGTCGGCTGTAGCCTAACATGAACTGACCACCGGCTTCGCGCTTGAGGCCGTTCCCGGTTCAACCGTTTCGCTAGGTCGCGTCGCGCGTCCACCAACTAGCCTTGGTCCATGTCCTGTCACCTGCGGCTAGCGGCTCTCGATACGGTGCTGGACGTGGAGTGGCCAGCGCTCACCCCCGTGACGTTCGTGGAGGCCCTCACCCACGCCTGGTCGCGTTGTGTCGTCGACGAGCAGGCGCGGCGAACCGCCCCATCCGTCGGAGCCCTCTCGATCAAGAGTCCGGCCGACGATGACGAGGCGATCCGCGCCGCGCTGCAGCGGCTCAGCCAGGATGTCACCCACCGTCTCATCGCCGCCCAGACCGGCCGCCTGCTCATGTTCCATGCGGGTGCCGTGAGCGATCCCGCCACCGGATCGACTCTCGTCTTCGTTGCCCCCAGCGGCACCGGCAAGACCACACTGGCGCGGCTCCTAGGACGCACGTACTCGTACCTGACCGACGAGACCGTGGGAATCGATCCCGCCACTGGCGGGGTCCGCCCGTATCCCAAGCCCTTGTCCGTGTCGCACGGCGGTGGGTGGCGGAAGGTCGAGACCTCGCCGGAAGACCTCGGGCTCTTGCCCTCGCACCCGGAGCCGGTCGTCTCCAGGATCGTGTTGCTGAACCGGAATGAGGGTGCTCCGCCTTCAGTGGCCACGGATGAGTTGGGCACCCTGGACGCGATCGCCGCGCTCGTGCCTGAGACGTCCGCGCTCAACCGGCTGCCGCGTCCCCTGCACGCCGTCGCCGGCCTACTAGACCGCGCCGGGCCGTTGCTGCGGCTGACGTACCGCGAGTCGGGAGATCTCGTGCCGCTGGCGTCGCAGCTCATCGAGGGGACCCCATGACCACGCTGTACGCCCAATCGACACCCATCGACGCCCTGGAGGTGGGCGGCGAGTCTCTCGTCCTGCTCCCGCCCGACCGGCTGGTCCGGCTGTCGCCGATCGGCACGGCCATCTTCGCGGCTGCGGCGAGCCCCTGCTCGGCTGAGACGATCGCCGCGCTCGTCGGTGAGCAGTTCGGGCCACCTGAGGATGGCGACACGGTGGCCGCGGTCCGCCAGTTCTGTGCCGATTTGGTCGAGGCAGGGGTGCTGGGGGTCGTCGATGGCTGAACTGCCGACTCTCCCCATCCCGCTGAGGGTTCACCTCGCGCACGCCACAGTGCAGGCGATCGCGGACGAGGCCAGTGCAGACGTCCTGCACATCAAGGGGCCCGCGGTGGCCCCGGCACTCCGGCCCGAGGGGCGATCCAGCGCCGACGCGGACGTCCTCATCCGCCCGGCCCACCTGCATCGCCTCCTGTCCGGGCTGCGGCGACACGGCTGGCACCAGGTGACCGGGCTGCACAGCACCGATCTGATCCGGCACTCGACCAACTGGTACCACCCGCAGTTGGGTCAGCTCGACGTCCACGTCCGGTTCCCCGGGATCCAGGCGCCAGCGGAGCGGGCCTTCGACGTGCTGTGGCGGGAACGCGGCCAGCAGAACGTCGCCGGCAGGCCGTGCGTCGTGCCCAGCGTCACTGGACAGCGGCTCATCCTTCTCCTGCACGCTGCGCGCAGCCTTCAGGCCAACGCCGCCGACATCCGGGCCGCCTGGCGGACAGCCTCCGACGCCGAGCGCGGCCAGACGCTGGCCCTGGCACGCGAGCTCCAGGCAGAGGTGGCCCTCGCGTCGGCGACGGGCGACCTCGACCAGTACCGCGATCGGCCCGAGTACGCCCTCTGGCAGTTGTATGCGGAGAACCGCACCACGACGACCGGGTTCAGGAGGATCGCGGCGGAATTGAAGGCTGCCCCGGCCGATTTGCGCTTCGTGCGGCTACGCCTGGGTTGGTACGCGGCCGGAGTCGTGGTCCGGACGCCCCAGCGCCTCACCGCCGACTTGGCGCGCAGGCCGACGCTACGGGAGGTCGCGGCGGCCTACGGCCAGCTCGTGAGGCGTGGAAGGGACCTCGTCGTGCGCAGGCGTCCGGTTAGACGAGACCGTCCATGATGTCTGCCGTCATAATCAGGCCATGACGAGCGAGCGCAGCCACGCGGCCTACAGGGCCCCCGACAACGTGGCATGGATCGATGGCGCCGCCTTGGACATGGGCGAGGAGCTCTACCTGACCAGGATGCCGGACGGCCATTCGGTCCTTCTCGCAGGCAGCGCCCGCCTGATCTGGTTGGTCGCGGCCGAGGGCGGAGACGTGCTGCCCGGTGTCGCAGAACTCGTCGGTATGCCGCCCTCGGAGATAGCCGACGACGTCGCGCAGTTCCTCGATGATCTGGTCTCACGAGGGTTGTTGACCCGCGACCATCGCCCCTCACGAAACCGTGGAGAGCAGATACCGATGCAGCCCACGCTGGGAGGAGGGGCGCCATGCGGGGGAGTGTGCAACTGATCGCGTGGCTGCTGCTTCTCGCGGCTGGGGCGCTCGCCGTGCTGCACCTGTTGCCTCGCTCGCAGCTACTCAGCAAGACGGTCGTCGTCGCGGCATCGTTGATACCTTACGGCCTGCCACTCGCCATCATCGGGCTCCTGCTGCTGGCAGTGACCGGTTCGCGGCCTCTGGCCCTTGTGTTGGCGGGTGCCGTCCTGCTGGCGCACATTCTCATCGCCCGGCCCTACTGGCCCGCTCGGGCCCCCACGCCGCCGGAGGAGCCGATCACGGTGATGACCATGAACATGCGCTGCAACTCCCCGGGCGCGGAGGATCTCGCGAGGCTTCTGCGGGAGTCCGCCCCCGACGTTGCCGTGATCAACGGGTTGGACCCCAGATCCCGCGATGACATCATCGGTGAGCTGGCTGAACGCTATCCCACGGCGGAGTTCGTCCCCCTTCCCACGTACCCCGTCTGCGGCACAGTCCTGTTAACCCATCTGCCGTTCGATGGGTGGGTAGCTGGGCAGCGGCATCCGACCGCGCTGTTGCGGGCGCCGGGGTTCGAGTTCGCGCTGGTCGCCGTCGACTTTCCCACACCCACCCATGGCCTGGGGCCCTGGCTGGACGCCTTCGACGGGTTGATCGAGGACATGCCCTCACACACGGGTCGGTCTGTGGTGGCCATTGGCGACTTCAACGCTGTGCCCGAGCATGAACCCATGCGGCGGTTGCGGAAGGAGACGGCGCTGCGGAACGCCGTCCTCGAGTCGGGGTTGGGATGGTTGCCGACGTTCCCCGACGACAGGGCATACCCTCCACTGGTCGCATTGGATCACGCGCTGGTAACCCCGGACTTGGTGGCGTCGTCGGCGTGGACGGCGTCGGTGCCAGGGCAGGCGCATCGGGCGTTGCTCTTGACGGTTGGCCCCACGTGACGGCGCGGCACGGGCCTTACACGGTGCTGTTCGTCTGCACGGCCAACATTTGCCGGTCGGCGTACGCGGAGGCCGCGGCCCGGGCATCCGCCACGGAGGAGATAGCGTTCATGTCGGCGGGCACCCATGCCCTCGTCGGCGAGGGGATGGACCCGCCCATGGCGGCCGAGCTTCGGGGGATCGGCGACGCGGCCGCCCACCGGGCCCAACAACTGGCGCTCCCGCTGGCGCAGGAGGCAGATCTGATCCTCACCATGGGGGCGCAGCATCGTCGATACATCCTCGACGAGTGGCCGGCACTGGCCCACAAGACGTTCGTCATCGGGCACGCGGCGCGGGTGCTGGCCGAACTGCCCCCTGAGGTTTCCCTGGAGGGGGTGGCGGACCACCTGTGGCGAAACCGGACTGTCCAGAAGGGAGACGAGGTGGCCGACCCGTATCGCCGGGGGCCCGAAGCAGCGTCAGTGGCAGCGCGCCAGATCGACGCGAACTTGGCCGTGATTGTGGAGGCGCTGTCGCGGCTGAGCCTGGCCTCCCGCCACAGGCCCTAGCGCTCAGTGCCTTCCGCGTCCTCGCGCGCTCATGGCTGCGGCGCGGAACGTCATGCGCAGGCCTACAGGTGGCTTGCCGGCTGCACCGCGGCCCGGACGAGGGCCAGGGTCGTGCGGGTGACCGCATCAGGGTCGCCTCCCGACTCCATCAGGCGCATCGCCGACTCGATCACCCCAGCCACCAGGCGAGCTGTGATCGCGGGCTCCGGCACGTCCAGTTGCTGCAATGCCCGCAGGAACGGCGCCATCTGATCTCGATGCAGTTCGTCCAGGCGCGCCCGGCACTCGTCCGGCAGCTGCGCAGCCGCGAAAGCTGCCGCCGGTCGGTGCGCTCCCTCGGCTGCCTGCCGCAGCGTTTCGCGCACGTAGGCGTCGATCAGTGGGAGGGGATCGGTGATCCCTCGAGGGCGGTGGCGAGCTGGGCGTTCGAGCGTGGGAACGAGTCCTCGATGATGGCCGCGAGTGTCGACGGCGCTCGAAAAGTAGACAGTTTCGGCGCTTGAAAAGTGGACACCTCTAACACGATTGGAGAGTGATTGTCGCGCGTCAGACTTAGTGGCAGGGCTGTTATGTAGGTCCTGAAGGAGAGTCCGACATGGGAAGACCACCAGTGATTCCGGTGGAGAAGAAGACCAGGATTGTGTTGAGCATCTTGGCTGGAGAGATGACGATCGCTGAGGCCGCTCGGCGGGAGAAGGTCAGTGAGCAGTCGATCGGTCGGTGGAAGGCTGACTTCCTCGAAGCGGGCAAGGCTGGGCTGGCGGCGGGTAGGTCTGGGCCCTCGACCCGGGAGCAGCAGTTGGAGGCGGAGGTCACTGAGCTGACTCAGGCGTTGGGTGAGGCCGCTGTCGAGATTCGGGTGTGGAAGAAGTCGGCGGAGGGCAGGTTGGGCCCTTCGAGGACCTCGAGGTGATCCGCAGGGAGGCGGGCATGTCGACCGCGAGGTTCGTGAAGCTGATCGACATGCCCGAACGCACGTGGCGCCGGTGGCAGGCCAAGGCCCGTCAGGATCGCCGTCCGAAGGGGCCGTGGCCCCAGCCGGCTCGTACGGCTGCGCGGGATCTGGTGGTGGGTCATGCGCTGGCTAAGCCGGCGTGGGGGCATCGCAAGATTTGGGCGTTGACCCGTCACGCCGGACACGAGGTCTCTCAGGCGACCGTGCTGCGGCTGCTGCGTGACGAGGGCCTGCTACTGGCCTCGGAATACCAGAAGCAGCGCCGTGACCTCGCCGCTGACCGGAGGGCCGCGTTCGCGAAGACCCCTGATGGCCCGAACCAGGTGTGGCAGTTGGACTTCTCCGAGTTCGAGACCACCTCGGGTGGGACGTGGCGGATCGCAGGATGCCGGGATTGGTACTCGAAGTATGAGCACCCGTGGCATGTCTCACCCACCGGGAACAAGCACGACGCGATCGCCGCGGTCGAGCTCGCGTTGGCTGACTACGAGGCCCTGTTCGGACACCCGTTGGCCGAGGCCTGCCCTATCGATGAGGTCACTGGGGAAGTGCTGCCCGTGGTCACTATCGTCACCGACAACGGTGGCCCGTTCAGGTCGTTGGACTTCGAGTTGTTCATCACCTCGCACCCCGAACTCCAACACGTCCGGACCAGGGTCAAGAGCCCCGGGCAGAACGGCTCACGCGAACGCGGGTTCGGGACATTGAAGTACGAACGCTTGTTCCTCGACGAGATCGCCGACGCGCTCACCCTGGTCGAACGAGCCGAGGACTACCGCATCGAATACAACACCCAGCGCCCCCACGAAGCGATCGCCTGGAACCGGCCCCTCGAGGTCCACCTCGGCCGCGCCAGCACGACAACACCCACCTTTGAACAAGAAGAAATCCTGCCAACTACTTGACGCGGGACAGGGATGCCCAACTGCTCGCCCACCTGGTTGCAGGCCCGCTTGACTGGGATCCCCGGGTTCTCCTTGATCGTCTCGTGCACAGTGCGGACCGCACGCTCACGCAACTCGTCGTTGTACTTCCTTGGTGCAGGCATGACTCCACTCTCCTGTAGAGGTCAAGACCCTCCACCAAACCCGGGGTGGTTCAATGCCCATCATCCCGAACCCCGACCGTTCAGGAACTAACGGCACGCCGCGCTAGCCCTGTCGAGCGGACTTGCTATGACCCGCTGGCCTCACCCAACCGTGACGGACAGGGGACCACAAAGTACGCTTCACCTAGGGAGCGCCTTCCACTACAGGGTCTTGAACAGTCGCAAGTCCAAGTATCCCGTAGCCAGAAGGCACTCCGGCCCATCCACCGCACGCGTCGCCCACTCCGCCATGGATGATCGAGGTAAGCGACGCCGGCCCCTGACTACGCGTGGACATAACGTGAGTGTCGCCTGTCATTTGACCCGGACTCATGCAACTGCTAGCTTACAGTCCGACGCTTTGGAACAATTGGGGATTGTCTACCTCAACACGCCTGCAGGAAGAGAGCTGAGTGTGGTGCCAATTGAACGACCGGATGTCTCTGTGATTGTTCCGATTTATAACGCAGAGAAGTATCTGTCGGACACATTGAAGAGCCTCACTGCCCAAACACTAGACACACTCGAAATCATCCTGGTCGACGATAATTCGACGGATTCCAGCCCAATCATCTGCAAGAAGTTCGCAGATGTGGACAAGAGAATCCGAATCTTCACGAATACGACCCAGATGGGCGTCTCCGCATCTCGGAATCTGGGCTTGCGTCATGCGCGGGGGGCATATTTCGCCTTCGTTGACAGCGATGACATCGTCCACGAAGAGATGTATATGCGCCTATTCAAAACTGCGGTGGCGGCCGACGCCGATATCGTGATTTCAAATCTGCGCGTCGTACACGACGGTGGGTCTCGCCAAGTTGTGACCTACAATCGCCATCCCAAGAATGTACAACTGGGACGGCACTATTTGATGACGAACGTTATCGCACCGCTTGTAGGCATCAAAATCGACCCTTCACTGTTCGTTGGCAACTCTGCATGTGATAAGCTCTTCCGCGCCAGCAACGCCAGAAATGGTGGTATCACGTTCGACGAGGGACGGCTTAGGTTCGAAGACCGACTCTTTGTGGTCGAGTTCCTCGCCACAGCGAAGAGCGTGACCTTCGTTGACGAGGCCTTCTATAGCTATATCCGGCGACCGAAATCCCTGCAAACGCGCTACAACCCAGGCGAGCTAGACGCCGTCATATCTAACCAACTCCGGTATCGTGAGTTATTTGAGAAAGACTTTGATTTCGATAGCCCAATGGCGGTTCAATATCGAGTCTCGGCAATCACAGATGTGATATTTTCGACGCTCTCCCACAGCCGCGGTCATTCAGAGGCCAACAAGCGAACGACTGAGGTGCTCTGCAATCCCCATGTCGTAGAGTGGTATTCAAAGCTTCAACCTCCTGGAGCCACTCCCTTCTATCGGGTCGTCAGGCGGTGCATCAACTCGAACCACTACACACTCGCCCATCTTCTGTTCCAAGCGAAGTTCCTGCCCGTTCGGCTGAAGCTCTTGGCCCGCCGTCTCGCGGTCCGCACGGGAATGATGCCGCAGTCTGTCGCATGAGTGTGCCGCTGCGTCACCCAGTGGCTTGTCGCTGAGACGTCTCTGAGTTTGCGGTCGATTCGGTCAGGAGTCCTGCCCGGTGCGCTTCTCCTTGTCGGCGCCTCCGTCCGGGATGCGGCGCACGACAAGCCGGCCGGGACCTGCTCGCTCTTCTCGGACTTGAACGCGGGGCAGGGCACTTCGGCGACCTGCGCCGGGGTGAGTATTCGAGGGCGTCGGGGCCACTGGATATTGCCCCCAATCCGGTTGGGTGAACACACCCTCATGCTCCCCATGCCCCGGGGACCCCGCCCATACACCTCGGCCTCGCTCTGCCCCGCGACCTCGTCCCACGCCACCCCGGCAGCATCAGCGGCATCCTGCACCGCCGTGACGCTCTTGCGTGACATCTGCTGCGAAACCGCGATCGCCCGCCCGGACAGGCCCTCGGCGCGCATCTGCAACACCAGCTTCGCTCTGACCTGACTTCCACAACACCCTCCGTGGAACGCCGCGGCGGCGAACAGATGCCCAAGTCAAGAGAGATTCCCGTTGAGAACCGGGGCACTAGGGTCTGTCAGGCAAACGGTGTAAGTGGCTCCAGTGCCCGTGAGGGCAGGAGGAAGTCATCATGACCGAGAACCACGTCATTTCCCTCGAGGAGATCGAGGCGTCAGCCAGACTGGACGACGTGACCGAACCACATCCATCGATGCCGCAGGAGCCGGCTGATCTGGGTCCAGATCAGCGGGAAGCGATCGCGCACATGGTGCGCCAGGCCAAGGACGCCGGGATCGCGTTGACCGGCCCCGATGGTCTGCTCAAAGCGTTGACCGCGCAGATCGTCGAGGCCGCCCTTGACGAAGAGCTCAACGAGCACCTGGGCTACGACAAGCACAACCCGATCGGCCGCGGCAGCGGGAACTCCCGCAACGGGACCCGGGCCAAGACCGTGCTCACCGACACCGTGGGTGCCATTGACATCCAAGTCCCGCGGGACCGCAACGGCACCTTCGAACCCCAGCTGGTCAAGAAACGTCAACGGCGATTGTCGGACATGGACGCGATGGTGTTGAGCCTGTTCGCCAAGGGATTGACCACCGGGGAAATCGCCGCCCACTTCGCCGAGGTCTATGGCACCAGCGTGAGCAAGGACACCATCAGTCGCATCACCGACCGGGTCGTCGACGAGATGACCACCTGGATGGCGCGGCCGCTGGAACGCATCTATGCGGCGATCTTCATCGACGCGATCGTGGTCAAGGTCCGTGACGGGCAGGTCCGCAACCAGCCGTACTACGCCGCGATCGGGGTCGACCTGGACGGGCACAAGGACATCCTGGGCATCTGGCCCGGCAACGGCGACGGGGAGTCGGCGAAGTTCTGGTTCGCGTGCCTGACCGAGCTGAAGAACCGCGGCGTCCAGGATGTGTTCTTCATCGTCTGTGACGGGCTCAAGGGTCGGCCCGACAGCATCGGCAACGTGTTCCCTCAGGCGAAGGTCCAGACCTGTTTGCTCCATCTCCTGCGCAACAGTTTCTCGTATGCGTCGAAGCGGCACTGGCCCGAAATCGCAGTCAACCTGAAACCCGTCTACGAAGCCGCCACCGCAGCCGATGCGCAGCGGGCGTTCGAGGAGTTCGCCGAGAAGTGGGGCAAGGCCTACCCGGCCATGATCCGGCTCTGGCGAAGCGCCTGGGCCGAGTTCGTGCCGTTCCTGGACTACGACCTCGAGATCCGCAAGGTACTGTGCTCCACCAACGCGATCGAGAGCCTCAACGCCCGCTTCCGGCGGGCGGTGAGGGCACGGGGACACTTCCCCAACGAGCAAGCCGCCCTGAAGACCCTGTACCTGACCGTGAGATCCTTGGACCCCAAAGGCACCGGCCAGACCCGCTGGGGCATGCGCTGGAAGCCCGCCCTCAACGCCTTCGCCATCACCTTCGCAGACCGCATGCCCACAACCCAGAACCAATAAAATGAAAACCGCCACTTACACCGAAAATCGGACAGTCCCAAATCGGCGAACTCTCTGGGGATGCTACGTTTGAGCGTGGGAACGGTCAGCGGAGGCGATTGGGACTTGGAACCGTCGCGACTGCATGACCTGAGGGTATTCGCTGCTGTTCATGCGCGAGTTCATGGTGCCGAGTGGCACGAGACGCAGTTTCCCGAGGTCGTGGCGAGACGCCCGCGCTTCGCCGGACTAGGTGCGGAAGCCGTCGGATCATATCTTGACGAAGTCGACCGCATGATTGAAGCGATTAGATCACGTGGGTATAAGTCGCAGCGTGAACTTCGTTCGGGGCGTCCTTGGGACGAGGTTCTGGTAGCGGTCGCCCGCACTGGGGAGATCCGTTTCGTCGATGGACGTCACCGCCTCGCGATTGCCCAAGCACTGAGTCTCCCATCGATTCCGGTCCTGGTCACACTTCGCCACTCAGACTGGGTCGATTTGGTCCTCTCAGCACATCGAGGGATGCCGCTGCCAGCCTGGACCCCACCCAGGCACCCTGATCTCGACGGGTTCAGAACGTGCTGACAAGCGTGTCCTTGCCTTCCGCCGCGCGCGATTATCGTGTATCCACCGGTCTACGACCCATGCGTCAACTTGGAACTTCGGACTAGGCTGGGGTTCATGTCAACGAGCGTCAACAGGCGGATCTGGTGCTTGTGGGAGCCCGAGGGCTCGCTTCCCCCCTACCTCCAGTTATGCCTCCGGACGATTGAGCGAAATGCCGGAGTGCCGGTGACGCTCTTAGCCCCTCGCGACGTCGAGGCATTGGCGCCCGATCTCGATCCCGGTCTCGCGGCGAAGGTTCGCCGACCAGGCCAAAGGTCGGACTACTATCGTTCTCACCTGCTAGCCGCCCAAGGTGGGATGTGGCTCGACGTCGACGCGGTGGTCGTCGGCGACCTGAATTGGGCCTTCGAGGGGGCGGAAACCTCAGGGCTCGCGTTTCGGCGCAACCAGATCGGAATTTCAACCGCGCCGTTGATAGCGTCTTCGAGGTCCCCAGCGATGCTTCGATGGATCCGGCTTCAGGAGGGAATTCTTCATGAACTGAAGCCTGGATCAGATCTTCTTCCGTGGACTTCGCTGGGCGCCACTAGCCTCACCGTTGCGGTTGGAGATGATCCCTTCTTCCAACTTCCCAGGTCTCGGGTCGCACCCCTTCCTTGGACCCAGTCAGACTGCTACCTCAGCCGCTTCACGCGGCCGGACCAGCTCCTGCGGCCTGAGGTCAGCAGTATCAACCTCTACAACGAGCGATTCCCGACGTGGCTTAAGAATGCCACCGCAGATGAGGTGCTCGCCTCGCCGATCATGCTGGCAAGGCTGCTCCGGGTTGCGCTGGGCCTATCGAAGCCCGAAGACGAACATCGCAGGCTTGACCCCGTCGGCGCCGCAGTGGAATCGGTTGGGCGTCTCGCGGCTCATGCCAGCGTTGCTGCCAGTGGTCGAGCCCGCCAACTGGCGACGCGGCTCCTATCGACGCGACGCTCAACCTCCGCTTCTTGACCCGAGGGGCTGGGCCACGAAGGCATCCAGCCCTGCAAATTGCTGCTCGGCCATCGCGCGAAGTTCGCCGACGGCGAAGGGGGCGCTTCTTAGGAGTTCGCTCACGCTGTTAGCGACGTCAAGCTCAGCAATCTCCTCGAGGTTGATCCACTCACCCGGAAAGGCAAGGTCGCGAAGGACATGTTCCGTCTTTGGTGAGTAGGAGATCGGAAGAACCCTTTTCCCAAAGACCCAAGCAAGAATGACGGCGTGAAAGCGCGTTCCAATGATTACGCTGGCAGTCGACAGCAGGGTCAGCGCAGCGAGCAGATCCCCGTCGTAAGTGTACGATCGGACGCTGGCTCCGGCCTTGTCGAGTTCTTGGCTCAGACGTTTGGCGGCCGCCACGTCTTGCTCACTACGGCAGAAACTCATCAGCACCACATCCAATCCTGCTGCGATGCAGGCGAGTGCAACCTCCGACAATTTGGTCGTGTAGGCATTCGAGTGTTCGCGAAGACTTGGACGTGTTTCTAGGTCGATGACCGAAATAACAGCAGTTCCGTGATCAGCCGTCTCGCCCGGATCCATGGAAAGAATCACATCGGGCGCATACCGACAGTTCGGCAACTCCTCAAAAAGTTCGGCGGACACTTTATCCCTGAAGCATACGTCAGCACCTCCTCTCAAGAGAGCCTTGTATTCATCCAGGAAATGAGGATCCTCATAGGGTCCGAAATTTGACCCGACGACGTAAGTCTGTTTGCCGGATCCGAAGCGAGCGCGCATTGCGGGCATGCGTTGCCGCCATCCTTCCCGCTCTATGAAGATCGATCCGCCGATGTTGACGACCGCGTCGCTGCGAGCCTTGTACAGGCGCTCGAGCGCAGGCCCCAAAAGAGGCCCCAGGGACAATCGGCTCAGGATTCGGTCCACGCGTGCCAACCGCGGAACTCTTCGGAAGTTGTCAAGCGCCTCAAACGCTCGGGACTTTCGCCGACTGCAGGCACCATAAAAGAGCACTTCGGGATAGCGTTCGCATAACACTTTGACGAAAAGGTCATCGCCGAGGTTCTGCTGCCAGTAGGCGTGCACGTAGATTCTCAGCGATCTGGTCTTCGTCGAACTCATTGGACACCTCGTCCTTGGTCGCGCAGACGCCGGGCAAGGCGCCACGTCCACCCATAGCGGCGGTGGTACCACGCGAGTTGAGCTCTGAGGCGCCGATTCTCGCGGTTCAAGAGGTGGAGCGCAACGCCGGTCTCGGTCAGTAAAGCTTCCCGGTGGTCGGGGTTATTTCGGGCGATCGCGGCCCGCGTGGCGCGGACGGCCGCCTCCTCAAGCCCCTGTTGACTCTGGCGAGACCCTGCGCGAATCCGGTGATAGAAGACCGCGTTAGCAGCCTTAACGGCCCGTCCACCCTCCGCGAGTAGCCTCACCCAGAATTCGTAGTCTTCGTGTCCCACTCTAAGCGACTCATCGTAGCCGCCGATGCGTTCCCAGTCCGAGCGGCGGAACATCGAGCAAGAAGGTAACCGGTTCGCGGTCAGTATGTCCGCTAGGCGAACCTCCGAAGCCTTCTTGTCATGGCCAGTGGCATCACCGAAGAAAATCACGTCTGCGTAGGCGATGAACACGTCCTCGTCGCGTGCTAGGCCCGACGAAGCCGCACGGGCAAAGTTCGGGCTGATTCGGTCGTCCGCGTCAAGGGGCAGAACAAATTCGGTCGCGAGAATCTCTACTCCCCTGTTCCGCGCCGCGGCGGGCCCGGAGTTTCGCGTGTGGATGACTTTGACCGAGGGCGGGAGATCCTCGAGCATGGTGAGGGTCTCGGCGCGTGTCGAACCGTCGTCCACCACGACGACGTCTACGGGAACGTCCTGCCCGAGGGCGGACTCTACGGCTTCTCGGACATGGTCCGCCAGGTCGTTGAAGCAAGGGATCACGATCCCAACTTGAGCGGTCATCCGAACTCCTCCGACAATGCCCCGTAGGCGGACCGGAGAACCCAATGCCGCCGCACAGCGGCTGGCGTGAGCTTCAGCTCCAGCAATGCCAAGATGGTACCAAGAGCTGCTGCTGCCCGCCGCTCCTTATTCATGCGACGCTCAATGTCCGAAGCCTTGTTCCGATTGCACAGCCCAATGTGGCGGTCAACGTGATAGAGCCATGCTCCCGGCTCATTCGGTATGCGGCGGCGGTAGCATGAGGGAACAGATCGGATCACCCGACTTGATCCAACGCGGCGAGCCACCCAGCTCGGCCACCTCACTCAGCTCCCAGACCGCCACGGAGGGCACGTCTATAGAATGAACTGCGGGTCTTGAGCGCGTCTGGCGAATCGAAGCCGGTGACGCGGCCCCGTTCTACGACCGCAATACGATCGCAGTAATCGAGGGTGGACATGCGGTGAGCGATTATAATGACCGTCACGCGGCCCTTGAGTTCACCCAGTGTTTGGCGGATCAGTGCCTCGCTCTGACTATCGAGCGCTGAGGTGGGTTCGTCGAGAATAAGCACCTCGGGTGAACCCGCTAACGCGCGAGCAATCGACATGCGCTGGCGTTGACCTCCAGACAGTTCTCGACCCCGTTCCCCGAGGCTGGTGTTGAACCCGTCGGGAAGCGCTGTTACGTCGGACAGAACGTTCGCCTGTGCGGCCGCCCGGTGCAGGTCCTCGTCGGTGATGCCCGCTCTGAAGAAGCGCAGGTTTTCGGCCACCGTGCCGGTGATGAGGGATGCCTCCTGCGAGACGAAGGCCACACGTTTCGTCCACCACTCCCTTTCTATATTCCGCAGGTCCCTTCCTCCGGTGGTGACGGTCCCCTTATCCGGCGCCCGAAGTCCGAGCAGCAGTTGCGCGAGCGTGGACTTGCCAGCTCCTGATGGGCCGATGACACCGACCATCTCGCCAGGATTGATCGTGAGGGTTGCGTCCGTAAGCCCAACTCGTCCGTCCTCGTACTTGAACGTCACGTTGCTGAGTTCGATAGGTGTAGTTGAGGGAGGCGTCTGATCTCCCCCCTCCGCTGGTGCTTGTTCGTACCTCTGGATCGTTTCCTCGACCTGCTCCAGAAAAGGGGTATTTGCAGCCAACGAACCCGCATAGGACGCCAGCGCTTGCCCGTAGGACAAGGAGCGAAGCATGAGAAGCATGATGGCCCCGACGGCTGCCAGCTGACCCGAGGCAACCAGGCTGAGGCTCGCGACGCCAAGCAAGATGGCGCCATAGGCCAGTGCAACGTAGACAGGGGGAACGGCGGAACTCAGAAGCCCGACCTTCCGTTGGGATTCCGTGGCGGCCTGGGTCAGGTCATCGATGCGGGTGGTGAAGCTGCGACGCACACCGAAGGTCTGCATTTCCATACCCAGGGAGCCCAACTCGGCCACGGCCTTTGCGAAGCCTAGGTTGGCCTTGGCCGAAGCCCGAGACCGGGAGCGCAAGTGCCGTCGTAGCGGGATCAGGACCGATCCGACGGCGCTGAGAGCTACCAGAACTGCCAACGTTCCAAGCGCATCAATTGCCAGCCCGGTGGTCAGGAAGGCGGTCAGACTGAGGAGGGCGATGATCGCCTGCGTCAGGGTCCCGACGGCATTGCTCACGCGCGTCACGAAGCTGGTTAGAAGCTCTTGGAGCCTTCCGGCAGGCTCCGCCGACTGAACCGCCCAGCTCGAGTTGAGGTAGGCGTGGGCGAGCCGTTGCCGCTGATCGGATGTGACCGTCGCGGTCAGCCGGGTGGAGATGAACACCGCCCACAGGCTCAAAACCAAACGTGCGACCAAGAGCCCGCCTCCAACCCAGAGCGCGGTTGTGGTTCTAATGGTCTGGCCCAAGAACGGTCCAACCCGCTCCTGACCCCCGATTAGCCTCCCTCTTTCATGAGGCGGCTTGAGAGCTGCCAGCTGGGCTGTCGGCGCCCGATCTGAACACTGGGCCGGGTGAGGGCGTGACTGTTGGCCGGCTGACGCTGCCGGTGGGCGGTTCTCCAGGTTTCCTCGGCTTGGTGCGGACGGGCTGGGGTCAGTGCGGTGGTGGGATCGCGGCGATCCGGGCGAACGCGGCCACCAGGTGCTCGACCCAGGGCCAGGTCTTGGGTAGACGCAGTCGTCGCCGTCGGGCGCCGTGAACGAGTCTTGCCGGGACGTGCAGCAGCCGATACCTGAGTGCCTTTGGTTCGGCTTTGGCGAGGTCGCCGTCGAGGGCGAGCATCTTGAGCCAGGCCACCAGATCGGCGGCGATCATCGTCAGTGCAAGCCAGGTCTGGTTGATGGCGAACTCGCGAGACGGGAAACGTCCCAGCCCAGAATCCTTGGCGTGACGGATCCGGTCCTCGACCCGGGCATGCGCCCGATGCCGGGCCTCCAGGAACTGCAGAGTGCCGCTCGTGGTGTTGGTGGCAAACGCTTGATACCGCCACCCGTCGTGGACTTCGAACAGCGACAGTTGAGCCCCGGGATGGGGGCGTTCGCGGCGCAGGATCACCCTCATCCCGGCCGGCCAACTGGTCAGGTCCAGCAGTCCGGTCAGTTCGGCGACGTCCCCGCCTTCTCGGACCTCACCCTCAGCGGTGAGCGCGGGGGACCACAAGCCTGCGGGAAGTTCGGTGATCGCGGCACGCACCTTCTCGCCGATCGTGAACCCCACGCTGTAGTGCAGCGTCCTGCCTCTGACTTGGCCTTGCGCATGGAGCCAGTCCAGCAACTGGTGAGAGGCGCCGGCACCGTCGCAGCGGATCAACAGGTTGCGTCGATACGGCATCGGGATCTGGGTGATCGCCTCGCCCAGGACCTGAATGTGATCGACGGCCGTGTTCGACCCGGCCCGGCCTGTCCGCAGCGCGGCGGCGAGGAACTCGCCCGTGTTGTCGCACCACACACCGATCGGGTGATACCCGAACGTCCTCTTAAACGTCGGCGACGCCAACTCCTTCTCCGAATGCGTCACCACGATCGTGGCATCGACATCCAACACGATCGTCTCTCCGAGATCGGTCCCGGCGACCTTCGAGGCCGGGACACCGCCAGCGGCTGTCAGTTGGGCCCAGACGTGGCGACGGACGCGGGCCCGGGCCGCCTGGATCTTCCTGCGCCTGGCGTCGGTGACCTCGTCCAACGCACGCCACACCGTCGGAGCAGACGCGACCGGCCCCAGCACCTGCCCCTGGTGGCGCAGCACGTCGATGTCGGAGATCGCCTCCCCGCCGTCGGCGAGCATCACCGCGACATCGGTCAGTACCTGGCCGCGGTCATGCACCGAGGGGATGAACGAACGCCGGGCCATCGCCGTCGATAGGGCTCCGGTCAGGCCGGTGTTCTCGGCCAGCATCCTGAGTCCGATGCTGCCGGCGTGGGCGATCACCGCGCCGCCATCGCCGGTCACGGACATACCGGTGGACCACGAAGTACGCTTCACCTACGGAGTGCCTTCCGCTTCAGGGGTTTTGAACAGTCGCATGTCCAAGTATCCCGTAGTCAGAAGGCACTCCGGCCTATCTGCAGCACGCGTCGCTCACTCCGCCATGAACGATCGAGGTTAGCGCCATCGCGATTCCCGTAATGATGACCAGGAAGAGAGCCTCAAGGAGGGCACCGACGAAGGAGGTTCCAGCAAGAAGCGCCACGGAACCGCGGTACCGCGCCACCAATGCTCTCAGGGGAGCCTTGCCCCTGGCGACTGGCCGTGCCTGTTTAGGTTGCCTCATCCGCCTTATCCTCGGTCCCTAGACTTAGCACTTGGCGGATCCTGCCCTGCGCCCGCCGCGGCGTTGCCCAGGGTAGAGCTGGCGCGGAGGCGCTCGTAATGATGACGGCGAATTGCTCTGGCGGCACGGTTGGTGACCCCGCGTCGAAGGGCAGGCTCCAGGTGCCGTGGCCGCTGGCGCCAGAGAGCTCGTCGATCCTGGGAGTCAAGTCCGACCCACCGGCAACGAACCGGCTCTTGCGGCAGATTTTGCTGGATCGTGCTCTCGTAGAGCCGCAGTGCTTGTTCCTGACCTGGATCGAAGATGGACTCGAGTCCGTTTTCGTGGAGGAACGACCGTAGCCGCTCGAAGTTGGAGCGAGTAGCCCGATTCATAGCATCCGCGCTGAACCATTCAACGAGTTGGGCGACAGTCATGAACTCCTCTCGGGCGGGCGCGTACCTGGCGAGTTGATGGTACTCGGCGAGTTCCGCGGTTCGGGAGTCGTGAGGAATCGTGAGCGAGGGAACCCCGGCCAGAAGTGCAGCGATGTTGCCATGGATCCTGGTCCCGAAGGAGAAATCGAAACTGCGTAGCCGGCCTATCCAGGAATCGGCATCCAACATGAACTCCGCGGTCCCCGAGCGAAACTGAGGATGGCCAGCCCAGATGGGCAGTCGACGATCTCGACGCATCGGACTTCTCTTGGAGCCCCAGAGCATCAATCCGAGAGTCTGCAGGTCTTGGGGAAAGTAGACGGCTCGGTAGTTTAGTTCGGCGTCAGCGACTGCAGCGCCCATCCTGTCGACAGAGGTCTCGACGTTGTAGGCAACGAGGGTGTCCTCGCTGATCACGGGGTTGGGGACGGAGTGCGATGGACCAAACATTGCCATCGAAGGACACCCGATGACAGCAGTGTCCTTGAACCCGAGGGTGTGTAGATAGGCTTCTGTCCGTTCCCCCGAACGCCGAGGCGTGCACTGCGATCGAGCACGGCACGACAGAAGGCGGCAATGTCATCCCTCATGGGTGTTAGGTTCGCGAAGCCTCCATCTGGTCCACTCTGAGCGCCACCTGAAAGCATGATCACCGGGATCTTGAGTGCCGATACGAATCCAGTCAGCTGCCGGAGCCGATCCCGGAAGCCGGGTCGAAATGCATTCGCCAAGGGAAGAACGACCGCGTCATATTCCTCGTTGACGCGCGGAGCGCCGGCCGGATCGAAGTCGAAACCATTACAGTGAATCGTCGTGTCTGTTGTGGAAAGCAGCTTGTAGGCCGCGGTCGTGAACAGCAAGTTCCCGTTGTTATTGCTGATCAGATTCCGTCGGTAGACGTCTTCGGCATCGAGTCGGTCGGTTGGCGCCTTCGCTGCCCGGAGAAGGATGCGTTTGGGCGGGGACTGCATCAGACTGGATTCCTCACGATAGGACGACGCTGCAAGGCCTTCTCCACTCAGAGACGCCAGGTTGAGTGTCCCAGAGGTAGGGCACCCCTAAGGTCCACGAACACTCGACGGGCCCCCACCAGTGGTTCCGTTAGTGCAGTCAGCTGTTCAACGTAGGCACGGTGTGGCACCGCCAAGATTATGCCAACGTAGTCGGTTGCATCCCACTGGTCCTTAAGCTGCAGGCCGTAGTAAAGTTCGGCTTCGGCCGGGTCCGCCCAGGGGTCGTTGACATCCACGTTGATGCCGTAACCCTCCAGTTCGGAGATGATGTCCACGACGCGGGTGTTGCGTAGGTCGGGGGTGTTCTCCTTGAAGGTCAGTCCCAGGATCAAGACCCTGGAGCCGTTGATTGGCACGCCCGCCTTGGACATGAGCTTGACCATCTGCGAGGCCACCCAGGGACCCATCGAGTCGTTGATGCGGCGGCCGGCCAGGATGATCTCGGGGTGGTGGCCCACCTGCTGGGCCTTGTGGGTGAGGTAGTACGGATCGACGCCGATGCAGTGGCCGCCGACGAGGCCCGGGGTGAAGCGCAGGAAGTTCCACTTCGTGCCAGCGGCCGCCAGGACGTCATGCGTGTCGATGCCGAGCTTCCCGAACAGGATGGCCAGCTCGTTCATGAGCGCGATGTTGACGTCGCGCTGCGTGTTCTCGATGACCTTGGCGGCCTCGGCCACCTTGATGGTCGGGGCTTTGTGGGTGCCCGCCGTGATGATGCGACGGTAGAGCTCATCGACGAAATCCGCGGCCTCGGGGGTGGAGCCCGAGGTGACCTTGACGATCGTGGAGACGCGGTGCTCCTTGTCGCCCGGGTTGATGCGCTCAGGGCTGTAGCCGGCGAAGAAGTCCTCGTTGAACGTCAGTCCGGAGATCTCCTCGAGGATCGGCACGCAATCCTCTTCGGTTGCACCGGGGTAGACGGTGGATTCGTAGATGACGACGTCGCCTGGCTTCAGGACAGCCGCGACGGTGCGGGTGGCAGAGAGCAGCGGAGTCAGATCGGGACGCTTGTGCTCGTCGATCGGCGTGGGGGTCGTGACGATGAAGACCGTGCAGTCGGCAATGTCCGCGGCGTCAGCGGTGAAAGACAGGGACTGGACGGACGCGAATTCCTCGGCGGTGACCTCCAGGGTGCGGTCTGTGCCGTCCTTGAGTTCGTCGATCCTGCGGTGGTTGATGTCGAAGCCCACGAC
This sequence comes from Tessaracoccus flavus, assembly GCF_001997295.1. Classification (NCBI taxonomy): domain Bacteria; kingdom Bacillati; phylum Actinomycetota; class Actinomycetes; order Propionibacteriales; family Propionibacteriaceae; genus Tessaracoccus; species Tessaracoccus flavus. The sequence goes on from NZ_CP019605.1 coordinate 3,040,484, forward strand.
GGGGAGTTGCTTCCCGAACTCGACGGCCAGCGGTAACCCGACGTACCCCAAGCCGATCACGGCGATCTTCACGTCCTCAACGCGCTGCATGTTTCCCCCATGTGCATCGCTGGCACTCTGATGAGCTGCCATCAGGGAACACACTATCCGGACGTCCACCCAAGGCTCTACTCGGCAGGAACCGCCTGGCAAGAAAATTGTCAGTGCTGGCGATTATCTTGCGGGCGTAGTTTCGGCGACCCTGATCCAGCGTGCCCGATCGTGGCGAGACTGATCACCTGCCACTTTTTGAGCGCCTGAACTCTCACGAAATGACGCCCGTCGACTTGTAGGGTAATGGGTTTCTCGATGGAACTCAGAAGGGTCTTGGAGTCTCGGGCGCTTCACGGTTGTCCGAGCCGGCGCCGCGCTAGGGTTGCCGCATGGGGGATGGCTCACTGACGTTCGTGGTTCCAGTCCGAGACCCGAGGGGGGTCAGGAACTGGTCCCGCATGATGGAGTTAATGGCCGCTACTTTCGATTCCCTGAGCCGAGCTCAGGGGCGTGTTGTGGTATCCGCGACACGTGGCACGCAGCTACCTGCTCTTCCCCCTGGGGCGCGGCTCGTTGAGGTGGATCGCCCCTATGTCCCTTTGCCGGAGGGGGAGGGGCCCGCTCGATATGCCGCGGTACGACGGGACAAAGGAGCACGAATTATCGCAGGACTGGTAGCGGAACAGCCCCGTGGGCACGTGATGGTGGTGGATTACGACGACTTCGTATCGTCGAGGCTTGCAGAGCTCCCGGCGGCCGACCCAGACTCTGTGGGCTGGTTTGTGGACAGCGGATTCCTCTTCGACGGTGGCAGGCTAGTCCTGAAGCACCCGTCGAATTTTGACCGCATGTGCGGCACTAGCCTGATTGTGCGAGCTGATCTGTTGCGCATACCAGACACGTTGGATGATGTAGATGAGACGTTCGTGGATAGGGCCTTGGGGTCTCACATCTTCTTGAAGAATGACCTAGCGGCAGTGGGCACACCGATGAGACCCGTCGCGTTTCCGGGGGCAGTATATCGAATTGGTTATTCAGACTCAACGAGCCCGCCGAAGGCGATTCTCACTGCTTATCTGTCGCCCGGCCGGATGTTGCGGAGACCCAAGCAGTGGGCCCGAAACGTCCGGCTGTTGCGGTTGACATCCAGCATCCGTGGCGAGTTCGGGCTGCCGAACTAGCACCGATCACTTTCACCGGCTCGGCTAATTCGTCGTAGTTGGTTCGCAGAACTGCTAATTCGTCTCGCCTGGTCGTTGCCTGCCGGTCACGGGAGCCAGGCGCCGATGACTCTGACGGCGTTACGTCATCCGTAGTGGTCAGCCACTGGTCTGTCTCCTGCGGTGCTTCGACTCCTCTCAGGCGCGGTTCACCCCAGACCGGGAATGGCTGGCCAGCCCCACCACCATGCCCATCGCCAGCGGGATGGCGGGGAACTCAAGCAGGTGGTCGACGAACGTATGGATGAACAGCGCGGCGACGGCGGCCGCGCCCAGTAGCCGTGAGCGTGGCTCGGCAGGTACGAGTTGAACGAAGGCGAGGAGCACGAACGTCGCGAAGAGGATCACCCCGATGATGCCAAGCTCTGACCCCACCTGGAGCACCGACATGTGTACCCGTTCGGTGTCCGAATCCAGAGTCAATCCGCCGATCGCCCTGAAAGAGCCCGGACCTCCGCCGGTGACGGGGTGCTTCGCCCACAGCCCCAGGGCCTCCGACCAGAGCTGCCGTCGCGCGCTGCTGAAGGCTTGCGTGTAGGCCGGCGGCCACTCGGACATCCGCGCGGCGTGCATGACGGTGGCTCCGGCAGCCACCACCATCAGGGCCGACGCTGGGATCACCCACGGTCGGCGCTTGGCTGGCCCGATCGTCGCGACGGCGACGGCCACCAGGTAGGCAATCAACAGGACGAGGCCAGCCCGGCTGAGCGTCCACGGGACGGCGACGGCGAACAGCGCAGCAGCCCAGATGGCCCAGGACCGCGCCTGCCCCCGGACGCTCAGCGCCGTGATGGCGGCCACGGCGGAGAGTTGGACGGCCAGCGCGGCGTTGGCGTTCGCATAGCCCAACGGACTACTCGCCCTTCCCAACACCGTCACGCCGGCCAGCACGTAGACGGAGAGCGCCAGCAGGGACGCGGCGAACCATCGCGGGATGCCTCGGGTCTGCAGCAAACGGCCCGCGGCCACTCCCAGAGCTCCGAAGGTCGGTGCGGTGAGGTAGGGGAGGGCGTCGGCGAAGGCCGACTCGTGGGAGATCGCCGAGGCAACCACCCACGTCCCCCAGAGACCGAGCAGCACGATGCCAGCACGATCGATGAATGACAGGTGCACCTTCATCAGCCTCCCCCTGCTTCAGACTACGCGGCGGCTGGTAACCCAGGCCGCGTTCCCGGACGGCTCCCGCGCGGGGATACCTATACAGTCGTGGGCATGCGATGGGTCTTTGTGTGCACGGCCAACATCTCGCGCTCGCCCTACGCCGAGCGTCGGATGGCTCAGCTCCTGGGGGACACATCCGCGGTCGAGGTGGCCAGCGCCGGGATCCCCGGCTTCGACGGCCGGCCGATGGACCCGCAGATGGCCGCTCTGCTGGAGGTAAGGGGCGTTGACGCGTCGGACCATGCGAGCCGCATCCTGACCGAGGACATCCTCAGGGACGCCAGCCTCGTCCTGACCATGGAGTTCTCCCATCACATGGCCATCCTCGAGAAGTGGCCGTGGGCTACCGACCGGGTGCGCGGCCTCGGTCAGTTCGCGAAGTCGGGGCAGCGCAACAGCATGGTGTGGGACATTGCAGACCCCTATCGACGCGGTCGCGGTGCAGCGAAGAAAGCGGCGCAGCAGATCGACCAGTACCTCACCGAGATCCTGCCGCTCGCGCAGGAGTCAGCCCGGTAGCTTGGCGCGAAGCCCCTTGAGCCAATGGATCAGGCCGACCGTGCCGTTGAGGCCCAACGCGTTGTAGAGCAGGCCCACCACGCGCATCTTCGGATCGCCGTGACGAACCGGTAGGTCGCCCGCGTCCCTCTGCCACGTGCGCAGCAGCCGCGCCGCGGAGGCCGAGGGCACCTGGGAATCAGGGTGGTGCAGGTTCAGGCCCGCCGAGATCAGGCTGCGGATCTGCAGATAGTTGATCAACGACGCGAACTCGGGCGTGTGCAGGTGGCCAGTGAGACCAGCCAATCGCGAATTCGCCGACGTGAGTTCCTCGTACTTGTGCGGCCTATATGCAGAGGTCAGCGATCCCGGACGAGGCCGGTGCTTGTACAGCTGTTCTGGCAGGAGCGTGATCCGGCGAGCCTGCAGAAGGTACCCCGCGTTGAAGATGATGTCCTCGCGCAGGGACAGGTCCTCCTCGAAGAGCACCGTATGGTCTCGGAGTACTTCGGTGCGCAGTAGCTTGCCGTGCATGTTGAGGGTTCCCAAGCGTATGCCCTCGGCTATCGCAGTTGCGCTGTCGACGATGCGTCCCTCGCGGGGCCAGCCTGACATGACCGCGTCTGTGTGGCCCAAGGCCGAGACGAGGGTTTCGACGAGGGTGGGGGAGACCACGTCGTCGGAGTCGACGAAGGTGAGCAGCTCGCCGCTCGCCACCCGGATGCCGGTGTTGCGGGTGGCGCCCACGCCCTCGTGCTTGCGGCGGATGACTCTCACCCGGGGGTCGCCGTCGGCGATCCGCTGCAGCATGGCGAGGGAGTCGTCGGTGGAGCCGTCGTCGACGCAGACGATTTCAAGGTTGGTGTACGTCTGCGCGAGCACCGAGGTCAGGCAGTCCTCCAGGTAGGCGGCCGTGTTGTACACGGGGATGACGACCGACACCAGCGGGGGCTCGCCCGGCCGGGGCTGGGCGGATTGCGTGGCCGCCGAGACCGGTGTGGTGGCCGTCCCCCACCCCAGTTTGACCTTCAGCGCGCGGCCGATGCGGGCGGCGCCGTCGGTGAGGCGCTTGAGGCGGATGCCGTCGATGTCCGTCGCGTTCGGCGGGATGCGCGACGTGGCGCGGAGGAACTCCTCGCTGGGCCAGACCGCGTGCCAGACCAGGCCCGGCCAGCGGTGGACCGGTTGCTCGCGCAGGTTCGCTCGCCACGCCTCCAGGGACGACACCTCGCCGTGGATCACGTGCCGCCAGCGGACGATGTCGGCGGGAGAGGCACCGTCGTCGGTGCTGACGGGGACGCCCATCAGCGGCAGCACCTCGTCGAGCGCTTGGCTGCAGCCGGTGGCGCGAGCGACCTCGGCGACGTCGGCGCGCTGCTGCTCGGACCACCCGGCGGACAGGTGGATGAGATGGGCCAGCTCGGCGGCGTGGCGGGAGTTGTCGGCCCGGCTGCGCGCCGAGTGCAGGGCGAGGATGAGCGCGCTGGAGGAGAAGTCGGGGATGTCGACGCCCTGGTGCGCCGAGGTGATCTCCTGTCGCCGGCTCCACAGGACGTCGAACACCTCGTCGGCGCTCCGGAGGAAGCCGGGGTAGACGCGGTGGACGTCGAGGTCGACCGGCCACGTGTCGTGGATGAGCGTGACCGAGTGGTTGCGCACCGGGTAGTCGTTGTACCTGCCCATTCGGGATCGCCACCCGATGGCGGCCATGGCCTCAAGGTAGGCGTCGACGTCGGCGGGTGCCACGAGGACGTCGACGTCGGCGTGGGTGCTGCGCTCCCGGAGCCCATGGTGGGAGAGGGATTCACCCTTGATCACCAGCACGCGGTGGCCGTGGCGGCGCGCGACGTTGATTGCGAGGGCCCGGAGCAACGCCAACGATTCGTGCATCGCAATGCTCGAGAGGGGCTGGTCGCTGCGCGTGGGCGGGCTGATCGTTCTTCCCTTTCGCGGGGCGTGGAGGACGCCGCCAATCTACACCGTCGACGGGTGCAGAGAGTGAGCGGCGGCTGCAACGTCGGCCGCACTACCATGACGGGCATGAGCGAACGTGAGCCGCGGTGGCAGGTCCGAGGGGACGTCGCGTGGACGGGCAGCGGCGACCGCTTCGTCGCCATGGCCCTGGCCACACCCGAGAAGCAGCCCCTCGTCCTCGAAGGCCCAGCGGCGCTCATCTGGCAGACGCTCAGCGAGGGACCGCTGGCTGAGACCGACGTCGTGGCCCAGGTGGCCGAGCTCGCCGGCATCGAACCGGGAGTGATCACCGACGACGTCGCCGCGTTCCTGCGGCAGCTGGAGGACGCGAAGCTCGCGAGCTGCGGCTGAAGGCCTTACGTCCGCACCTCTGGGCGGATCGACTGCTCGCTGTCGAGGATCTCCAGCACGTCGTCGCTGGAGAGCACATCGTCGGGCACCATCTCTGGGCTGAGGCTCGGCACGTGGACCGCGCTGATCAGGGGATGGCGGCTGTCGGAGCCGATCTCGGCGGTGCTGAACAGCACCTCGTGCATCTTCTCGCCATCGCGGAGACCCGTGAACTGGACCTCGATGTCTTTGCCGGACTCGGCGATCATGCGCTCCGCAACGTCGAGGATCCTCACGGGTTCGCCCATGTCGAGCACGAGCACGTCACCGGGCTCGCCGATGGCCCCCGCCTGGAGGACCAGCTCGCAGGCCTCGGGGATAGTCATGAAGTAGCGCGTGACGTCCGGGTGCGTGACGGTGACGGGGCCGCCCTTTTCGATCTGCGAGCGGAAGGTGATGAGCACCGAGCCCCGGGAGCCCAGCACGTTGCCGAAGCGCACCGACAGGTAGGGCAGGCCGTAGAACTCCGCGTACCAGGCGGTGAGGCGCTCCGCGAGCCGCTTCGTGCGGCCGAGGACGCTGGTGGCGGCGGCGGCCTTGTCTGTGGAGATGTTGACGAAGCGCTCGACTCCGGTCTCCTGCGCCATGCGCAGGACGTTGCGGGTGCCAAGGACGTTCGTCTTCCATCCCTCGACGGGGAAACGCTCGAGCATCGGCAGGTGCTTCAGCGCCGCGGCGTGGAAGACCACCTCGGGCTGGTGCTTGTGGAAGACCTCGCGGAGCGCTTCCTCGTCGCGGATGTCGCACAGGATGGTCTCCTCGCTGTTGAGGAGGCCGTGACCGTAGATGTCGAGTTGGACGCCGTGCAGGGCGGACTCGTCGCGGTCCAACAGCAGGAGTTGCTTGGGGCCGAGCATGTACACCTGGTTGGCGAGCTCGGCACCGATCGAGCCGCCCGCGCCGGTGACGAGGACCCGCTTGCCCGTGATGTATCCCGCGATGGAGTGCAGATCGGTGGAGATGGGACGTCGGCCCAGGAGGTCGGCGACGTTGAGCTGGCGGATTGAACCGATCGTCACCTGGCCGCCCACCATCTCTCGCACCGGCGGGACGATGAGGAGCTCGAGACCGTTGTCGCGGCAGGTCTTGTCGATCTCCTGGATCAGCCTGGGGCTGGCGGAGGTCACGGCCAGGATGACCACCTGGGCCTCGGTGTTCTGCGCCACCTTGGCGAGATCCTTGCCTCGGCCCATCACCCGGATTCCCCGGAGGCGGAGATGCTTCTTGCTCCTGTCGTCGTCGATGAGGCCGACGATGCGGTAGGGCGGCTCCTCAGACATGTGCATGAGCTGGACCACTTGGAGGCCCGCATTGCCGGCGCCGTAGATGAGGGCCGGCACCGCGCCGTCGTAGTCCCTCTTGGAGCGCGCGTCGACGAGGCTGCGGAACAGCCACCGGGCGCCACCCATGATGAGGAGCGCCATGGGCGGTGCCGCGAGCGTGACGCCCCGGGGGATCTCGGTGTCGACGGCGGTGAAGAGAAGCAGGAGCGGGGCGGCGATGACCGCGACGATGAACGCCGTCCACGACGCCTCACTGAAGCTGCCGATGCGGCTTCTGCCGAGGTAGTGCTGCGTCAGGAACCCCGCGATGATCTGCCCGAAGACGGCGAGCGTCGTGTAGACGAAGGTCATCTGCCACTGCGCGGTGGTCAGCGTTAGGTCGTAGCGGGTGAGCGCGAAGGCGAAAATCCCGAAAATCCAGGCCAAGGCGTCCCAGATGATGAGAGCCATCCGCCTAAAAGCGACTGGCAGCCTGCCGATGGCGGCGCCGAGATCACCAGTGTTAACCGTCATGCTTTGAGTCCCCCAACCCCGATCCACACTAGGCTATCTGTTCCCTTTCCGATAGCCCAAATGCGACCGCGGTTGGGGCCGTAACCCTTCGACAAGTTCAGGGATCAGTTCTTGGGCTCAGGGGTCAGTCTTGGGGGCGGTGACCGCGGTTCTTGGACTCAGGGGGATGTATTGGGGGCGGTGACCACGGTTGGGGCCGTTACCCTTCGACAAGCTCAGGGATCAGTTCGTGGGCTCAGGGGTCAGTCCTGGGGGATGGTGCCGTTGAGCGTCCAGTCGAGGAATTCCTTGAGGTCGCCGGTCTCCCCGTCGCGGCCGCCGCGGCCGATGACCAGCGGCGCCAGCGTCGGGGTGAGCTTCACGCCGCGGAGGCGCTCCTTGAGGCCTCCCGGCACCACGAGGGAGTAGTAGTTGCCGTCGGTGTCGATGGCCACCGAGTGGTTCGTGCGGAGGTACCAGCCGACCTTGTCGGTCTTCACCACATGGCCGTCCAGCGTCGTCGCCTTGAGGGGGCGGGGGGCGAGGCCCTTCTCGTTGGCGGCCGCGATGAACTCGTCGATCAGCACCTTCGCCCGCGCCGCTTCCGCCCGGGCGTTGCCCTGGCTGAGTTCATGGCGGATCTTCGCCGCCCGCTGGCGCTCAGTGAGGTGCTCGTCTGCCATGAGGTAAGGGTAGTCGGCGGCCGGGCAAGGCACGCTGTCAGGGCCGGATCGGGGCACGGCGGAGCTCTAGGCTGAGGCCCCAACCGCGTGGTACGTTGCCCCGTGGGCATTCGGAGCCTGACTCGGGCACAGACGTTCAACCACGTCCTCGGCAACACCGCCGCGGCGATGCTCGGCACCACCTTTATCTGGTTCGGCATCACGTTCTGGGCCTACCTTGAGACGCGGTCGGTGCTGGCGACGTCGTTCCTCGGCGGGGCCTACATGCTCGGCATGGCCGTCCTCGGGGTGCCGTTCGGCACGCTCATCGACCGACACCACAAGCACCGCGTGATGGTGTTCTCGGCGGTCGCGACGTCGATCGTCTTCTCGCTCGCGGCCGCCGTGTTCCTGCTGACTCCGCCTGACCGGTTGACCGACCTGGGGCAGCCCTGGTTCTGGCTCTTCTGCGGGCTGATCCTCATGGGCGGGTTGCTGGCCAACATCCGCTCCATCGCCCTGTCGACCTGCGTCACGATCCTGGTGGACTCCGAGCGCCGCGCGAACGCCAACGGCCTGGTCGGCACCGTCAACGGCATGATGATGATGGTCACGGGGGTACTGTCGGGCCTCGCGATCGGCCAGCTGGGGCTGCTGTGGACGCTGCTGATCTCGCTCGCGGTGGTGCTGCTCTCCCTGGTCCACCTGTTGACCATCCGGATCCCCGAGCCCGAGATCGTCCACGTCGAGGGAGCGCCCAAGGCCGTGGACTTCAAGGGCGCCTGGGCCGCCGTCGTCGCCGTGCCGGGCCTGATCGGGCTCATCCTGTTCACCACGTTCAACAACTTCCTCGGCGGCGTCTTCATGGGCCTGCTCGATCCGTACGGACTCGAACTGGTGTCCGTCGAGGTGTGGGGCATCCTGTTCGGGCTCTCCGGCATCGGGTTCATCGTCGGCGGCGCCATCATCGCCCAGCGGGGGCTGGGACGGCTGCCGCTGCGCAGCCTCCTGTTCTCGTGTCTGGGCATGTGGATCGTGGCGGGCGGATTCACGATCCGCGACTCCGTGGTCCTGCTGGTGGTCGGCATGTTCCTCTACATGGTGCTCATCCCGTTCATCGAGGGCGCCGAGCAGACCCTCCTGCAGCAGGTGGTGCCGCTGGCGAAGCAGGGCCGCGTCTTCGGCTTCGCCCAAGCCGTCGAGGTGTCGGCGGCGCCCATCAGTGCGTTCATCATCGGACCCGTCGCGCAGTTCTGGCTGATCCCGCACGCTGAGTCGCCGCGGGGGCAGCGTCAGTGGGAGTGGCTGCTGGGCACCGGGGATGCCCGCGGGATCGCGCTGGTCTTCGTGCTCGTCAGCGTCGGGGGCCTGATCCTGACGTCGCTGGTGTTCTTCACCAAGACCTACCGCCGGCTAAACGCCACGTACGAGGCGGGCGACGTCAACAAGGACATCGCCGCCTTCGCGCCCGGCGAGGCCGCCGACCCGATCCCCGGACCCGACCCGCTCGGCAAGGGCCACGCTGAGTCGTAGGGCTGTGGATAACTTGAGCAAGTGAGATGGGTCGACGAATCCAAACGCTGTTACACCGGCGTGTCATGGCGTTGACCCATCTCATTTGCTCAACTCGCCGTCCTGCCACCGCCCCAGGCATCCGCCAGCCGGAAATCCCGCGCGGAGGGTAAGCCGCGTGGCAGACTCACGATCGTCGGCGACGGCGTCGGCCCCAGCTACGGAAGGAGTGCTGTCATGGAGACGATCACGAACTGGCTCGACGGCTTCAACGGACAGATCTACTCCTGGATCCTCATCCCCGTCCTCCTCGGGGCGGGCGTGTGGTTCACCGTCGCGACGCGGGGCATGCAGTTCCGCCTCATCGGACGCATGTTCTCGGTGCTCGGAGGGTCGCGACACTCGGCCGACAAGGACGGCGGGATCTCGTCCTTCCAAGCCTTCGCCATCGGGCTCGCCTCACGGGTCGGCACCGGAAACATCGCCGGCGTCGCCATCGCCATCACGCTGGGCGGGCCGGGTGCGGTGTTCTGGATGTGGGTCGTCGCGCTGCTCGGCATGGCCACCGCGTTCATCGAGGCGACGCTGGCCCAGATCTTCAAGATGCCGTGGGGCGACGGCACCTTCCGCGGCGGTCCCGCCTTCTACATCTGGCGCGGGCTGAAGTCCTGGAAGTGGGGCGCGGTCTTCGCCGTCGTGCTGCTGTTCACCTACGGGATCGCCTTCCAGATGGTGCAGGCCAACACGATCGCCACCACCGTCCAGAGCACCTTCGGGGTCGACACCTGGATCACCGCCCTCATCATCGCGGCGCTGACAGGGGCCGCGATCATCGGCGGCATCCGCTCCGTGGCGAAGGTCTCCGAGGTGCTGGCGCCGGCCATGGCGCTCATCTACGTGCTCATCGCGCTCGTGGTCATCGCGCTCAACCTCGACCAGATCGGCTTCGTGTTCAGCGAGATCATCCAGTCCGCGTTCGGCCTCAACGAGGCGTTCGCCGGCACGGCTGGCGGCATCACTGCGGCCATCATGAACGGCGTCAAGCGCGGCCTCTACTCCAACGAGGCCGGCATGGGATCGGCGCCCAACGCCGCGTCGACGGCGACGACGATCCACCCCGCGCGCCAGGGCCTCATCCAGTCCTTCGGCGTCTTCGTCGACACCATGATCGTCTGCTCCGCCACCGCCTTCATCGTGCTGTCCTCCGGGGTCTACACCCCCGGCCAGGACCTCGAGGGGGCGACCCTGACGCAGTCCGGAGTGGCGGCGGCGCTCGGCGACTGGATGGCGCCGGTCATGGTGGTGCTCATCTCGGTGTTCGCCTTCTCCACGCTCATCGGCAACTACGCCTACGCCGAGGTCAACCTCGACTACCTGACCAAGGACCGCCCCGGGTCGGACCTGACGCTGAAGATCGTCGTCGTCATCGCCACCTTCGTCGGCGGCATCGCCAAGCTCTCCTCGGTCTGGGTGCTGGCCGACACGTCGATGTTCTTCATGGCGATCATCAACCTCGTCGCGATCATCCTGCTCGGCAAGTGGGCGTTCGCCGCGCTGCGCGACTACGAGGCCAACCCCGAAGGCCGCTTCGTCGCCGTCGGCAACGATCACCTGCCGGGCGTTCTCGACACCGAGATCTGGGTGGCCGACCCGCCCAAGGCGGCCGTCCGCTAGACCGCGACGGCTAAGCCCCACCCCCGCTCGGGGGCCGACATCGCCTCTGGAAGACTGGCGTTTGCCCGTCAATCAGGAGAACCGCAGTGCCCGAATTCCGTTACGCCGACATGCTCCCCCTCGGCGCCGACCAGACCCCGTACCGGCTGCTCACCACCGACGGCGTGGAGACGGTGGAGGGTCCCGACGGGCGGCGATTCCTCAAGGTGGCCCCTGAGGCGCTGACGCTGCTGGCCGAGACCGCCATGCACGACATCGCGCACTACCTGCGCCCCGGCCACCTGCAGCAGTTGCGCACCATCATGGAGGACCCGGAGGCCTCGCCCAACGACAAGTTCGTGGCGCTCGACCTGCTGAAGAACGCCAACATCGCCGCCGGCGGGGTGCTGCCGATGTGCCAGGACACGGGCACCGCGATCGTCATGGGCAAGCGCGGCCAGCACGTCCTGACCGACGGGGTGGACGAGAAGCCGCTCTCGCTCGGCGTCTTCAACGCCTACACCACGCTCAACCTGCGCTACTCGCAGAACGCCCCCATCACGATGTGGGACGAGCAGAACACCGGCTCCAACCTCCCGGCCCAGATCGAGCTCTACGCCGACACCGCGCCCGGGCACGAGAACAGCTACAAGTTCCTGTTCATGGCGAAGGGCGGCGGCTCGGCGAACAAGAGCTACCTCTACCAGGAGACCAAGGCGGTCCTGAACCCGTCGTCGATGATGACGTTCCTGGAGGAGAAGCTCCGCGGTCTCGGCACCGCCGCCTGCCCGCCGTACCACCTGGCCATCGTCGTCGGCGGCACGTCGGCCGAGTTCGCACTCAAGACGGCCAAGTACGCCTCGGCCCGCTACCTCGACACCCTCCCGACGAGCGGCTCGCTCGCCGCGCATGGGTTCCGCGACGTCGAGCTCGAGCAGGACGTGCTGGAGCTCACCCGCAAGCTCGGCATCGGCGCGCAGTTCGGAGGCAAGTACTTCTGCCACGACGTCCGCGTGATCCGCCTGCCCCGCCACGGCGCATCGCTGCCCATCGCCATCGCCGTGTCCTGCTCCGCCGACCGCCAGTGCCTCGGCAAGATCACCCCCGAGGGCGTCTTCATCGAGCAGCTCGAGACCGACCCCGCCCGCTTCATGCCCGACCACGTCGACGACGACCTCGACGCCGAGACCGACGGCGTCGCCGGCACCGGCAAGGGCGCCGTCGTGCGCATCGACCTCAACCAGCCGATGGAATCGATCCTGGGCGAGCTCAGCCGACACCCGGTAAAGACGCGGGTGTCGCTGACCGGCTCGCTCATCGTCGCCAGGGACATCGCCCACGCCAAGATCAAGGAGCGCCTCGACGCCGGCGAGGAGATGCCGCAGTATCTGAAGGACCACCCGGTCTACTACGCCGGACCCGCGAAGACGCCCGAGGGGATGGCGTCGGGGTCGTTCGGGCCTACGACGGCCGGGCGGATGGATTCCTACGTGGACCAGTTCCAGGCCTCCCGCGGCTCGATGGTGATGCTCGCCAAGGGCAACCGGTCGCAGGCGGTCACCGACGCCTGCAGCCGCCACGGCGGGTTCTACCTCGGCTCGATCGGCGGCCCAGCCGCCCGTCTGGCGCAGGACTGCATCAAGAAGGTCGAGGTGGTGGAGTACCCGGAGCTCGGGATGGAGGCCATCTGGAAGATCGACGTGGAGGACTTCCCGGCCTTCATCATCGTCGACGACAAGGGCAACGACTTCTTCGCCGAAGTCAACAAGCCGCTGGTGTCGAGCATCCCGAAGCGCCCCGGCCTCTGAGTCTTCCAGATGAGAAAGCTCTCATCTTCTGTTCGTTACCTTCACATGCGGGTGGCCTGTACTGGGCTGTGACGGAGGAGGCCGGATGGGAGAGAAGATCCCTCGCGCGGGAGGTATCGCGCTGGTGATCGTCGGCGCCGTGCTCGCGGGCTGGTTTGCCGCCGCCATCGCCGCACCGCCCCTAGCCCCGGCGAGCGAGCCGGCGATTGTCGTGACCGTGGTGCCGCCTGCGCCGTCCGTCTCGCCGTCGCCCGCACCCACGACGCCGTCTCCGTCGGCCTCGCCGACACCTTCTGTGTCTCCGACGCCGTCGGCGGAGGTTACGCAGTCGCCCGCCGTCGTCGCCCCTCCGCCAGCCGCGTCCCCCGCCCCGCCCAAGCAGACGGTCGCGCCGAAGCCCGTCCCCAAGCCCAAGCCGAAGCCTGTGTACGTCGACGACGATGACGATGACGACGATGACGACGATGACGACGATGACGATGATGACGATGATGACGATGACTAGGCCGTTTCCCTGAGTGGCGGCCCCGAGGGACGCGGGGTGTGTTTGTACGTCCCCCTGAGTAGCGGCCCCGAGGGACGAGGGGTGTGTTTGTACGTTCCCCTGAGTAGCGGCCCCGAGGGACGAGGGGCCGTGTATCGAAGGGCTCGTGACTGGGCCGCTGTCCCTAGTCAGCGGGATGCGTGGGTAGCCCTTCGATACAGAGAGGATTGGGGGTACCGGGTTTCCCGGGGATCAGCAAGGATGAGGGTGCCGGGCTTTCCGGTGGTCTTGTGGTGGTGGCTGTCTTCGATACTGCCCTGGAGGGCGTTGCTGCGATGTGCCCTGCCTCGTTGATCCCTGGGAGATCCGGGCCGGTGTCTGACCCCGCGTGCGGGTTGGGGGATGGGTCAGGCCGGGGCGGTAGCTTGATAAGACCGTGCCCCGCGTGTGTGGGGCTCATCTCTGTAGTGCTCCGGTCCCCGGCCTGCTGAGCCATCCCTCCCGGCTGATAGTGACAAGCCTTGAGGGAGGCAACATGTACAAGACATCACACACGCGCGGTCACCGCAACCCCCCATCAGGATCGGTGGTGGTGGGTATCGATACCCATCTGGACATCCATCGCGCGGCGTTGGTGGATGCGGCGACCGGTGCTCCGGTGGCTGACCAGCAGTTCCCGGCCACCCCGGCCGGCTATCTTGAGTTGCTGGACTGGGCTGTGGGTCATGGCAGGGTCTCGCGGGCCGGGGTGGAACAGACCGGCACCTATGGTGCCGGGTTGACCGCCGTGTTGCATGCTGCCGGGATCGAGGTGATCGAGATCAACCACACCGAACGAGGTGACCGGGCCCGGCACGGGAAGACCGATGAGCTCGACGCGTACCGGGCGGCGACCGCGGCGGCGGCCGGCACCCAGAAGGGCCTAGCCAAGCACTATCATCCCGCGATCGCCGCGCTACGACCGTTGATGGTGCTGCGGGCCCATCACCGGAGCTCCAGGCAGCGGGCCTGGGGCCGTGTAGGCGGGATGCTGGTGACCTGTCCCGACGACCTCGCTGACCAGGTGCGGGGGTTGAACTCGGCCCAGAAACGGGCCCGGATCGCCGCGTGGCGTCCCGACCTGACTCGTCTCCACGACCCTGTCAACAGTTACAAACTCGCCCTCAGGGACCTCGCCCGTGCCTGCCTCGACCATGATCGGGCCATCGTCGAGATCGATGCGCAACTGCTCAGGATCCTCACCCCGATCGCGCCGACCCTGCTGGCCCAGCATCATGTCGGGCCAGTGACCACTGCCCAGTTGTTGATCACCGCCGGTCACCCCGGCCGGATCACCTCCGGTGACGCGTTCGCCAAACTTGTCGGCGTGGCACCACTGCCCGTTCAATCGGGAAAGTCCAGCCGGTGGAGATTGTCGCGCTCGGGCGACCGGCAAGCCAACAGCGTCATCCACCGCGTCGTCATCGGACGCCTCGGAACCGACCCGCGATCCAAGACCTACATCCAACGCCGAGTATCCGAAGGAAAGACCCGCTCCGAAGCCATCCGAGCACTCAAACGACACGTCACCCGAGACCTCTGGACCGCCCTCCAAACAGACCTCAACAACCTCCCCCACACCACTTGACAGACCATAAGACCTTCGCTCGCTCGTTCCTCGCTCGCTACTCAGGGCGACGTGGCGGCCGCTCGTGGTGGTCAGATGAGGCGGTAGCCCATCCCGCGGACCGTCTCGAAGCGGTCCTTCCCGAGCTTTCCGCGCAGGTAGCGGACGTAGACGTCGACGACGTTGGAGCCGGGGTCGAAGTCGTAGCCCCAGACGTTGCTCAGCAACTGTTCACGGCTCAGCACCTGGCCCGGGTTGCGCAGGAAGGTCTCGGCGAGCGTGAACTCGCGGGCCGACAGGTCGACCCACTCGCCGTCGACCTGCGCCTTCCTTGTGCGGAAGTCCAGAACAAGCCCGTTATGGCTCAACTGGGTGGCCGACGCGCTCCCGGCGGAGGAGTCCGCGCGCAGACGCAGCCGGATGCGGGCCAGCAGCTCCTCGAACGAGAACGGTTTCGGGACGTAGTCGTCGGCCCCACCCTCAAGGCCGGCCACGCGGTCGGCGACCGACGAACGCGCGGTCAACATGATGACCGGGACGCTCACCCCCTGCCCCCGGATCCGCTCCAGGACCTCGAAGCCGTCGATGTCCGGCAGCCCGACGTCGAGGATGACCAGGTCGAAGTTCCCATGGACGGCCAGCGCCACCCCCTCGGCGCCGGAGGCCGTCTGGTGGGACGTGAACCCGGCCGCCTTCAGGCCCTTCGCGATGAAGCCCGAGATCCTCGGCTCGTCCTCGATGATCAAGATGGTGCTCACACGTCCTCCTTCGGACCGAGGGGAAAGACGATGATGAAGGTGGACCCCTCACCCTCGCGTGACTCGATGTCCAGCCGCCCGCCGTGGGACCGGACGATGCTCTCGACGATACTGAGCCCCAGACCTGCGCCCTGGGCGTGCGACGCGCCCTCTCGCGTTCGGCCGAACCGCTCGCGGACCGTCTCCAGCTGGTCGGGCGCGATGCCGATGCCTTCGTCCTTGACCCACAGGAACACCTCGCCCCGGTGCAGCGCGGAGCCGAGCGTGATCGCGGTGCCCTCGTCCGAGTACTTGACGGCGTTGGCCGCGAGCTGCAGCCAGGCCTGTGTGATCCGGCCGGGATCGAACCAGGCTTCGGCGGACGCCACCCGCTCCAGCCTCCAGCGTCGGTTGCCGAGCGTCCTGGCCTTCTCGAAGGTCTGGTCGGTGAGCGTCGCCAGGTCGAACCACTGGGGAGTGACGAAGTCGCTCTCGCCGGCCTTGGCGAGCATCAGCAGGTCGTTGACCAGCACGCTCATGCGGTCCACCTCGTCGATGACGAGGTCGCGGGTCTGGACGACGTCGGCGGGATCGGCCGGGTCGATGAGCTCCATGTGTCCACGCACGACGGTGATGGGGGTGCGCAGTTCGTGGCCGACGTCGTCGAGCAGTCGACGCTGGCTCTCGACGGAGCGCTGCACGCGGTCGAGCATGTGGTTGATGGTCACCGAGAGCGCGGTTAGATCGTCGCGGCCGTGGACCGGGACTCGGGAGGTCAGGTCCCGCTCGTCGATGGATTCGGCGGCCTCGCGCAGCTGCTCGATCGGCTTCAGGAGCCTGCCGACGGCGAACCAGGCCAACAGGACCACGACGACGATGGTGATGAGGGCGACGACGGCGTAGGACGTCATGGTGCGCCGCAGCTCGGCCTCGGCGGCGTCGAGGTCGTGGACATGCACCAGCGCGCCGGACTCATTCGGGAAGATGACCGGCGCCACCAGCACGTAGTAGTGGGCCTGGTCGGTGCGCATGCGTTCGATGACGATCTGATTCCCCGTCGCCAGCGGGGTGACCATGGCGAGGAGCTGCTCGTCGTTCTCGGGCCTCAGCGCCGCGTCTTCGGTCACCCACGCCACCCTGCCGTCGACGAAGGCCAACTCGCCCTCGGCGGGGCCGATCACGGTGCGCTGCAGGTACGTCTGCAGGAGCTGTGACGGCCCGGTGAACGCGGCTCCGGTGGCGGGGTCGACGCCGCGCGACGCGAGTACCTGCAGCTCGTCCTTCGACCGGCTCAGTTGCGCGTAGACGTTGGCGTGGATGTTGCGGTCCTGGAGCACGGCCACGACGACACCCGACGTGATGAGCGACGCCACCGCCAGCAGCACCATCGTCCACATGATCCGGGCGCGGATCGTCGCCGTCGGGGCGAAGGCGGTCGCGGGCGCGGTCATGCCCCAAGTGTGCCTGCTCCCCTGCGCGCGGGAGGCGGTGTGCATAGGTCCATCAAAGGGCAGGCGCCGGTGGTAGAGGGTGAGGTGGACCTGAGAGGTCTCTCATGATCCCTGAGCTTGTCGTCCTCGTTCCCTGAGCTTGTCGTCCTCGTTCCCTGAGCTTGTCGAAGGGTTACGGCCGGGACTGTGGTCGCCGCCCTTGCGGTCGGGGGCGGTGGTAGGTGGTAGGTCGTGACCCTTCGACGGACGGGCTGCTCGCTGCGCTCGCCGGCCCTGCTCAGGGAGCAGATGGGCGCCTGGATTGTCGGGCTCTCACAAAGTTTCTCCGACGACGTTGGGCGTTGCCGTCGCCCGTTCACCCCGGTTCATGAGGAATTCTGACAACACCCGGTCTTCTCCGGGTCTAGTGCTCTGCCCAGGAGGAATGTTGTTCAAGCGCATCGCCATCGTCAACCGGGGCGAGGCCGCCATGCGGCTCATCCACGCAGTGCGCGACCTCAACGCAGAGCATCCAGACCAGGACCAGATCACCACGATTGCGCTCTACACCGACGCCGAACGCTCGGCCATGTTCGCCCGCGAGGCGGACGAGGCGTACGCGATCGGTCCCGCCTCCGAGCGCCCCTACCTCAACCACGACCTGCTCGCCCGCATCCTCACCGAGGCGCGCGCCGACGCCGTGTGGGTCGGCTGGGGCTTCGTCGCCGAGGACGCCGCCTTCGCCGACCTCGTCGAGAGCCTCGGCATCACCTTCATCGGACCGTCGGGCGACGCCATGCGCAAGCTGGGCGACAAGATCGGCTCCAAGCTCATCGCCGAGGAGGTCGGCGTCCCCGTCGCGCCGTGGTCGCGCGGCGGCGTCGACAGCCTCGACGACGCCCTCGCGGCCGCCGACTCCATCGGCTACCCCCTCATGCTCAAGGCGACCGCCGGCGGTGGCGGCCGCGGCATCCGCAAGGTCGAATCGGCCGACGAGCTGGTCGACGCCTACCACCGCACGCGCGACGAGGCCGAGCGCGCGTTCGGCTCCGGCGTCGTCTTCCTCGAGAAGCTCGTGACCGGAGCCCGCCACGTCGAGGTGCAGGTCATCGCCGACGGCCACGGCAACGCCTGGGCACTCGGCGTGCGCGACTGCACCATCCAGCGCCGCAACCAGAAGATCATCGAGGAGTCCGCCTCCCCGCTCCTCAGCGCCGACCAGGTGGCCGAGCTCAAGGCCTCGGCCGAACGACTCGCGCTGGCGGTCGGCTACCAGGGCGCGGGCACCGTCGAGTTCCTCTACCACCCGGGCGAGCAGTTCTTCGCGTTCCTCGAGGTGAACACGCGTCTGCAAGTGGAGCACCCGATCACCGAGGTGACGTGCGACTTCGACCTCGTCAAAGCCCAGATCCGCGTCGCCGCGGGCGAGGAGCTCGCCGAGCGCCCCACCGAGCTCGGCCACGCCGTCGAGGCGCGCCTGAACGCCGAAGACCCCGACCGAGACTTCGCACCGGCACCGGGGCTCATCACCCGGCTCGATCTACCCGCCGGCCCCGGCATCCGCGTCGACACCGGCGTCGCCGAGGGCGACACGATCCCCGCCGACTTCGACTCGATGATCGCCAAGATCATCGCCCACGGCCGCACGAGGGCCGAGGCGCTCGGCCGGCTGCGGCGGGCGATGGGGGAGACCACCGTCGTCATCGAGGGCGGCGCCACCAACAAGAGCTTCATCCTCGAGCTGTTGGATCAGCCCGAGGTGACCGGGCCGACGACCGCTCGGGCGACCCCCAGGCGCGCGGAGGGGACGCAACCGGCCATCGAGTGGGCCGACACCGGGTGGATCGACCGGGTCCGCGCCGACGGCGGTCTTGTGGCCGACGCCCACGCGGGCGTGGCGCTCGTGGTCGCCGCCATCGAGGCCTACGAGGAGAACCTCCAGATCGAGACGGAGCGCCTGCTCACCACCGCCCACGGCGGCCGCCCGCAGACGCAGCTGAAGCCGGGCGGCGCCGTCGACCTCAAGCTCCGTGGCATGGTGCACAACGTCGTCGCCTATGCCACGGGCCCCGAGCGCTACCGCGTCACCGTCGACGGCCAGCCCGTCGAGGCCTCGCTGCAGCGCCTCGACGACGTGCACGGCCGGATCACCGTGGGGGAGCAGCATCACCGCATCGTGAGCGCCACCCACGGCCCGGTCCACCTCATCGAGGTCGACAACGTGACCCACCGCGTCTCCCGCGACGAGGGCGGCGTGCTGCGTTCGCCGGCCCCGGCGCTCGTGGTGGCGACGCCGGTCGCCGTCGGTGACGAGGTCGAGGCCGGCGCGCCCGTCATCGTCCTGGAATCGATGAAGATGGAGACCGTCATCCCGGCCCCCTTCGCCGCGAAGGTGAAGGAACTCCACGTCATCACCGGCTCCCAGGTGGAGACGATGGCTCCGCTGGTGCGGCTCGAACCGCTCGGCGACGGCACCGAGGAGGCCGCGGCCGAAGGTCCGGCCGTCGACCTGCCGCGCCCGGCCGTCGTCGCCAGCGCGGAGGCTCGCGCCGTACGGCTCCAGGCGGACCTCTCGGCGACGCTGCTCGGCTACGACGTCGACCCCACCGCCAGGACGCTGCAGGCGTACCTCAAGGTCCGCGACGAGGTGCTCGCCGACGGAGGCGACGTGCTCGGCGGCGAGATCGAGCTGATCGCGCTGTTCGCCGACCTTGCGGAGCTCAGCCGCAACCGCCCCTTCGGGGAGGAGGCGCAGACCGAGCTGCGGGTCCACTCCGACCGCGAGCACTTCCACCGCTACCTGACAACGCTCGACACCGCCCGGGCCGGGCTGCCCGACCTGTTCGTCGACCGCCTCGGCCGGGTGCTTCGCCACTACGGCGTCGAGTCGCTCGACCGCACCCCCGAGCTCGAGGAGGCGGTGCTGCGGATTTTCGTGGCGCAGAAGCGGATGGCTTCCGATGTCGGGATCGTGCTGGCGATCCTCGACCGCTGGATCGGCGAGCCCGCGCCCAACGGTGGACGCAACCATGCCGCGCGGGACCACCTCGAGCGCCTCGTCCGCGCCACGCAGCTGCGGTTCCCCGCCGTCGGCGACCTGGCGCGCTCGGTCAGGTTCCGCTGGTTCGACCAGCCGCAGGTCGACGCCGAGCGCGCCGCGATCCTGGCCGGCGTCGACGACGAGGTGGACGCGCTCGCCGCCTCGCCGGACGCCCCTGACTACGACGCGCGCATCAGGCGGCTGGCCGGCATTCACGAGTGGACCGTCGGGTCGCTGGCCCGGCGGCTCGCCCGCGGCACGCCCGAGCGCGAGCCGATGCTCGAGGTGCTGCTGCACAAGTACTACTCCGAGTACGGGATGGGCGACATCGACCACCGCACCGTCGACGGTCGCGCGGTGGTGACCGCCCGCTACCTGCTGAACGAGCGTCCGCGCCGGTTCGTCGGGACGGTCGGGACGATCGACGAGGCCGCCCCCGGCGGCGCGCTCGAGCGGCTCCTGGCCAGCGAGTTCGACGCCCGCGAGCCGGGCGACGACGCCGTGGCCGAGCTCTACCTGTTGTGGCCGGACCGCCCCTCCAGTGACGACCTGGGCACCGCGCTGCAGGACCTGCTGCGCGGCTGGGCCTGGGACGCCGCCGTCCAGCGCGTCGCCGTCGGCGTGTGCCAGCCGGACGGGCACGTCGAGTACCGCACCTTCCGGTTCACCGACGGCCAGCCGTGGGAGGACGCGACGATCGCGGGCCTGCCGCCCATGGCCGGGCGACGGCTCGACCTGTGGCGCCTGCGGGACTTCGACACCACCCGCCTCCCTGCCCCCGAGGACGTCCTGCTGCTTGAATGCGTGGCGAAGTCCAACCCCGACGACCGACGCCTGGTCGCCATGGCGCAGGTCCGGCAGCTCGCCGTCGTGCGCGACGAGGCGGGCGAGTTGGTCGGCCTGCCGCACGCCGAGCGGGCCGTCGCCAACTGCCTCGAGGCCATCCGCCGCACGCGGTCGGCGCGTGGGTCGGCCGGCTCGAAGCTCGACATGAACCACGTCTGGGTGCACGTCTGGCCCGAGATCGACCTCGACATCGCCGACATCCAGCCGCTGCAGAGCCGCATCACGCCGCTCTCCGACGGCGCTGGGATTGAGGAGGTGCTCTGCCAGGGTCGCTTCCGTCGCGGCGACGACGTCGTCGCGCTGGCGGTGAAGTTCCACGCCCTTCCGGGCGCCGGGGTCACCACCACGGTCAGCGCGCCGCCGTCGGAGCCGCTCAAGCCGCTCGACGACTACGCCGGCAAGGTGCTCCGCGCCCGTCGTCGCGGGCTGGTCTACCCCTACGAGCTGTCCGAGGCCCTCGCCGGGGACGGCGGCTCCCTCACGGAGCTGGACCTCGACGAATCCGGTCGCCTCGTCGAGGTGGACCGCGAGCCGGGCCGCAACAAGGCGGGCATCATCTGCGCCCGCGTGACCACGCCGACGGCGCTGCACCCTGAGGGCGTCACGAGGATTGTGCTGTCCGGCGACCCGACCAAGGGACTCGGCGCGGTGGCCGAGCCGGAGTGCTCCCGCATCATCGCGGCCATCGACCTGGCCGAGGAGATGGGCGTGCCGGTCGAATGGTTCACGCTGAGCTCGGGTGCGCGCATCTCGATGGACTCGGGCACGGAGAACATGGACTGGGTGGGTGCCGCGCTGCGGCGGATCGTCGAGTTCACGCAGGCCGGCGGCGAGATCAACGTCGTGGTGGCGGGCATCAACGTCGGCGCGCAGCCGTACTGGAACGCCGAGGCCACCATGCTGATGCACACCAAGGGCATCCTCGTCATGACGCCGGATTCGGCGATGGTGCTGACCGGCAAGCAGTCCCTCGACTTCTCCGGCGGCGTGTCCGCGGAGGACAACTACGGCATCGGCGGCTATGACCGCGTCATGGGCCCGAACGGGCAGGCGCAGTACTGGGCGCCGAACCTCGGCGCTGCGATGGGCATCCTGCTCGGCCACTACGACCGCACCTACGTCGCCGCGGGCGAGGACGGTCCGCGTCGCGCGGAGACGACCGACCCGTCGGATCGCGACGTGTCGGACTTCCCGCACGTGGCGGCGGGCAGCGACTTCGCGACGGTCGGGCAGATCTTCTCCGTGGAGCACAACCCCGACCGGAAGAAGGCGTTCGACATCCGCACCGTCATCGCGGCGGTCTGCGACCAGGACCACCCGCGGGTCGAGCGCTGGGCCGGCATGGCGGACGCGGAGACCGCCGTCGTCGTCGACGCCCGGATCGGCGGCCACTCGGTCAGCGTGCTCGGCATCGAGTCGAAGCCGGTGGTCCGAGCGGGCTTCCCGCCCACCGACGGCCCCGACACCTTCACCGCCGGCACGCTGTTCCCCCGCTCGTCGAAGAAGGCGGCCCGCGCCATCAACGCGGCCTCGGGCAACCGCCCCCTCGTCGTGCTCGCCAACCTGTCGGGCTTCGACGGCTCCCCGGAGTCGATGCGCAACCTGCAGCTCGAGTACGGCGCCGAGATCGGGCGTGCCATCGTCAACTTCGACGGCCCGATCGTCTTCGTCGTGATCTCCCGCTACCACGGCGGCGCCTTCGTCGTGTTCTCCAAGACACTGAACGAGAACATGACGGTGCTGGCGATCGAGGGGTCATTCGCCTCCGTCATCGGCGGCGCCCCCGCCGCGGCTGTGGTGTTCGCCGGCGACGTGGCGAAGCGCACGGCGGCCGACACCCGCGTGGCCGAGTTGGAGGCGGAGCTGCGCGCGGCGCCGCCGGAGCGGAAGGCTGAGCTGCAGATCGCGCTGGCCGACGCGACGGCCGCCGTGCGGGCGGAGAAGATCTCCGAGGTGGCGGCGGAGTTCGACGGCGTGCACAACATCCATCGCGCCGTCGCCGTGGGTTCGGTGGACCGGGTGATCGCCCCCGCGGAGCTCCGCCCGGCGATCATCGAGACGATCGAGGGGTACGGCCGCTGACGCCAGGCCAGTAGGCTCGTGGGGTGACCGACGACGACCTGTGGGACCTCACCCGCACCCGGCTTTTCTGGGCCGGGATCCTCGCCAACGGCGTGACCAGCGACGACGGCGCGATCGCCGTCGAGGCGGCGCTCCCCGCCCGGCCCACCGCGCGCGGGGAGCTGCTCCGCCTCCACCAGCTGGCCACCGACGAGCTGACGGGGATGCTTGCCCTCCTCTCGGACGACGAGCCGCGGTGGGCCGACGGGGAGGGGACGACGGTCGGCGACGTCCGCCGCCTGTTGGATAGCGACGCGGGCTGACCATCGACCCCCAACCCTCTCACGTTGCGCTCGACGACACCTCTGAGCGTGTAGCCACGCTGAGACCCTGCGTCGAGCGCAATTCCAGAGGGTCTGAGGCGAGTACACGGCTCGGTGGAGAGGGTGTCGGCCGCAGCAGCCGCATCGCGTTGACGATCACGACCAGCACCGACGCCTCATGGACGAGCATGCCGATCGCCATGGTCACGCCTCCGAACAGCACGCCAGCCAGGAGCGCACCCACCGTCGCCAGAGCGATCACGATGTTCGAGCGCATGACGCCGACGGTCCTCTTGGCGAGGCCGAGCGCGTGCGGGATCCGGTCGAGCCGGCTTGCCATCAGCGCGATGTCGGCGGTCTCCACCGCCACCGGAGACCCTGCCGCGCCCATCGCGATCCCGACGTCGGCGACGGCCAGCGCCGGGGCGTCGTTGACGCCGTCACCCACCATGGCCACCGAGTGGCCCTGGCTCTGCAGATCGGTGATGACGGCCAGCTTGTCGTCGGGCAGCAGAGAGGCGCGCACCTCGTCAATGCCCACCTGACGGGCGATGGCATCGGCCACCTGCTGGTTGTCGCCGGTCAGCATGAGGACCCGTTTGACGCCGATGGCGCGCAGTTCCTCGACCAGCTCCCGGGCGCCGTCGCGGATGGTGTCGGCCACTCCCAGCGCGCCGACGACCGTGCCGTCGAGCGCCAGCAGGAGCGGGGTCAGCCCCGCGGCGGAAAGCTCATCAGCGGCCTGGTCCGCCCAGGGTTCATGACCCACCAGCGCGAGGTTGCCGACCGCCACCTCCCTGCTGTCGACGGTGGCGACGACCCCGTGGCCGGGGACCGTGCGGACGTCGTCCGGCACCGCGGGGACGGCGAGGCCGCGGTCCCTGGCGGCAGCGACGACGGGGACGGCGAGCGGATGCCCGGAGCCGGCCTCGGCGCGGGCTGCCCAGGACAGCACCTCGTCGTCGGAGAACCCGTCGCGCGCGAGGATCGAGATCAGCTCCGGCTCGCCGCGCGTGATGGTGCCGGTCTTGTCGAGCGCGACCACGTCGATCCTCGCGGCGGTCTCCAGGAACTCGCCGCCCTTGATGAGGACGCCGTCGCGAGCGGCGCGGCCGATGCCGGCCACGAGCGCAACGGGCACCGAGATGACCAGCGCGCCGGGGCAGCCGATGACGAGCAGGGTGAGCGCGAGCTCCAGATTCATCGTCGCCAGGCCAACGACCAGCGACAACACGATGATCCCGGGGGTGTACCACTTCGAGAAGCGCTCCATGAACTGCTGGGTGCGGGCCTTCGCGTCCTGGGCCTCCTCGACGCGGTGGATGATGCGGGCCAGCGTCGTGTCGGCGCCGACTCCCGTCGCGGTGAGCGTGAGGAAGCCGTCGGCGACGATGGTGCCGGCGTACACGTCGTCGTCGGGGCTCTTCTCGGCTGGGATCGACTCCCCGGTGATGGCGGCCTCGTCGACGGCGGCCTGCCCGGCCGTCACGGTGCCGTCGACCGGCACCCGGCCGCCGTGCTTGACGATGACGGTTTCGCCGACGCCGACGGCGTGGGCGGGCACCTCGACCTGGGCGCCGTCGCGGATGACCGTCGCCGTGGTCGGGGCGAGCGCGACCAGTTCAGCCAGGGCGGACCGGGTCTTCGCCAGCGTCGCGCTCTCCAGCGAGTGGCCGAGCGCGAACAGGAACGTGACGGCCGCGGCCTCCCAGAAGTTGCGGATGGCGACGGCGCCGATCGCGGCGACGGCGACCAGCAGGTCGATCCCGACCACCCTGACGGCAAGGGCTCGGTAGGCCTTGATCACCACGGGGGTGCCGGCGACGACGGCCGCGGTGAGCATCAGCAGGTCGCCGACGGTGGTGTTGAGACGCCCTGCGACGAGGGCGGAGACGATCAGCGTGCCGGCGACGGCGGGGATCGCCCAACGGCGTGTGCGTGCATTCATTGCTCTCCCCGACTCAGAAAGCCGACGGGCGGGCGACGTAGCCGAGCTTGCCGACGGCGGCGACGAGGTCGTCGACGGAGGTGACGGCCGGGTCGTGATCGACCTCGATGCGGGCCGACGCGAAGTGGACCGTGGCCGCGCTGACCCCCGGAAGCTGGCCGAGGCCCTTCTCGATCTTCGCGACGCAGGACGGGCAGCTGAAGCCCTCGGCCCGGAGCGTGGTGTGGGTGGTGGTGGTGAGCATGGCTCCTCCTTCTCGTTGGTCCGCGGGGTGCGGATGATTCGAAGGTAGGCGGGGACGTCGGATTACTCCTTGACGCAGATCAAGCCGCGATTTCCACAGTCGGGCAAGGTGGACCCATGAGCGAAGACACATGCGTGGCGAAGGTGCCGATCTTCCGGGGACTCACCCCCGAGGAGCAGCGGGAGGTGGCCGACTTCGCGCGCCCGGTGATGGCGTCGCCCAACGAGCAGGTGATGACGGCGGGCAGCAGCCGACGTCGACTCCTCGTTGTGCACTCCGGGCGGGTGCGCGTCGTCCATCTGCTGCCGAACGGTCGCGAACACGTGGTCCGGGTGCTGGGGGAGGGCGACGTGGTGGGCGAGGACGCGTTCGTGCTCGGCCGTCGCCCCACCCACTACGCCTACGCCGACACTGATGCGCAGCTCTGCACGTTCGACCACGACGACCTCGCACGGCTCGTGGCGCGCTACCCGGGGATCGCGCTGCGGATGCTGCAGATCCAGTCCGAGCGGCTGGCCAACGCCGAGCGGATGCTCGCGTCCATGGGGGGCGCTGAGGTCGGCACGCGGCTGGCCGCCTACCTCCTCGATCTCCCCTCCCGCCAGAGCGACGAGGGGGTGCTGGTGGAACTGCCGATGGCGAAGAAGGACGTCGCATCGTACCTCGGCACGAGCCCCGAGACGCTCAGCCGCCGGCTGCGGGAGTTCGTCGACGCCGGATCGATCGAGCTCCGCGGCCGACGGGGCGTCCTGATCCGCGACGTGGACGCCCTCCTGACCCAGGCGGCGCTCTGAACGGTCCTGCGGCTACTCCAGGTCCCTGAGCTTGTCGTCCGTTGGTCCCTGAGCTTGTCGAAGGGTCACGGCCGTGAGCGTGGTCGCCGCCCTCTGGGATCAGGGGCGGCGGTAGGGAACGGGGTCGTTACCCTTCGACGGACGCTCACTCGTTCCTCGCGAGCTGCTCAGGGGGCCGACCAGCGCCCTACTCTTGGTTCATGAACCAGCCGATCGAACGCGCGTCCGACATTCCCTTCCCCCGCGAGCGTGTCTTCGACTGGTGGCTGCGGCCCGGATCACACGAACGGCTGAGCCCGCCCGGGTGGGGCGAGGTCATCGGCGGCGACCGGGACGCGCGGCAGGTGGGCGACACCGTCACGCTCCAGCCGTCGCACCCGCTCATGTCGGCCATCCCCGGAGCGTCGCTGCTCAAGCTGCGCCCGGTGACCGCGCGACTCGACGTCGTCGAGCCGGGCGAGAGGATCGTCGTCGCCCTCGAACACGGGCGATCGCGGTGGACTGAGGAGACGAGGTTCACCGACTCCGGCGACGGCGGCACTCGCGTGGAGCAGCGCGTCTCCGGCGACTACCCCGCGTCCACCGGTGACGCGTTCCAGGCCCAGCTAACCTTCCTCGCTGACCAGGCCGAGGCCGACCTCGCGCTCGTCGAACGGCTGGCCGCCAGGCCGTCGCGCATCGTCGTCGCCGGATCGTCGGGCCTCATCGGGACGCAGCTCGTGGCGCTGCTCAAGATGGCGGGCCACGACGTCACTCGCCTCGTCCGCGGCACCCCAGAAGCGCCCGACGAGGTGCGCTGGGATCCCGCATCCGGTGAGGTGCCGACCGACGTTATCGCGGGGGCCGACGCCGTGGTCAACCTCGCCGGCCACACCATCGGTGGGCGGTTCACCGACCGCAACAAGAAGCTGATCCTGCAGTCGCGGGTCGACAGCACATCCACCCTGGCCAACGCCCTCCGCGACAGGGGATCGTCCGCGGCGCTCATCCAGGCGTCCGGCATCGGGTTCTACGGCGCCCGCCGCCCAGCCGAGCTGCTGACCGAGGAGTCGCGCCGCGGCTCGGGATTCCTCGCCGACGTCGTCGACGCGTGGGAAGCCGCTGCGGCGCCCGCTGTGGACGCGGGGGTGCGGACCGTGTTCGTCCGCACCGGGATCGCGCTCAGCTACGCCGGCGGCGCACTCCAGCGGCAGGTGCCGCTCTACCTCGTCGGGGCTGGCGGTCGGCTGGGGAAGGCGCAGCAGTACCAGAGCTGGATCGGCATCGACGATCTGGTGCGGGCCTACGTGCATGCGCTGTTCACGCCCGATCTGTCGGGCCCGATCAACGCGGTGGCGCCAAACCCCGTCACCAACGCGAAGTTCGCCGAGACGCTGGGCAAGGTCTTGCAGCGGCCGTCGCTGCTGCCCACCCCGTCGTTCGGGCCGAAGCTCATCGTCGGCGACGAGGGGTACGACCAGCTGATCGACACCGACCAGCGGGTGAGCGCGGACAAGCTCCTCGCATCGGGCTTCGAGTTCACGCACCCCACGCTGGAACCCGCCCTGCGGCACACCCTGCTCAGGCAGAGTGGCGCTGGCGGCCACGATTCACCCTGAGAAAACGTGCCTCGGGCGCCGTATAGGCCCTGGCACCACGTTTCTTCAGGGCGAAACCTGACTCAAAGCAGGGTGTCGTCCCAGCGGCGGGTCGCGATGTCAGCCACAAGCGCGCTGTCGAGCATCATCAGCGCGCGGCGAAGGCCTGCCCCGTCGATCCCGTCGGGGGTGTCGATGCGCGGTTTCGTCGGGGTGCCGGCGCGGTGCAGCGAGACCAACTCGGCCACGGCGTCGAGACGGGCGGTGACCGACTCGCTCAGCATCCGCTGCTGCTGACCCCGCTTCGACAGCTCGACGGCGAACGCCTCGTGCTCGTCCATGACCGCCGGGTCCTCGGTCAGGAGGAGCGTGCCGGTGGACCGAAGGATCTGGATGCCCCGCTCCAGGTCCCCGCCGCCGAAGTCGGCGACCGCGTCGCGCAGGATGGGGTTGTCGTCGTGCACCTGCTCGGCCAGCAGGACGAGGTGCGCCCCCATGATCCGCTCGCGCCGCCGCGCGTGCTCGTCCTCGGGCGACAGCATGCGCTCCTGGTCGGGGCTGGACATCGCTGTCGAGTCCAGGATCTCGCGGCCCCGGTCCTCGGGCTGCGCGAGGGTGTCTCGGAGCTTGAGGGGCTTGATGAAGATCGTGGCGAGCAGAGACAATGCGGTGAGCACCGGCAGCAGCAGGAAGACCGCGTGCATCGCGTCGGCCAGTGAGGCGCGCATGATGTCGGCCAGCTCCACCGGCAGGTAGGCGAGTTTCCCCGGGTTGAGCACCGCGTTGGGGTCGAGCCCGCCCGTGGGGATGCGTTCCCGCAGCTCCGGCGTGAGGCGGGATTCGATGCCCGACATCAGGTGCGTGGTCATGATCGTGCCGGCGATCGCCGTGCCCAGCGTGTTGCCGATGTTGCGGAAGAACTGCAGCGAGCTTGTGGCGGTGCCGAGGTCGCGCCGCTGCACGGCGTTTTGCACCGCGAGCATGTAGATCTGGAACGCGAGCCCGTAGCCGAAGCCCAACACCCCCGTCGAGACCACCACTTCGAGCCCGGAGCTCGCGGCGTCCAAGCGCAGCATGAGCAGCGCGCCGACGATCTGGAAGACCCCGCCGGCGACGGCGAACTCCTTGTAGTGGCCGGTCTTCGTGATGAGGTTGCCCACCACGATGCCGATGGCGAAGAGGACGACGTTCATCGGCATCAGGATGAGGCCCGACTCCGTGGCCGTCATCCGCAGCACGCCCTGCGCGTAGACGGGGATGTAGATGAGCACGGCCATCATGCCCATGTTCATGAAGAACGCCGCGACGGTGGACACGGTGAAGACCGAGTTGCGGAACAGGGGGAGCGGGACGATGGGCTCCTCCGCCTTGCGCTCGATGAGGACAAAGGCGACGACGAAGGTAACGCCGACGCCGAGCAGCAGCAGCACCTGGGGGGTCAGCCATCCGGTGGCGCCGCCGAGGCTGATGCCGAGCAGCGTCGACGACACGCCCACGGTCATCGTCGAGATGCCGGCGTAGTCGATCTTGGCGGGGATGGAGAGCTCCGGCACGTGGAGGTGACGCACGACGATGACCAGCGCCGCCAGCCCGACTGGCAGTGAGATGTAGAACAGCCACCGCCAGCTCGAGACGTCGGTGACCCATCCGCCGAGCAGCGGCCCGGCCACCTGCGAGGCGCCCATCACGGCACCCATGTAGCTCTGGTATTTGCCGCGCTGGCGCGCCGGGATGATGGCACCCAGGATCGTCTGGCTGAGCGGCATGAGGATGCCCATGCCGATGCCCTGGACGGTGCGGGCGAAGATGAGGAAGCCGAACGTCATCGCCAGACCCGACAGCATCGAGCCGATCATGAACAGGACCAGGCCGATGATGTAGAAGCGGCGGCGGCCGAAGATGTCGGCCAGCTTGCCGCTGATCGGAGTGATGACGGCGGAGACGAGCATGACGATCGTCGACAACCACGAGTACCAGGCCAGGCCACCCAGGTCGGCCACGATCCGGGGGATCGCCGGGCTGACGATCGTCTGGCTGATCGACGCGGTGAACATGCCGATCACGAGCCCGATGTAGGCCCATTTGATGGCGCCGAAATCGAACGTGGCTGGGGCCTGGGATGGATTTGTCACAGCTTGAGACTGTACGCCTCCATCTCGGCGCTCAGAAATCGCGGGGGTGGCGGCTACGAGGTGATGTCGTAGGCCAGCAGCCTCGCCTTGTCGGCCTTGCGGGTCGAGCCCTGCAACGCCAGGAGTTCGGCGTAGATGCCGCCGGTGGTGGCGAGCTCCGCCGGCGTGCCGATCTCGTCGATCCGGCCCTCGCGGAGCGTGACGATCCGGTCCACCGTCGAGATGGTGGAGAGACGGTGGGCGATGATCAGCGTCGTCCGGCCCTCCATCAGCTCCTCGAGCCCGGCCTGCACGGCGCGCTCCGACTTGGTGTCCAGCGAGCTGGTCGCCTCGTCGAGGATGAGGACGGGGGCGTCCTTCAGCAGTGCGCGGGCCACCGAGAGGCGCTGCTTCTGCCCGCCGGAGAGCTTGACGCCGCGCTCGCCGATCTCCGTGTCGAAGCGGTCCTTGAGCCCGTTGATGAAGCCGAGGGCGTTGGCGCGGCGAGCCGCGGTCTCGAGTTGCTCGTCGGTCACGTCGGCGATGCCATAGGCCATGTTCTCGCGGATGGTGCCGCTGAAGAGGCTGGCGTCCTGGAAGACGACGCCGATCTCGCGGCGCAACTCCTCGGTCGGGACGTCACGCACGGACTGGCCGTAGACGCGGATCTCGCCGGAAGTGGCGGGGTAGAGCTTCATGATGAGGTTGACCAGCGTCGTCTTGCCGCCGCCGGACTCGCCGACGAACGCGACGCGCTCGCCGCGGTTGATCTCCAGATCGATGTCTTTGAGCACCAGGTCGCCGTCGTCATCGCCGTACCCGAAGTTGACGTCGCGGAAGGCGACGACCGGATCCTCGTCGGTCCATTCGACGGTCGCCGACGGCTGGGCCTCGAGTGGGTTATTCGGCTCGTCGATCTCGTTCATCACCTTGAAGTACTCGTGGCTGCCGGCGATCGCGCGCTGAGTGGTGTCGACGAGGTAGCTCATCGACGTGACGGGCTGCCGGGCCATCGTGACGAGCTGGATGAGCATGACCATGACGCCGAGCGAGTACTGGCCCTGCGCCGTTTGGACGAAGATGATGGCGTAGATCGCGAAGAAGACGACGTCGAGCACCCCGCGGCGGGCCAGGTCCATCCGGTGCCAGAACGCCGACTGCTCGCGGGTGAGCCCGACCGCAGCGTCGTAGTGACCGGAGAACTTGTCCAGCTCGCGACGCTCGGTGACGAACGACTTCACCACCCGCATCTGCCCGATCACCTCGGCGAACCGGCCGCCGGCGATGTCGTAGTGCTCGTTCTTCTGGTGCTCCCACACCTGCCAGCGCTTGCTGGTGAGGGTGGTCAGCCACACGAACGTCGGGTAGATGAGGATGAGCAGCAGCGCGAGCCACGGCGAGTAGAACAGCGAGATGCCGAGCACCGCGAACACGGTGATGAGCATCGGGAAGAAGCTGTTGGAGAACATCTGCAGGAAGTCGGTGATCGACGTGATCGACCGGTTGAGCCTGGAGATGAGGGTGCCGGTGAGCTCGTTGTCGTAGTAGCGCTGGGGCAGGCGCAGGAGCTTGTGGAAGTAGCGCTGCGACAAGATGACGCGCAGCCGCGTGGCCATGAGGTCCCCCCAGAACCCGGTCAGGTTCGAGATCGCGGAGTTGGCGAGGTTGATCACCAGCAACGCGACCGCCAGCCAGATCAGGGTGCTCACCGCGCCGCCGCGCCCCTCGACGATGCCGACCACCGTGTCGGTGGCCCTCGCGATGACGAACGGGGTCATCAGGCTGGTCACCGCGATCGCGATGGCGCCGATGACGATGCCGAGGTAGAGCGGCCACAACTGCTTGGCGGTGGCCATGATCTTGATGATGCTGCGCAACGAATTACTCCTTCCCTCGAACTGTAGCCCGCACGGTGCGGACGGCTGAAGTTGGGCGGCCGCGCGACGGCGCCGGAATCGGGGATCCGACGGCGGGGTGATAGAACTGCCCTCATGCCGACTCCCAACCGCAACGTCATCACGGTGGAGGGGACCGACCGCACCTTCTCGCGCGTCCGGATCCTCTTCGTGCTCCTGATGTCGATGGGGATGTCGCTCATCGCCGTCTCGTCGGTCAACGTCGCGCTGCCCGCGCTGGAGCAGGGGCTCGACGCGTCGTCGTCGGATCTGCAGTGGGTGCTCACGGGCTACGCGCTGGCGATCGGGGTGACGCTCATCCCGGCCGGCCGGGCGGGCGACGTGCTGGGGCGCGGGGCGTTCTTCGTCGTCGGGGCGGCGATCTTCACGATCGCCTCGCTGGCCTGCGGTCTGGCCCCGACGCCGCTGCTGCTCAACCTCGCCCGCATCGTGCAGGGCATCGGCGCGGGCCTCTTCTCGCCCCAGGTCACCGGCATGATCCAGCAGTACTTCTCCGGCGGGGGACGCGCCAAGGCGTTCGCGCTGCTGGGCGTGGTGATCTCGGCGTCCGTGGCGGTGGGGCCGGTGCTGTCGGGTGCCATCATCTCCGCGCTGGGCGAGGAGACGGGGTGGCGCTGGGCGTTCTTCATCTACCTACCGGTCGGGCTGGCGGCGGTGGTGCTGGCGCTGCTGTGGTTCCCGTTCGAGACCGAACGGCAGCTCCGCAACCCCGGCCGGGCGCGCAGCCGGATCGACCTCGACCCGGTCGGGACCGTCCTCGTGGTGGCCATCGTGCTCGCTGTCATGTACCCGTTCATGGCCCGGCAGCCGCTGGCCTGGACGCTGCTCGCGGTGGCGCCCGTGCTGCTGTGGATCTGGATCCGCTGGGAGCGCGGCTATGCGGAGTC
Organism: Tessaracoccus flavus; assembly: GCF_001997295.1. Lineage (NCBI taxonomy): Bacteria > Bacillati > Actinomycetota > Actinomycetes > Propionibacteriales > Propionibacteriaceae > Tessaracoccus > Tessaracoccus flavus. The sequence goes on from NZ_CP019605.1 coordinate 3,073,174, forward strand.
GGGGCGCGAGCCCATCGTCGACCTGACGCTGTTTCGGTACCGCTCGTACCGCAACGGGCTCATGGTGTCCGGGGCCGTCTTCCTGGGGGTCACCTCGACGTTTGCGGTGCTCGCGCTGTTCCTGCAGTCGGGGCTGGGCGTCAGCGCGATCTTCGCCGGCCTGATCGGGCTGCCGAACGCGATCAGCAGCGCCATCTCCGCGACGGTGACGGCCCGCTACGTGCTGAGCCACGGCCGGCAGCTGGTCATCCTCGCCGTCGTCCTTCTGCTCACCGGCACCCTGCTGAGCCTGCTCGTCGCGTGGCTGATCGGGGCCTTCGGCATCTCCTTCTGGTGGCTGTCGCCCACGCTGGTCCTGAACGGTCTGGGTATGGGCATCTTCGGATCGGCCAACCAGACCCTCAGCATGCAGGACATCCCGCCCGCCCACGGCGGCACCGCGAGCGGCATCAAGCAGACCATCGAGCGGATCACGACGGCGCTCGGCAACGCGGCGATCACTGGCCTGTTCTTCGTCGTGGTCGCCGACGTCTCGTGGGTGAGCGGGATCGCCGCCGCCTACGCGGCGATCGCCGTGTGCCTGGTCGTCGCGTTCGGCCTCGGCCTGATGGACCGACGCCAGCACGCTCGCTGATACGACGACGACCTTGATCCCTGAGCTGGTCGAAGGGTAACGACGTGACTGTGGTCACCGCCCTTGTGGTCAGACGACCCTGATCCCTGAGCTTGTCGAAGGGTGACGACCGTGACTGTGGTCACCGCCCTTGTGGTCGGGGGCGGCGGATGCGTAGGGGCCGTAACCCTTCGACAAGCTCAGGGAACGGTGCGACAAGCTCTCGGAACGGTGCGACAAGCTCTCGGAACGGGGCGATTGGTGGGAGCGGGGGGATCGTGGAACAGTATTCCTCGATCCGAGGAGGTGGCGCTGTGGAGGAGCTCAAGGGCGGGCCGAGGCAGGTCCTGTCGGCCATGCTGACCGCAGGAGTCATCGGTTTCGGCGGTGGCAGTGCCCTGATCCCGGTGATGGAGCGGCTGACGGTCCACAAGGGGCTGCTGGCGGCCGCCACCTACACCCGCCACGTCGTCGTCGCGAACATCACCCCCGGGGCGCTGCCCGTCAAGCTGGCCGCCGCGGCGGGCCTCAACCGGGGCGGCGCCCGCCTCAGCACCGCCTCCGCCCTCGTCGTCGCGCTGCCTGGAGCGCTCGCCACCCTCCTGCTCATGGTCGGCATCTCGGCGCTGGGGGAGGGCGGCCTCAACCTGCTCAACTTCGCCTCCGTCGGCATCACCGCGTTCATCATCGCCCTGCTGGCCGGCTACGTCATCAAGGTCCACAGCCACGCCGGATCCGCTTGGCCCAAGTTCGCCCTCATCACCGCCGTGACCGCGGCCGCCACGGGCGCCAACGTCATCGCCGCAGTGGGTGCCGAGCTGCTGGGACTGCCCGAGCCGAGCGGCGAGCTGCCGCAGCTATCGGCAGTGCAGGTCATCCTCGCCGCGCTCGTCGCCATCTCCGTGGCCAGCCTCGTCGCCCATCGGGGCGAGGAGCGCAGTCAGAGCCGCCTGCAGCTGCGGTCCATGACCTCGATCTGGCGCGCCACCGCCGCCTTCGCCGTGCTGACCGCGCTCGGCCTCGGCCTGTTCGTGGTGGCGGCGGGGACTTCGGGGCTCGCGTTCGGTAGCCTGCTGGCGCTCTCGACCATCACCGCCTTCGGCGGCGGCGAGGCATACATCGCGGTCGCCGACGGTTTCTTCGTGCAGCCCGGCCTCATCGACGCCGGCGTCTTCTACACCCAGTTGGTGCCCATCGCGAACGCTCTCCCGGGGCCGATCCTCGTCAAGGTGGGTGTCGGGTCCAGCTACCTGTTCGGCGTCGCGCACGGCGCCTGGCAGGGCTGGGCTCTCGGCGGGGCAGGCCTCCTCATCACGGTGGGCGCCTGCTGCGCGCTCGCGGTCCCGGTGCTGGGGCTCTACAAACAGCTGAAGGACCATCCGGTCATCGTCGGCATCGGGCGCTACATCCTTCCGGTCATCTGCGGGCTGCTGGTGTCCGTGGCGGCGACGATGCTCGAGGTGTCGGCCGGTGTGATGGAGGACGTCGTCGACCCGGTGGGGCCAGCACTGTGGGTGCTGGTGGCCGCGGCGGCGATCCTGACGGTGCTGCACGTCCGTAAGCTCGCGCCCGACCTGGTGTTGCTGGCCGTCGCCGGCGTGCTGTCGCTGGTGGCGCTACTGCTGGTGTGACACACCCATGATGTCCGCGGCCGGACGTCCGGACGAGATGAGCCGCGCCATCTGCTCGATCGCGGGCGCCGCATGGCTGAAGAACGTGTAGTAACCCTCGCACAGGTAGTTCTGACCCGGCTGGCCGTCGACGAAGGTCACGGCCGTAACCCTTCGACAAGCTCAGGGACCTTGACCCCTGAGCAGTGACGAGCGCAAGAGCTAAGGAACGTCCGTCGAAGGGTGGTCCCTGAGCAGCTCGCGAGGAACGAGCGAGCGTCCGTCGAAGGGTAACGGCCCCGATCCCTACCGCCGCCCCCGACCACAAGGGCGGCGACGAAGGTCACGGCCGTAACCCTTCGACAAGCTCAGGGAACTGGCCTCGACAAGCTCAGGGAACTGGCCTCGACAAGCTCAGGGAACTGGCCTCGACAAGCTCAGGGAACTGGCCTCGACAAGCTCAGGGAACTGGCCCCTGAGCAGTGATGTAGAAGGCCCGGGACGATCCGGCAGCCCCCCAATGCTGCCGGCCTGATCACCGGGCCGCTTCCATTGTCAGCCGCCGCCCGGTAATTGGGGCGGTCGAAGGCGGCTGTAGAGCGTACGGACCTGTACGGACTCGGTCGAAACGGGCAATTCAGCTGCAAAGTCAGGCAAAACGCCTTGCCAAACGGCAGATGGCATACCAAATACCGGATCGTGAGGAACGCCGAACGGCCCCCACAGCCGGGGCTGCGGGGGCCGTCGAGGAGCGGACCGAGGTCAGCGCTCGTTGATCGGCGAGTAGGTGCGATCCTTCTCGCCGACGTAGATCTGCCGCGGGCGGCCGATCTTGCGTGCCGGGTCGGCGTGCTGCTCGCGCCACTGGGCGATCCAGCCGGGCAGACGGCCGAGTGCGAACAGCGCGGTGAAGTGCTGGGCCGGGAAGCCCATCGCCTCGTAGATCAGGCCGGTGTAGAAGTCGACGTTGGGGTAGAGCTTGCGCTCGATGAAGTAGTCATCGTTCAGCGCGGTCTCTTCGAGCTCCAGAGCCATGTCGAGCAGCGCGTTCGACGCGCCGGTCTTGCGGAGCAGCTGATCGGCGTGGCCCTTGATGATCTTGGCGCGCGGGTCGTAGTTCTTGTACACGCGGTGGCCGAAGCCCATCAGCTTCACGCCGGACTTCTTGTCCTTGACCTGGGAGACGAACTCCTTGATGTCGAGGCCCTCGTCGTTGATTCGGGCGAGCATCTCCAGCACCGCCTGGTTGGCGCCGCCGTGCAGCGGGCCGGACAGCGCGTTGACGCCCGAGCTCATCGAGGCGTAGATGTTGGCATCGGCCGAGCCGACGAGACGCACGGTCGAGGTCGACGCGTTCTGCTCGTGATCGGCGTGCAGGATGAACAGCGTCTCGAAGGCCCGCACAATGTCGGGATCGATCTCGTACTCCTCCTGCGGCGTGCCGAACGACAGACGCAGGTAGTTCTCGACGTAGCCCAGCCTCGTCTGCGGGTAGAGGAACGGCTCGCCGACCGAGCTCTTGTAGGCGTAGGCGGCCAGCGTCGGCATGGAGCCCAGCAGTCGCAGCGAGGCTTCCTCGACCTGCGCGGGGTCGTGCACCGACAGGTTGTCGCGGTGGAACGCGCCGAGCGCCATGATGCCGGCGGCCAGCACCTGCATCGGGTGGGCACCGCGGGGGAACGACCGGTAGAGCTCCTTCAGCCGCTCATCCAGCATCATGCGGCGGGAGATCTTGCCGCTGAACCGGTCGAGTTGCTCCTGGGTGGGCAGCTCACCGTAGATGAGTAGGTACGCGACCTCGATGAAGGTGGCCTTCTCCGCGAGCTGCTCGATCGGGTAGCCGCGGTACTGGAGGATGCCCTCGTCGCCGTCGATGAAGGTGATCGCCGAGGTACACGAAGCGGTGTTCACGAATCCCGGGTCGAGCGTGGTCGCGCCGGTGGTGGCCAGGACCTTGCTGATGTCGAAACCGTTGTTTCCCTGCGTGGCTTCCACGATCGGCAGTTCAAGTTCGAGTTCTCCGTATTTGAGGACTCCGCTGTCGGTCATGCATGTGCCTTTCTCTGATTGAAAGCGTCCAACGGTGGGCGCGAAAACCGTCTTCGTTGGCCGGTGGACACCCACCTTACAACCCGAGCGTAACGGGGTGGCAATTCGGTCCATACGTGCGCTCTGAGCGTGAACAGCCCCGGTCGCGCGTGGCGACCGGGGCTGTTCGCTGCTCGGGATCAGAGCCCGTCGTGCGACTCCGACCGGCGGACGGTCTCGCCCGTGTTGGGGTCCTGGACGACGCGGGACTCGGTGACGCGGCTGCGCTGGGAGGCCATGAGCGCCCAGATGAGGCCGATGACGCCGGCACCGATGAGGATGTAGCCGACGAGGTCGAGGCTGATGTAGGGGATTTCGGCATTGACTGCCCAGGCGAGGATCGCGCCGACGGCGATGAGGACGATTGCAGAACCGATTCGCATTGGTTCCTCCTAGGGGGTCGAGCGCAGAGCGCAGTGTGGGACTGAGCATAGGGCCTTGACCAGCGGCGATGCAGTAGATCGCGCTGTCGGGCGCGTCGCGGGAGGGGTGGCGGCGACGTCGCGTGGGGTTGCGTGGCCCTTCGATGTGTGGATCTGCGCTGCCGTGGGGGCGATTGTGGTTACGGTGGGCCCGTGACGAATCTTCAGGAGGTGCCCGGCCTGACGCCCGGGGCACTGTCGGCGACGGAGGCCCCGCGGAGCAGGGTCATCAGCTGGGCGCTCTGGGACTGGGGGACGCAGCCGTTCGCCACCGTCATCACCACCTTCGTGTTCTCGGTGTACCTGACGAGCTCGGCGTTCGGTCCCAAGGACGAGGTGACGATGAAGCTCGCCTGGGCCACCGGCCTGGCCGGGCTGCTCATCGCGCTGCTGGCGCCGGTGCTGGGGCAGGGGGCCGACCGCACCGGGAAGCGGATGTTCCACCTGCGGTGGCAGACGTGGGTGCTGGCGGCCATCTGCGCCGCGATGTACTTCGTCGCGCCCGCCCCGGAGTACTTCCTGCTCGGCGCGGCGCTGCTCGGCGCGGGCAACGTCATCTCAGAGATCGCCAACGTCAACTACTACGCCGCCATCGATCAGGTCAGCACCCCCCGCAACGTCGGCCGGGTGAGCGGCCTGGGCTGGGGTCTCGGGTACCTGGGCGGCATCGCGATCCTGCTGCTCATCATCGCGGTGCGCGGCTCGGAGTTCGGGCCCGACGACGTCCGCGTGGCCATGCTGTTCTGCGGCGCGTGGACGCTCGTGTTCACGGTCCCGATCTTCGTCGCCCTCAAGGACCGGCGCCCCGACCACGTGGCACCCAAGATAGGCATCCTCGGCTCGTACCGGGAGTTGTTCCGTTCGATCAAGTGGCTGGCCAGGACCGCGCCCAACACGCTGTTCTTCTACATCGCCGCCGCACTGTTCCGCGACGGGCTGGCCGGCGTCTTCACCTTCGGCGGCGTGCTGGCGGCGGGCACCTTCGGGTTCGCCTTCTCGGAGGTGGTCATGTTCGGCGTGGCCGCCAACGTGATCGCCGGCGTAGCGACGATCGGCTTCGGCCTGATCGACGACAGGATCGGGCCCAAGACCGTCATCCTCACCTCGCTGGTCTCGCTCATCGCGCTCGGCACGGCCATCTTCATCTTCCACGACGGCGGCAAGCCGGTCTTCTGGGCTCTCGGGCTGGCCATGTGCATCTTCGTCGGGCCCGCGCAGTCGGCGTCGCGCTCCTTCCTCGCGAGGCTGATCCCGGAGGGGCACAGCGGGGAGATGTTCGGGCTCTACGCGACCACCGGGCGCGCCGTCAGCTTCCTGGCCCCGACGATGTTCGGCGTGGCCATCGCCGTCGGAGCGACGTTCACCGACTCGGCCGAGGAGTCGGCGCAGCACTGGGGCATCCTCGGCATCGTGCTGGTGCTCGCCGTCGGGTTCGTCTTCGCGCTGTTCGTCAAGGACCCGTCCAAGCATCCCGTGGTCGCGGTGCCGCCCGAAGTGCGGTCGATGGACCCGCGTCGGCATCAGTAGCGACCCGGCTGCAGGCAGCTCTCACTACGCCTTGTAGTATCGCGGCGTGAGCCCGCATCCTGGATCCCATCCCCACGAGGCCCGCAAGGGCGTCGTCCGCACCTTGCACCACGACGCGGGGGAGCGCCCTCACGTGCTGGTCTGGGAGGTGACGCGCGCCTGCCAGCTCGCCTGTCGTCACTGCCGCGCCGACGCCTTCACGCGCGCCGACCCGCGCCAACTCACCACCGACGAGGGCAAGGCGCTGCTCGACAGCTTCGCGTCCTACGGCACCCCCCGGCCCATCGTGATCCTCAGCGGTGGCGACGCCTTCGAGCGTGACGACCTCGAGGAGCTCATCGCGTACGGCACCAGCATCGGGCTGCCGATCGCGCTGTCGCCGTCGGTGACGCCGCTGCTCACCGACGAGCGCCTCGCCTCCGTCCGGGAGGCCGGCGTCAAGGCGTTCTCCCTGTCTCTCGACGGCGCTACCCCCGAGACCCACGACTCCTTCCGCGGCATCGAGGGCACGTTCGACGACACGATGGCCGCCGCCAAGCTGGTGGTCAAGCACGGCTTCCGGTTCCAGGTGAACACGACGATCTGCCGCAACAACCTCCGCGAGCTGCCCCAACTCCTTGCGACCGCGATGAGCATGCAGGCGCACATGTGGTACGTGCTGTTCCTCGTGCCGATGGGGCGCGGCTCCAACCTGGAGCCGCTCAGCCCGGAGGAGATGGAAGACGTCCTGCACTGGCTGCACGACGTCTCCGACCGGATCGCCGTCAAGGTGACCGAGGCGCCGAACTACCGCCGCGTCGCGATCCAGCGCGACGACGCCCGGACCGCCGGTCAGCCGATGCCCCCGACCGGTGAGCTGCACGCGTGGCTCACCGAAGAGACCGAACGGCTCCTCGGCGAGGTGACCGAGCGTCGCCCACCCCGGCCCCCGATCGGGGTCAACAGCGGCCGCGGGTTCGCGTTCGTCGACCACATTGGCGACGTCTACCCGTCGGGGTTCCTGCCGCACCGCTGCGGCTCGGTGAAGGAGCAGTCGTTCCCCGAGATCTACGCCGAGGCCCCGATGATGAAGGCGCTGCGCGACCCGTCGTCGTACGAGGGCAAGTGCGGGGTGTGCGAGTTCAACTGGATCTGCGGCGGCTCCCGCGCCCGCGCGCACGCCATGCTCGGCGACCCGCTGGCCTCGGACCCGACCTGCGTGTGGATCCCCGAGGCGTGGCGCCCCTCGGCCCCCGTGATCCCTGAGCTTGTCGAAGGGTAACGGCCCCTTTCCTGGCCGCCGCCCTTGGGCACCTGAGCCTGTCCACGTGATCCCTGTGCTTGTCCCCGTGATCCCTGAGCTTGTCGAAGGGTAACGGCCCCTTTCCTGGCCGCCGCCCTGGTGGTCGGCTCGTCGAGGCGTCAACCCCGACGCCAACGGTCAGGCCCGAACGCCAACGGTTAGGTTCAAACGCCAACCAACCTCCCCTGACGCCGCCGAGACTCAGCGACGCCCGTGATATTTCGCGGGCGTCGCTGAGTTTCGCCGGCGTTTTTCCTTGTCAGGTGGCGTTTCCGCATATCCGTTGGCGTCTCGACGTCCGCGTTGGCGTTTGTGGATCTCCGTTGGCGTCCGGCGCCTGGTCCTTGGCGTTTCCTTCCCTGGTTGGCGTTTCCTGCTCCCGGTTGGCGTTCTGACCGGACGGTTGGCGAATCGTCGGGCGGCGACTAGGAACGGGGCCGTTACCCCTTCGACAAGCTCAGGGAGCATGGGGACAAGCTCAGGGATCAATGTGGTACCCGGACATACCGCGGGCGAGGAGCACTAGGCTGAGGCCAACCTGCGGGAAGGGCATCATCCGTGAAGGGCATCGTAGTTTTCTCCGGCTCGGCGCACCCCGAGTTGGCCGACGAGATCTGTGGCTATCTCTCGCTTCGACGATCCGGGGTGAAGATCTCCCGGTTCAGCAACGACTGTCTCCAGGCCCAACTGCTGGCCAACTGCCGGCAGCGCGACGTCTACATCGTCCAGCCGCTCGTGCCGCCCACTCAGGAGCACCTGATGGAGCTGCTGCTCATGGTCGACGCGGCGCGCGGGGCGTCGGCCGGACAGATCACCGCCGTCATCCCGCACTACGCCTACGCGCGATCGGACAAGAAGGACTCGTCCCGCATCTCGCTCGGCGGGAAGCTCGTGGCCGACATGCTGGCGGCCGCCGGCGTCGACCGGGTCCTCACGATGGCTCTCCACGCGCCACAGGTGCACGGGTTCTTCTCCGTCCCGGTGGACCACCTGACGGCGCTCGGCGTCATCGCCGACCACTACCGCGAGCGCGACCTCACCAACTGCGTCGTCGTCTCGCCCGACCTCGGCAACGCCAAGCAGGCCACGCTGCTCGCCCGGCTGCTCAACTTGCCTGTTGCTGCGGGCTCCAAGCAGCGGCTCGCCGACGACCGGGTGGTCATCGACGCCATCGTCGGCGACGTTTCAGGCAAGCGCGCGATCGTGCTCGACGACGAGATCGCCACCGGGGGATCGATCCTCGAGATCTGCAACCGCCTAGCGGACTTCGGCGCAGAGGAGGTGTCGGTCGCCTGCACGCACGGCCTCTTCACCGGCAACGCACGCGAGAAGCTCACCTCCTGCGGGAAGATCGTCGAGGTGGTCTCGACGAACACCGTGCCGCCGCCGTCGAACTTCCCGGGCCTCCAGGTGCTGAGCGTCGCCCAGCTCTTCGCCGAGGCGATCGACCGGATCCACAACGGGCGCTCGGTGAGCAAGCTCTTCAACGACGTCGACCCGTCCTACGCGCCGCCGCCCCAGCCGGAGGGGCTGTTCTGAGGCCGCCTAGGACGCGGCCTTCACGAGCGCGTCGAACAGGGCGTTGACCTCGTCGGGGCGGCGGTCGATGGGCGTGAACGTGCCCTCCTTGAAGTCGGCGAAGAGGCTGATGTTCACCTCCGCGCGGATGTCGACCATCGAGAAGTTCGCGACGATGGAGCGCCAGTGCTCGATGGCCCTCACCCCGCCGACGGAGCCGTAGCCGACGAACGCGATCGTCTTGCCGATCCACTCCTCCCCGAGGCAGTCGACGGCGTTCTTGAGGGCGCCCGGCACGCCGTGGTTGTACTCGGGGGTGACGAAGACGTAGGCGTCGCAGGGGTCGATCGCGTTGCTCCAGGCCTGCACCTCCTCCGAGTCGTACTTCCGCTTCGCCGCCATCGGGTGGGTGCCGCTGGTCAGCAGGGGGACGTTGAACTCCTTGAGGTCGATCAGCTCGTACTCGGCGTCGTCGCGCTTGCTTGCGATCTCATAGACCCAGTCGGCGATCCCGCGTCCGACACGTCCGTCCCTGATGGACCCGACGATGATTCCCACCTTCATGGCTGCTCCTTCCGCAGAACGCATCCCAGGGTAGTGGGGCTCTGAGCTTGTCCGTAACCCTTCGACAGCTCAGGGACCGACGCTCAGCACTCGATGACGTTGACGGCAAGACCGCCGCGGGCCGTCTCCTTGTACTTGACCTTCATGTCCGCCCCGGTCTCGCGCATCGTCTTGATCACCTTGTCGAGGCTGACGATGTGGCGGCCGTCGCCGCGCAGTGCCGTGCGGGCCGCAGCGATCGCCTTGACCGACGCGATCGCGTTGCGCTCGATGCAGGGGATCTGGACCAGCCCGCCCACCGGGTCGCAGGTGAGTCCGAGGTTGTGCTCCATCCCGATCTCCGCGGCGTTCTCGATCTGCTGCGGGGTCCCGCCCATCACCGCCGCCATGCTGGCGGCGGCCATGGAGCAGGCCGACCCGACCTCGCCCTGGCACCCGACCTCGGCACCCGAGATGGAGGCCGTCTCCTTGAAGATCATCCCAACGGCGCCAGCGGTGAGCAGGAAGCGAACCACCCCGTCGTCGGAGGCGCCGGGCACAAACCGGGCGTAGTAGTGCAGCACGGCCGGGATGATGCCGGCGGCACCGTTGGTGGGGGCCGTCACCACGCGGCCGCCCGACGCGTTCTCCTCGTTGACCGCCAGTGCGAAGAGCGTCACCCAGTCCATCCCGCGCATGGGGTCGGTCGAGTCGCCCTCGACGGCCAGTTTCGCGGCGAGTTCCGGGGCGCGACGGCGCACCTTCAGGCCGCCGGGGAGGTACCCCTCCGTCGCGATGCCCGCCTGCACGCACTCCTGCATCACCGCCCAGATGCGCAGCAGCCCGGCGCGAACCTCGTCCTCGGAGCGCCAGGAGAGTTCGTTCTCCAGCGCGATCCGCGAGATCGACTTTCCGGTGGATTCACAGAGTGCGAGCAGTTCGTCGCCGGTGTGGAACCGGTGGCTCACCGCCGTGGTGTCCTGCACCACGCGCGCGTCGCCGTCGGCCGCACCGTCGACGACGAACCCGCCGCCCACCGAGTAGAACGTCCGCTCCTGCACCATCTCGTCTCCGGTGTAGGCGCGGAAGATCATGCCGTTGGAGTGCAGCGGCAGCTCCCGGCGGCGGTGGAGGGTGATGTCGTCGTCCATGCTGAACGCGATCTCGTGGCCGACGTCGAGCAGCCCGGTTTCGCGGGCCCGGGCCACCCGCTCGGCGCCGAGGCGTGGGTCGACGGTCTCCGGCAGCTCGCCCAGCAGGCCGAGCACGACGGCGCCAGGCGTGCCGTGGCCGTGGCCGGTCGCGCCGAGCGACCCGAAGAGGTCCGCGGTCACGCGCGTGGCGTCGTTGGGGAGGGAGGCGCGGAAGGTCGCGGCGGCGCGCATGGGGCCGACGGTGTGGGACGACGACGGCCCGATGCCGATGCTGAACAGATCGAAGACGCTGAGGGCCATCAGTGAAGCCTACGACCCGGCCGGCCCCGGCGGCGGCGGATGCGCTCGACCACCTCGCGCCAGGACGGCACGACGACGCCCTGCTCCGCCATGAGCCGGCGCAAGCGGCGACGGCTGGCGAGGATGCCCGCCAGCCCGACGAGGAAGAACGGCGCCTGCAACGCCCAGGCCCAGCGGAGGTGGTCCGGGGTGTAGGGCCGGCCGTCGGCCACGAGGTCGAGGAAGACGCCCATGACGAGGATCAGCAACGTTGCGCCGCTGAACGAGCCCGTGATGACCACGCCGTTGGCCGCGCCCAGCCGGGTGAGGGGGAGGTTCGTGCGCGGGAAGTCGAAACCGATCCCGGTGCCCGGGCCCCCGGCGGAGAGCACGACGACCAGCAGGATGAGCAGCGGCAGCGGCGCCCGCCCCGGCCACAGCAGGACGACCGCCCAGGCGAGGATGATGGCCCCGATGACGATGAGCGCGAGGTCGGAGCGTCGGAGAGGGTGACGGCTGGTGAGCGTCCCGATGATGGGACCGGCGACCATCGCTGACACGGCCAGCAGCGACAGCAGGCCACCGGCCGCCGCCTGGCTGAGCCCCTGCCCGACCACCAGGTACGGCAGGCCCCACATGAACACGAACGCGGTGAAGGAGAAGCCCGATGTGAAGTGGATCCAGAAGCCGAGCTGGGTGGCCGGGTGCTTCGTGACGCCGAGCACGTTCGAAGGGATCTCGCGGAGCCGGTCGCTGACGACGCCGGGTTCGGTGCCCGGCGGTGCGTTGCGGATCCAGATGGCGGCGGCAGTCGCAGGCAGCAGGCTCACCGCTGCGGCGATCAGCAGCCCGTACTCCCAGCCACCACTCTTGACCAGCGGCAGCAGCGCGGCGACTGCGGCGATCTGCCCGAAGGAGGCCGACATGCCCGTGACCTGGCTCAGCAGCGGCACCAGTTGGGGCCGGAACCAGCGGGGCAGCAGGCGCAGGACCGAGTTGAAGATGCAGGCGTCGCCGATGCCGAGGAGCACGCGGGCCGCGTAGGCGAGCGGTAGGTCGTCGGAGACGGCCAGCAGCGCCTGCGAGCCCCCCATGATGAGGGACCCGGCCACCACCATCACGCGCGACCCGACGCGGTCGAGCACCAGGCCGACGGGCACCTGGGCCAGCGCATAGGTGGCCAGTTGCAGCACGACGAAGGTGGAGACGATCCCGGGAGTGGTGCCGAAGTGGTCGGCCGCCTCGAGCCCCGCGACGCCCAGCGACGTCCGGTGCATGACGGCCACGCCGTAGGCGAACAGGCCGACGCCCCAGACGATCCAGCCCATGTGGCCGTATCCAGTCTTGTCCACTCTCGCCTCTCCGCGATGATCCTAACCCGAGGATCGCCGTCGAGAGAGGGACGGTGACGCGGGGTAGTGGTGCCGCTTCCGAGCGGTTTCGATGCTCGAGGCGGGCTGGGCTCAGCGGCGAGCAGCGTTTAGCATCAGCAGGGGTCGGCCCAAACGCCGGGAGTGTTGGGCCGACCTGTTAGCTGCAGGACAGTGGACGCTGTGCCTGCAGCTTCCATGATCGCCCATTCGATGCGGCGGTGTATCGGCGGGGCAGCGGTGGTCCTACAGCGTGTAGTGGTAGGCTTCTCTGCCCCGCCGGCTGCACTCAGTCGCCGATGGTGGCGGCGTCGATGACGTAGCGGTAGCGCACCTTGGAGGCGACGACGTTGTCGTAGGCCTCGTTGATCTCGTCGGCGTCGATGATCTCGATCACCGGGTTGATGCCGTGCTCGGCGCAGAACTCCAGCATCTCCTGGGTCTCCTTGATGCCGCCGATCTGGGAGCCGGCCAGCACCTTGCCGCCGCCGATGAGGCTGCCGAGGTTGATGGTGCTCGGGTGCTCGGGGAGGCCAAGGTTGACCAGCGTGCCGTGAGGCTTGATCAGCCGCAGCGTGGCGTCGAGGTCGACGCCGTCGGAGATGGTGGAGATGATGAGGTCGAAGGTGCCGCGGAGCTTCTTCATGGCGTCGCGGTCCTCGGTGGAGACGTAATCGTCGGCGCCGAGTTTCAGCCCGTCGTCGCGCTTGGCGAGCGTGCGGCTGAGCACGATGGTCTCGGCGCCCAACGCAGCGGAGATCTGGACGCCCATGTGCCCGAGGCCGCCCATCCCCAGGATCCCGACCCGCTTGCCGGGGCCGGCGCCGAACCGCTTGAGCGGGGAGTACAGCGTGATGCCGGCACACATGAGCGGCGCGGCGTGCTCGAGCGACGTCTCGTCGGGGACTCGCATGAGGTAGTCCTCCTCGACGGTGATGCCCTGGGAGTAGCCGCCGTGCGTCGGTTCGCCGTCGCGCCCGATGCTGGCGTAGGTGGCGATGGTGCCGGGGCGGCTGGTGCAGAACTGCTCCTCGTCGGCGAGGCACATCTCGCACTCGCCGCACGAATCGACGAAGCAGCCGACGCCCACCCTGTCGCCCACCTTGAACTTGGTCACGTCCGAGCCGACCTTCGACACGACGCCAGCGATCTCATGGCCGCCGACGAACGGGTAGTTGACCTTGCCCCACTCACCGCGCGCGGTGTGGATGTCGGAGTGGCAGATGCCCGCGTAGGCGATGTCGAGGTACACCTCGGTGGGTCCGGGCTCCCGACGGGTGATCGTCGTGCGCTCGTATCGGCCGGTGGGTGAATCGATGGCGTAGGCGGCGACGTCTGGCATGGGTGGGTCCTCCTTGAACGACTGCCCACGATGCTACTCCGCGCCCGAGGCGTTGCTCGGCCCTCCTCCGGCCGGCCGTCCGTCCGCCCGCCCGTCGTCGCCGACGCCGACGCCAACGGGTTCAGCGAAACGCCAACGGGGAGAGCCGAACGCCAACGGGGAGAGCCAAACGCCAACAGCGAGAGCCAAACGCCAACAGCGAGAGGCAAACGCCAACGGAGAGCGCCGAACGCCAACGGAGAGGGCGACTCGCCACCCAGACCCATCGACGCCTGTGAGATCTCGCGGGCGTCGATGAGTGTCGTCGGCGAGTCCGATTGTCTGTTGGCGTTCGGTCCGGAGCGTTGGCGTTTCGCCTCGGCCGTTGGCGTTTGCCGCGCACGGTTGGCGTTCCGTCGGCTGGGTTGGCGTCGGGGAGGATCCGGTTGGCGTTTCCGCCGCGCCGTTGGCGTTTCGGTCGATCGGTTGGCGTCAGAGCACGACGACGACGCGCCTCAGCAAGCAGGGCGGCGGTTACTCGCCGGCCAGCCCTTCAAGCCACAGGGGAGCGTCCTCTCCGGGCAGGGGCTCTTCGGCTCCCTCTGCCGGGAGAGCGCAGTCGGGGGTCGCCCCGGGGGCCGGGCCGAACTCCTTGCCACCGAAGATGTAGGTCTTGGCGTAGTCGTAGTACGCGTCGTGCTCGCCGGTGTCGTACGGGTTGTCCAGCGCGCAGCGCCCGACGTAGTAGCCGACGACGTCGGCGAACGTCTCGGTGATCTTGCTGCCCGCGTAGTTGCTGAAGCGACCCTCCCGCGCGTACAGCTCCTTGAACACCTGCCAGTACTCGGGGTTCTCGAAGCGGTCGGAGTTGCGGACGTGCGCCAGTTCGTGGGCGACGAGCCGCGTGAGCCGGCCCTCATCCCCGCTGTCCAGGGCCCGCTGGAACTTCGAGAAGTCGAGCGTGACGTAGCTGGTCCTCGTCAGGCTCCAGTCTCCCCAGGCGTAGCCGCTGATCGAAGCTGCGTTGATGCCGACGTTGCCGCCCTGCTTCGCGAGCAGGTCCGTGCGGTAAGTGGTGCACTCCATCGCGTCGAGCGTTTCCCACAGGATCTTGATGGAGGGCCGGCGCTCGTCGGTCCACTGGCTCCCGGCCAGCTTGAAGCCGTAGTTGGCCGTCAGCTGCGCCTGGATCTCTTCGATGGAGGAGTCCGCGGGGTACTCGTGCGTCGTGGCGCAGGGGACGGGGATGCCCGTGACGGGGAGGACCGGTTCGGGGGCCAGGGGGAGGGCGGAGGCGCTTGTGGACGCGACGATGGAACCGGCCGCGACGGCGATCGTTGCCGTCAGCGTGGCGAGCCACTTGCGCACGTGGGCGTCCCCTCCCGAGATGTCTTCCGAGCCAAGATTCTCTCAGGATTCTCAGGAAGTCAAACGACGTCGATGCGCCTGTTGATAAGTGGGCAGGCGCCCTGCGCGAAGAACTGGCGACAAGGCGCGACGCAGCGTCATCCCACTGGCCGCAACGCGAGGGCGCGGCCGTAGGATGGCTGCATGGATGATCGAATCCCTCGCGACGAGGTCGAAGCCTTTCTCGAGGTGCGCCGAGAGCAGGGCCGGGAGATCGAGCCTGCCCTGATCGACTCGATGACCGCGAAGATCGAGGGCGTGGTCAGACGGCGATACCAGGCCGAACTGCAGTCGAAGACGCGGCAGGATCTGGCCTCCAAACAGGGTCAGGGTGCCCGGCTCACCGTTGCGATCATTTCGCTGGTCATGGCGATCCCGCTGACAGCCATCGCCAGCGGGATGGGACTGGTTGGTCTGCTCATCGTGTGGGCCGGCATCGTCGCGGTCAACATCGCTTTTGCCTTGCGCCGCCCGCCGACCGCCGACTAGCTCAGGCACATCGACGGCGACGTTTCAAGATGTCCAAAAGGAAAGTCTCCGAAAGTAGATGAGTTATCCACATCTTCGGATTTGAGTTTCGCAGCGCTCAGGCCCCCGCCTAGATTCACCGGCGAGAGGGGGGCCGATGCTGACTACCCAACGCCCGACGAAGCCGGACGCCGCGCCGGACACTCCGCGGCCTGCCGCGGTGCAGCTGCGAGCCCGCCGCAGCCCGAAGCTCATCGCACTCGGGGTGCTCCTCGTCACTCTCGGAGGCCTTGCGGCCGCGTTCCTCTTCAGCCTGAACTCCGAGCAGCGACCCGTCCTGGTGATGGAGCGCGACGTCCGCCGCGGCGCCGTGATTGCGCCTGAAGATCTTGCCGTGATCGAGGTCCCAGGTGGGCTCCAGCTCGAGGCACTGACGCCGGAGAGCCGCGCTGACATTATCGGCCAGCAGGCGCTGAGCGATCTACCGCGCGGCTCATTTCCGCTCACCCAGCACGTCGGCGCCGACCCGCTGCCCGAGGGGCAGTCCCTCGTGGGCCTGCGACTACCGCACGGCCGGCTGCCGGCCACCGAGCTGTTCAGCGGGACCGTCGTCAGCCTCGTCAGTCTGGCCGACGGCGACGACTCGGCCATCGCGGGTGTTCTGTCCTCCCCTCCTGTCGCGCTGGAGGACGGCACCTTCTCCGTCGATGTGCTGGTGGCCGACGTCGACGCCGCGCGCGCCGCGAAGCTGGGGGCCACCGACCTGCTCGCTCTTATGGTCACGGAGGAAGCCTGATGGCAGTCGTTGTGCTCGCTTCTGCCACCGGCTCTCCGGGTGTGACGACGACCGCGCTCGGGCTCGCCCTGGCCTGGCCGAGGCGGGTGCTCGTCGCCGATTGTGACCGGGACCCGTCGCAGGCTGTCCAGGCCGGCTACCTGCGGGGGATGGATCACGGCGGGCGCGGGCTGATGTCGCTCGCTCATCTCCACCGCGAGGGCGCGCCCCTCGATCCGGAGGTGTGGCGTCACGGACTGCCACTTGTTGAGGGTGGCGAGATCGAAAGACGCTTCCTGCCGGGCTTCGCGACAGCCGGGGCGTCGCGCCTCTTCGAGCATGTCTGGCGGCCGCTGGGGGAGAGCTTCGGGGCGCTGGATACCCAGGGGGCTGACGTCATCGTCGACGCAGGGCGGATCTCCACCACCGGGCTGCCCCTGGGGCTGCTGGCCGTGGCCGACACGGTGATCCTGTGCGTGCGGTCGTCGCTGCGGTCCCTGGCCGGGGCTCGGATTCACCTCACCACGCTGCAGGAACAGCTGCGGAGCCTTCCGGTGCCGCCTCCCGCAGCGCTGGCGGTGGTCGGGTCGGGCAGACCCTATTCCGGCGCGGAGATCGCGGCGCAGTTCTCCCTGCCGGTCGTCGTCGAGCCGGCGTGGGACCCGCGGGGCGCCGAGGTGCTGAGCGACGGTGGGCAGGAACCCCGCAGATTCAGTGACTCGCCGTTCATGGGCAGGTTCCGGAGCGACGCCAAGGCGTTGTCAGAGCGGATCGCGCGCACAAGGCAGCACACCGCCGTCATCGCGGGGGTGAGCGCGTGAGCATCAGCGAACTGCCGTCACTGGCCGGAGCCCTGGGACGTCTGGGCGTAGCCCCCGAACCCTACGAAACGCCAAGCTCCGCCGCCCAAGTCAGCGAGCCCCCTGCCCGGCGCTCCGTCGTCGAACCCGTTCCCTCCAGCCTCGACATCGACTGGCAGTTGGTGGTCGGGCTCCGACGCGAGGCGGCAGAGTCGATCTCGCGCGCGGCCGCGGAGTGGCTGGCCGAACGCGGCGCGCCGATGCCCGAGGCCGACCGTCGGGTGCAGGGCCGAGCCATCATCCGCAGCGTCGTCCACGCGCGTGCGCAGAGTCTCAGCGAGGCCGGCGAGGCGCTGTGGCCGATCGAGCTGGAGACCCGCTACGCCGACGCCGTCGAAAGCGCGATCTTCGGGTACGGCCGTCTCCAGCCGCTGTTCGACATCGCGGATGCCGAGAACATCGAGATCCACGGCTGCGACAACGTCATGGTCCAGTACGGCGACGGTCACCGTGAGCGGTTCCCGGCCGTGGCCGACACCGACGACGAACTGGTGGATGCCATCCGGTTCCTCGGCGAGACCGCGAGTCCGCCCCGTCCGTTCGACGACCTGCATCCCACCATGACGCTCGCGCTCGGCAACCGTTTCCGGCTGCACGCCATCGGTTTCGGCCTGTCATACAGGCCGAGCGTCGTCATCCGCCAGCACCTGCTCACGGACGTCACGCTCGACGACCTGGCCGACGGCGGAATGCTGCCGAGAGACGTGGCCCGGCTTCTACGGGCCGCGGTGCTGGGGCGAAAGTCCATCGTCATCTCGGGTGACCAAGGCGCGGGCAAGACGACCCTGCTCCGCGCGCTCATCGCTGCGATCCATCCGCGGGAGCGCTTCGGCACTCTGGAAACGGATTACGAACTCCTCACGCACCTGCTGGATGACAGACGCAACGTCCTGGCGCTGCAGGCGCGCATCGGCATGGGCGAAACCTCGGGCGACGGATCGGTCGGCACCTACACGGTCGCCGACCTCATTCCCGAGGCGCTGCGCCAGAACCTCACCCGACTGATCGTCGGAGAGGTGCGAGGCGCGGAGGCCGGAGCGATGTTCGAGGCTATGCAGTCTGGCGCGGGCACGTTGTCGACGACCCACTCCCACTCCGCCTCGTCGACGATCGATCGGCTCGCTGCGCGGGTGGCGCAGGGCAGGGTGCTCAGCATCGAGGACGCGATGCGCCAGATCGCCCACCACATCGACTTCATCGTGCATGTCAGCCTGCAGGACGATGCCTGGCGGGGCGGGGTCCGGCGCCGATACGTCTCCGAGATCCGTCAGCTCACCGGGGCGGTGGAGGCCGGGCGGCCGACGACCCACCTCGTGTACCGCGCTGCCACAGAGTCCTCGGCTGAGCTGTTCCAGCCGGAGGCGTCGATGGCGGCCGACTTGGCGCCGTTCGATCGGGCTGAGTCATGGAGGTGATGCTCGCCGCGCTCGCCGGGTCGATGATCGTCGCAGGGGCCATCGCCGTTGTCGTAGGCGCCCGCCGGGCGGTTCGCGAACCGTCCACAGCTTTGTCCACAGGTCTGTGGACAAGAATCGCGACCTTGTGGAGAGGCCTCCCGCGCGCCCACAGGCTGTGGGTCGTCGTGTCAGTGGGGGCCGGGGTGCTGGCGGCGGTCGCGTCGGGCTGGCTGCTGGCGCTCGTGCTGCTGCCCGCGGTGGCCATCGTCGTGCCGCTCCTGCTGAGCGCACCGCCCAATCGGGAGGTGGAGGTGCTGGCCGGGCTCGATCGGTGGGTGCGGGTCGTCGCGACGTCCCTGTCATCTGGGAAGTCGATCCGGGACGCGGTCTTCAGCACCCGGCACCAGGTGCCCGACGTGTTGGCCGACCCTGTGGCGAGGCTGTGCACTCGGCTCGATCAGCGCTGGACCATGCGCGACGCGCTGTTCGCGATGGCCGACGAGCTGGAGTCGGCCGACGCCGACGCCGTCGTCGCCGCGTTGGCCATCGCCGCCTCGAAGGGCGGGGCTGGAGCGCGTGCCACCCTCGGGGCTCTGTCCGACAGCATCCAGGATCGGCTGCGCGCCCTGCGTGAGATCGCGTCGGAGCGCGCCAAGCCCCGCGCCGTCGTCCGCCAGGTCACCCTCATCACGCTCACGGTGCTGGCCGCCGCCATCCTGTTCAATGGGCGATTCTTCGAGCCCTACACCACGCCGCTCGGTCAGATCATCGCGGTGGCGTTGGCTGCCACGTACCTGGGCTGCCTCCTCATGCTGCGGCGACTGACGGTCCCGCCGCCCGCTCCCCGCTTCCTGCGGAGCCAGGCATGATCGGGCTCGTCGTGGCCTGCGGCATGGTCGTCGGGCTGGGCTCGGTGCTCGTGGTGCGCGGCGCCCTGACCGCCCCTGTCCGACTCAGCGACGCGCTGGCCGCCCTGGACCGCCGGTCCGTCGTGATCGAGGCACCCCCGGCAGGGCTCGAAGGTTTCGGTGAGCGAGCGCAGCGGCGGCTGAAGCTGCCGCTCTCGGCCGCGCAGCAGCGGCTGCTGTTCATGCAGGGGCGCAGCGTCGGCGACTTCTTCATCGAGAAGCTTGTGTGGACCGTCGCTGGGGCGCTTCTCCCGCTGTTCTGGTCGATGGGCCAACTCATCCTCGGTAACCCACCCGGCCTCCTGCCGCTGGGGCTGGGGCTCGCCCTCGCCGGTGCCGGTTACTTCGTGGCTGACATCCGCCTGCGGGCTGGAGCGGAGCAGGAGCGACGGGCCGCGACCGACGGCATCCACACCTTCTTCGACCTCGTGGTGCTCGAGCGCCTCGCCAACTCATCCGCCGCACAAGCCACCGCCAACGCTGCCGCGATCTCGGACGCCCCGTTGTTCCGGCGGATCACCGCTGGGCTCGAGCGGGCGCGGATGGAGCAGACCCAGCCCTGGGACGAGCTCCACCGCATCGCCGACGAGTGGAACGTCCCCGAGCTCGCGGACTTCGCCGACGTCATGCGCCTCGAGGAGCAGGGCGCAGCGCTGGCCGAAGTGCTCCAGGCGCGGGTCAAGGAGTTGCGCGACGCTCACCTCGCCCACCAGCGCACGGCGGCCCAGGAAGCGACGGAGGGGATGGCGCTGTGGATGACGCTGCCCGCGCTCATCCTCGGGATCACATTCGTCACCCCTGCCCTTCTCACTCTCGTCAACTCATGAAAGGAACCACCATGCACGAGAACTTCCACAAGGCCGTGGCGCTGTGGGTCGAGGCCACGCAGCCCCGTCCCCGCGACGAGCGAGGCCTCTCGCAGTCCACGGAGAACGCCATCCTGCTCGCAGGCGCGGTGGCCGTGGCTGCGCTGATCATCGGGATCATCACGGTCTACGTCGAGCGCAACCTTCCCCGGTAATCGAACGCGCACATGAATCCTGTGGATAGCGGCAACGAGTCCGCTCGACCACCGACAATGCCCACGAACTGACCGAAGGAGGTTTCCGATGCGACTCGTCCGTGCCGTCGCGGCGCTCAGCGCACTGGCGCTGCTGTTTGTGGGCGTGCCGTGGCTGCTGATCGCTATCGGCAACCCCGGGCACCTGCTTCAGGTTGACTGGTCGACGGCGCTGTTGGTCGGCGCCGACAGCAGGGTCGTGCTCGCGCTCGTCAGCGTCGTCGCGTGGCTGGCGTGGGGGATCCTTGCCCTGACCGTGCTGTTCGAGGCCGTGGCGGTACTGACCCGCGAGCGGGTGGTGCTGCGTCTGCCCGGTACGGCGTGGCTGCGGCCGGCGGCGGCAGCACTTGTCGTCGCGGCCTTCTCCGTTCAGGGCCCCTCGCACGCCGCCGCTACCGCTGGTGCGCCGGAGGCGCCGCCTGCCCTGGCCAGCACTGCCGACGGAGCCCGGCAGGCCGAGGTCGGGGAGCAGGAGGCCCGGGCGCGGCCCGTCGGACGCAGCTACATCGTCCAGTCGGGAGATGAGCTGTGGAGTGTTGCGGAGCGGGAGCTCGGCTCCGGCGAGCGCTGGCGCGACATCGTCGCGCTCAACCCCGGCATCTCCGATACGACCCGGCTCATCCCCGGCGAGGAGATCGTTCTCCCCGGCGAGCCCCACCAGCCTCGCGTCGTGACTGTGCAGCCGGGCGAGTCGCTGTGGTCCATCGCCGAGCGCGAGCTGGGAGAACCGGAGCGTTGGCCGGAGGTCTTCGAGCTCAACAGGGACCAGGTCGCCGACCCCGATCAGATCGACATCGGGTGGCAACTGGAGGTGCCCGGCGGACCGGATGCGGGCTCGGTCGTCGACGTGGAGGAAATCCCTGGCGATGGCGCTGCGGAGCTTCCGGCCGACGACCCTGCACCGCCCGAGCCATCGGTTGCGCCTGACAGTCAACCGGAGCCGGAGCCGGAGCCGGAGCCGGCCCGGCCGTCGCCGGTCGTCGTCGAGCCGTCGGCGGGCATCGAGGCGGCTGTGGTGGACAGGCTGATGGGTAGGGCGCAGGAGCCCGTGGCCCAGTCAGCGGCTGAACAGGGCGAAGCGGCACCGTTGTCGTCGGGTCGTAGTGCCGACGAGGTCACCATGCTGCTCGGCTCGATCGGTGCCCTGATGGCGGCCGGCGTGGTGGCCGGTCTGGCGACCCGACGTCGCGCCCAACTCCTGGGCAGGGCCGTCGGTCAACGGCTGGTCCCGGTCTCGCCCCAGGTGGGTCGGTTCTGGACCGCGCTGGGCAGACGTGCAGCCGACGACGACGCTGCGACCGCGATGACGCCGACGACGCTGGTGCTGGGCTGGGACGCTGACCGGCCCGTGCATCACGATCTCGAGCTGGCCCGGGCGACGGCGGTGACCGGCCAGAGCGAGCCGTTGCTGGCCGCTGCGCTCACCAGCTTGACCTGCGCGCCGTGGTCGTCGTCGGTGTCGCTGATTGTCAGTGGTGACACGGACTGGGCGGCGGCGCTGGACGATCCCAGGGTGGAGGGCGAACCGGACGCCGACGCGGCCATCGCCCGCCTGCTGCGGCAGAGTTCGCAGCGCCGGTTGGCGATGCGCCAGGAGAGATTGTCAACACTCCGGGCAGATCCTGACCGCGCCGAAGCGTGGAGCCCGGTGGTCTACGTCTTCACCGACCCTCTCGCACCTGCCCAGCTGGATGCACTGGGCGACGTGCTGGCCCTCGGAGAGGTGGGGGTGAGCGTGCTGTTCGCCACCAACGAGCGTCCTCATGTCCCTGCGGTTCTGATCGAGGTCGGTCCGGCTGGTGCGTCCATGGACGGCACCGTCTTCGACCCCCAGCTCGTGGAGCGTCCAGCGAAAAGGGCGCTGCTGGAGCTGCTGACCGCCACCGGCACCGCCACCACCGAACCTGCTCCCTGGTGGCGACCGGACGCCCTTCCGGCGAACGTCACCCCCCTCGATCCACCCGAGCCCGATCAGCCCGAGGACACAGCGATGACAGCATCCTCACCCCAGCACCCGACCCTGTTGCTGCTCGGGGAGGTAGACCTCGTGGGGGCGGCGGGCGACCCGCCGAGCCGTGCGCGAGGGCAGTGCATGGAGTACTGCGCCTGGATCCTCGCGCATCCCGGCGCGCGTGCCACGACCATGATGCAGAGCCTCCTGGTGGCCGACTCCACCCGCCGCTCCAACATGAGCCGGCTGCGCTCCTGGCTCGGCTCCGATGACGACGGCGTCGCCTATCTGCCCGACGCCTACTCGGGGCTGATCTCGCTCGATTCCCGGGTCAGCTCGGACTGGGAACAGTTCGAGGGGCTGCTCAGCGGAGGTGTCAACGTCGCGTCGACCGAATCTCTTCGGCGGGCGCTGCGGATGGTGCGCGGAGAGCCGCTGGGAAGCTACGGCTTCCAGTGGATCTGGGCAGAGCAACTGCGGGCCGACATGGTCGCGATGATCGTCGATGCGGCCTGCGTGCTCGCCGACCGCGCCCTGACGAAGGGTGACGTGGAAGGGGCTCTCTGGGCCGTCGGACGGGGACGGTTGGCGCAGGCCGACGACGCCCTGGCTGTTCGCGAAATCCACGCGCTGTCACTCGCCGGCCGCCAGGACGAGGCCGAGCGCGCCGTCGTGGCCCTCAACCGAGCCGCTCGGGCTGCCGGCCGCGATCTCGCTCCGGAGCACGCCCAACGCGTCCAGGCCGCACTGAGGTCGGCGCGGGTGGGCTGACTCCATGCGTGGTCGGAGTGACACCCTCCAGATCCCTGAGCAGTGACGAGTGCTTTGCGCGAGGAGCGTCCGTCGAAGAGTTACCGCACTGTTGCTTCCCGTGGTCCGTCCTTGAGCGCGGCGACCACAGGTGCAAAGGCAGAAAATGCGCGCATCGGGCGAGCCTACCCAGCGCGTGGACTCACCCGGTAGAGTCGCTCAGTCGAGGTCTACCATCGCTTGCTATGCCCATGTTTCAAGTGACTCGCACGGCGACCTCCACGAGCGACGCCGCTCGCCAGGCGGCCCTCGCCGACCCGGGATTCGGCCGCTACTACGTCGACCACATGGCCGTTGTCGACTACGTGGCAGGCGACGGATGGCAGGAGCCGAGGATCGTGCCCATGACGGAGTGGGCCCTCCACCCGGCCGCAGCCGTGATGCACTACGGCCAGGAGATCTTCGAGGGGCTCAAGGCGTACCGGCGCGACGACGACTCCATCTGGCTCTTCCGCCCCGAGCGCAACGCCGCCCGCTTCGTCACGTCCGCCCAGCGGATGGGCATGGCGGTGCTCCCGGAGGAGCTGTTTCTGGCGTCGGTGACCGAACTGGTGGACATGGAGCGGGAGTGGGTGCCCACCAGCGAGAACGAGCAGAGCCTCTACATCCGCCCGTTCATGATCGCGTCCGAGCCCTACCTCGGTGTGCGCGAGGCCAACACCTACCGCTACGCGGTCATCGCCACGCCAGCCGGGCCCTACTACTCCGAGCCGATGAAGCTCTGGATCACGCCCAACTACACGCGCGCCGCCCCCGGCGGCACCGGCACCGCCAAGTGCGGCGGCAACTACGCGGCCAGCCTCATCGCCACCCAGGAGGCGTACGCCAACGGGTGCGGCCAGGTGCTGTGGACCGACGGCGCCGAGCACAAGTGGATCGAGGAGTGCGGCACGATGAACGTCATGTTCGTCACCGCAGACGGCGAACTGGTCACGCCGGCGCTGGGCTCGATCCTCGCGGGCGTCACGCGTGAGTCCATCCTGATGCTGGCAGCCGACCACGGGCTCACCGCCGTCGAGCGCCCCATCTCGGTGGACGAGCTGCTCGACGGTCTCGAGTCGGGTCAGATCACCGAGGTCTTCGCCTGCGGGACGGCCGCCGTCGTGACCCCGATCGTCGGCTTCAACTCGCCCCAGCGGGGCGAGCAGGTGGTTGCCGACGGACAGCCGGGGCCCAAGACGCGCGAGATCCGCCAGCACCTCGTCGACATCCAGTACGGGCGCGCCGAGGACAAACACGGGTGGACGGTCAAGGTCTGACCCAGGGTTTAGTTGAAATCTAAACCATGATGTAGGCTGGTGCCAACAGGTACTGGAGGACATCATGCAGTTCGGCATCTTCACGATCGGCGACATCACCCCCGACCCCACCACGGGCCGCACGCCCACCGAGCACGAGCGCATCAAGGCGACTGTCGAGCTCGCGCTCAAGGCGGAGGAGGTGGGCCTCGACGTCTTCGCGGCGGGCCAGCACCACAACCCGCCGTTCGTGGCCACCTCGCCGACGACGACGCTCGCGTTCATCGCCGCGAAGACCGAGCGGATCATCCTGTCCACCGCGACCACGCTCATCACCACCACTGATCCGGTGCGCATCGCGGAGGACTACGCCCAGCTGCAGCATCTCGCCGAGGGGCGGGTCGATCTGACGCTCGGCCGCGGTAACACCGGCCCGGTCTACCCCTGGTTCGGGCAGGACATCCGCGACGGCATCGCGCTCGCGATCGAGAACTACGAGCTCCTGCACCGGCTGTGGCGCGAGGACGTCGTCAATTGGCAGGGCAAGTTCCGCACCCCGCTCCACGGGTTCACCGCCACTCCCCGTCCGCTCGACGGAGTGGCACCGTTCGTCTGGCACGGCTCGATCCGCTCGCCCGAGATCGCCGAGCAGGCCGCCTACTACGGCGATGGTTTCTTCCACAACAACATCTTCTGGCCGCCCAGCCACACCCGCCGCATGGTGGAGCTGTACCGGCGCCGCTACGAGCACTACGGCCACGGCAGGGCCGACCAGGCGATCGTCGGGCTCGGCGGGCAGGTGTTCATGCGCAAGAACTCCCAGGACGCCATCCGCGAGTTCCGTCCCTACTTCGACAACGCCCCGGTCTACGGCGGCGGCCCGTCGCTGGAGGACTTCTCCCGCGAGACGCCGTTGACCGTCGGCTCGCCGCAGCAGGTGATCGAGCGGGTCCTCGGGTTCCGGGAGTACGCGGGCGATTACCAGCGCCAGCTCTTCCTCATGGACCACGCCGGGCTGCCGCAGAAGACCGTGCTGGAGCAGCTCGACCTGCTCGGCGAAGAGGTCGTGCCGGTGCTGCGCCAAGAGTTCGCGAAGCTGAAGCCCGCTCACGTGCCCGACGCCCCCACCCACGCCTCGCTCGTCGCCGCCGCCGGCGCGCCCGATCCCCCGGCCGAGCGCGGCCCCTCCGCGGACCGCTGGACCGGCACCCGCGCCGAGGACGGCAACCGCCTGACCGGCTAGTTCGTCACCCTTCGAAGGAGTTAGCTATGACCCGCATCGTCGTCATCTCCGGCGGCCTCGGCACGCCGTCGTCCACCCGCGTCCTGGGCGACCTCATCGTCGCCCGCCTCCGTGAGGAACTCGCCGGCGACGGCGACCTTGAGGTCTCGGTCGCCGAACTGCGCGAGCTCGCCCATCCCATCGTCGACGCCATGCTGACCGGCTTCCCGACCGGCGAGCTGGCGCGAGTCGTCGACGATGTCGCGGACGCGGATGCCCTCGTGGTGGTCAGCCCCACGTTCTCGGCGTCGATGAGCGGGCTCGTCAAGAGCTTCTTCGACATTCTCGAGCCCGACACGTTGCGTGGGAAGCCCGTGCTCATGGCCGCCACCGGGGGCACCGAGCGCCACTCGCTGATGCTGGACTTCGCCATGCGACCGCTGTTCTCGTACCTCGGGGCCGAGCCGGTGCGCACGGCGATCTTCGCTGCCACCTCGGACTTCGGCGGCCCCGGATCGGCTGCGCTCGGGCGTCGGGTCCGCGACGGCGCCGCCGACCTGGCCCGCGCCCTCACCTCCGCGCCCAGACAGCGCGAGCCGGAGGGTTTCGTGGACTTCGAAACCCTCCTCGCCGGCTGACCCCTCGCCGTTTCCCTGGGTTGCGGCCGTGAGGGTCGAGCGTGACGTCCGCGCCGTTTCCCTGAGTAGCGGCCGTGAGGGACGAGCGGCCGTGTATCGAAGGGCTCGTGAGGTGGTCCGCTGTCTCTGGTGGGCGTGGCGCTGTGGGGGGCCTTTCGATACGGGGCTCGTTCCTCGCCCCTACTCAAGGAGACGTGCCCTACTCTGAAGGGGTCACTTTGGTGACACGCGCGACCATAATGGTCGTACGTGTCGCTGAATGGCACCTCTCGGTAACGTAGGGGCTAGCGCGGGAGGATGTCGACGCTGCATCCCGCGTCGACCAGGGGCTGGAGGGTGTGCGCGTCGGTGATGCCGTCGGCCGACCAGAACAGCAGTTTCCGCAGCGACACCTGACCCGCCAGCGGCGATACCTGCGTGATCGAGTGACCGCGGAAGTACAGCTCGCGAAGCACCGGCTGCACCGTCCAGCCAGCAAGGCTCGCCACCGGCGAATCGCCCACGCTCAGCATGCGCAGGGATGGCTGGACCTGCATCCCACCCAGCTGGGTCACTCGACTGTTGGAGGCGTCGAGCGACTGGAGCTTCGGCAGCGAGGGTAGGCCCGAGAGATCCGCCACCGACGTGTAGTCGATCTGCAACGTGTCCAGCGACGGCTGTGGGGCGAACCCGGCGGTGGTCGTCAGCGGGTTGAACGACGCGTCGATGCGCGCCAGCAGCGGCATCGTCGGCAGGCCGGCCCACGAGGTGAGCTCGTTGTGGGTGATATTCAGGTAGGTGAGCGACGGCAGCGGCGGCAGGCCTGCGAAGGATGTCAGCCCGTTGCCACTGGCCACAAGGTCCTTCAAGATCGGCAGCGCCGGCAGCCCCGCGAACGACGGCGTCTGCAGCCCGGACGCCTGGAGCAGCGTGAGCGACCCGAGCGACGGCATCCCCTCGAACGAGGTGATCGGGTTGTTGTTGAGGTGGAGCGACGCCAGCTTCGGCAGCGACGGCATCCCGCGCAGGGTGCTGACCTGGCCGTCGCCGACCGACAGGAAGTCCAATTGACCCAGCGACGGCAGGGTCGCCAGCGACGTGAGCAGGGTCTCCCGCGCGTCGAGGTGGGTCAGCGACGGGGTGTGCCGCAGCGGGCTGAGGTCGCTGACCGGGGTGTCCCACATGGTCAACCTCGTCAGGGCCGGCAGGTGGGCCACCTCGGCGAGCGATGCGACGTTCGACGACTGAAGCCCGAGGAAGCTCACCTTCGCCTGGGGGGGCAGACCCTTCAGACTCCCAAGCTCGGTGAAGGAGAAGTCTAGGCCGGTGAGGTTGGGCAGGTACGGCATCCCTTCCAGCGATCGCACGCCGGAGTAGCTGCAGTTCAGACGCGTCAGGCGGGCGGCGGCCTCGGCGTCGAAGTCTGCGGCCGTGCGCACCCCGGAGCGAAGCACAATGCAGCTCTTGAGCCCGGCGTCCTTGACCTGGCTGAGGTCGCGCGGCCATTCGGGGCCGGGCTCGGCCGGCGGCGTGGGCGTCGGTGTGGGCGTGGGGGCGGCCGCGGGCGGCGAGAACCGCACCATGTTGTTGAGAATCTCCTTGGTGACCCACCGGTACGAGGTGCCGCCCGACGCTGCACGCACGGACTCGACGACGCTCGCCTTGAGGAAGGTTCGGCAGCCGTTCTGGCCGGTCAGGGGGGTGTCGCACTCGGTGCGCCATGTGCGCCCGGCGTTGGTCCACGTACCGGTGTTGGCCAGCGGGTTGTCGCCCCACCCGGCGCGGGGCATCGGGGCGTAGGTGAGGTTGTTGAAGGCCCAGTCGGTCTCGGGCACGAAGCGGCCGTTGATGTAGGACACCACCGTGGCCATGATCTCGGTGCGGCACCGCTTCGTCTGCGAGTACGGCTCGCACTCGGTGCTCCACAGGCGCCCGTTGATCTCATGGACGCCCGGCTCGAGGTAGACGTCGAGGGCGGCGGCGGGGGCTGCTGGGGCCAGCGGTGCGGCGGCGACCGCCACGAGCAGGGCCAGCGCGAGGCGGAGCTTCTTCACGACCGAAAGCTACACCCCGCGCGGGCGTTCCCCGCAGTCGGGGACGATCAGGCCTCGGCGAGGACCTCGGCCATGGCCTCGGGGCCCCAGCTCAGGATCTGTACCTGCGGGGAGGCGCTCAGCAGGACGGCGTTGCCGTGGCCCACGAAGACCCAGGTGTACTCGTTCGGCTGCGCGAACACCTCGTAGCCCGACTCCTCGGCGCTCTCGGTGACGGCCGTGATGACGGCGGAGGGGTCCTCGTCGATGATCATGACGTAGGCGGGCTGGGCGTCGCTGACCAGAGACTCCTCGGGGAGCTTGATGCCCTTCGGCACCTCGATCTCCTGCGGGCCCACCATGATCGTCTCGGTCTGCACGTCGCCCTCGAAGGTGATGGTGCCGTCGTCCTGCGTCTGAACGCCGCCCGGTTCAGTCGCATCCCCCGCGCCCGGGTCGGTGGGCTGCGAGGTGCCCTCGGCGGGGGCGCTGACTGTGGCGGTCGCGTCGGGCTGGGCGTCGTCGGGGGAGCAGGCGCTCAGCCCGACCAGGGCGAGGGCGGCGACTGCTGCAGCTGCGAGGCGAAACTTCATGGACAACACTTTACGTGGCTTCTGAGAAGTCGATTCCCTCGAAGACGTCGGTGGCCGGGCCGTCGCCGGGCGGGAACGGCTGACCGCTGCCCAGCAGATACGCCTCCCCGGCGCCGGGGAGCTCCTGCATGATCGAGTAGAACTGCCAGAACGGGTGCTCAAGGTTGACCTGGCTGCGGTGCGCGCCCAGCGCGGCGCGGCACTTCTCGAGCCACGGCGATGTCTCGACCACCGCGACGATCTGCGACGGGTCCGGCCCGAACCGCTCAGTGGCGGCGTCCTCGTCGACACCCGGCCAGAGCTCAAGCCCGCGCTCCCGCGCGATGGCGTAGGCCTCCGCCCACTTGCTCGTGTTGTGGGTGTTCCACAGGACGCGGGAGACCTGCCAGGGCGCGCCCAGATCCGGGCGGTGCGACGGCGACGACGCCAGCTGCACGGCGTACATGAGCGTGCGGTGGGCCTGGATGTGGTCGGGATGCCCGTAGTTGCCGAACGGGTCGTAGGTGATGGCCACCTGGGGCCGCCGGCTTCGGATGACTTCGACGAGGTGGTTGGCGGCCTCCAGCAGGTCGGCTCGCCAGAAGGCGTTGTCGGGCATCTCGTCGGGCACCGCCGCGCGTCCGGTGTCGTCGGAGGTCATCCCGGAGTCGTGGTAGCGGCCGGGGCCGCCGAGGAAGAGGTGGTCGGTCACCCCCACGACGTCGAGGGCTGACTCCAGCTCGACCTGACGGTGCGCGCCGAGCTCGGCCGGCGAGAAGTGTGACCACTCCGGCAGCATGATCTCGCCGAGTTCGCCCAGCGTGCACGTGACGAGCGTGACGTGGGCCCCCTGGTCGAGGTAGCGCGCCATGGTGGCGACAGACTGGCTCGATTCGTCGTCGGGGTGGGCGTGGACGAGAAGAAGTCGTTGCTGGGTCACGTGGATCAGTCTAACGGTCGTCCCGGTTTCAACTAATTCGCGCGACGGCGGGGGCGCGAGGCACCGCGGGTTTGGCCTGTCAGGTTGCGAGCCCTTCGATACACGGCCGCTCGTTCCTCGCGGTCGTTACTCAGGGAGACGGTGGTGACCTTTCCCGCTCGGGGAACGGGGCTGTGCTGGCGGGCGGCCGCGTTTCGGGAGCGGGGCCGCGTCCTTGGGGGCGCGCCCGGCCTTCTTGAGCGCGTCCCGCAGCACCACCTCGATCTGGGCGTTGACCGAGCGCAAATCGTCGGCAGCCCAGCGGGCGAGCGCGTCGTGCACCGCCGGGTCCAACCGGAGCAGCACCGCCTTACGCTCGCCCATCAGAGCCCCTCGGGCAGGTCACAGCGCATCGCTCACGTGTACAGCGACCCGGTGTTGACCACCGGGGTGACGCGCGACTCGCTGGTGAGGACCACGAGCAGGTTGGACACCATCGCGGCCTTGCGCTCCTCGTCGAGGGAGACGACGTTCTTCTCCTCGAGGCGCTCGAGCGCGTTCTCGACCATGGACACCGCGCCCTCGACGATCTTCTCGCGGGCCGCGATGATCGCGGACGCCTGCTGGCGCTGAAGCATCGCCTGGGCGATCTCCGGCGCGTAGGCGAGCGAGGAGATGCGGGTCTCCACCACCTCGAGGCCGGCGATCGCGATGCGCGCGGCCACCTCGTCGGCGAGTTCGTCGGCCACCAGCTCGGTGGAACCGCGGAGGCTCTCCTCGCCGGGGCCTGCGTAGTCGTAGGGGTGGGTGGTGGCGACGTGGCGCAGTGCCGATTCCGACTGCACCGCGACGAACTCGTCGTACTGCTCGACGGCGAACACCGACTTGGCGGTGTCGGCCACCTGCCACACGACGATCGCGGCGATGTTGACCGGGTTGCCGTCGGCGTCGTTGACCTTGAGCTCGTTGGTCTCGAAGTTGCGAACCTTCACCGAGACCTTCTTCTTCGTGGTGAAGGGGACGGTCATCAGCAGGCCGGCCCGGCGGATGGTGCCGATGTAGCGACCGAAGAACTGGATGACCTTGGTGTCGCCGGGGCTGATGATCGTCAGCGACGAGAACATCACCAACGCCAGGAGGAACAGAAGGATCGCCAGGAACATCCGCAGCCCGCCGGCGTCCCCGACGTCGAGCGCCATCGCGGCGACGACGAACTGCCAGGAGGCGAGGCCGAGGACCACCAGGGCGACGAAGAACGCCAGGATGCCGTCGATGTACCAGGCCTTCTTCTCCTCAATGTCGACGCGGGCACCCTCGCGCCCGACGGGACGAACGGAGGTGTTGCCGCCCACGGAGTCGCCGTCGAGATCGGTGCTGGGATCGGGTGTCTGGGGAAGAGTCACGATGGTCCTTTCAATAAAGTGTAATCAATATGATATCACTTTACGGGCCGGGTGTGTGCACGTCCGTGCCCTGTCCTAGGCTCTGGCTGTGACCACCAGCGAATCCGTCTACACCGCCCTTGTGCACCGTTCCTCGGCCGCCGACGAGTCGATCGCCGAGGAGGACCGCAGCACCGTGGCCCGCAACGGGCTACGGATCGTGGGCGCGAGCGCGCTGCAGGCGTCGGGGGATCAGGCGACGAAGGCGTCGACGGTGCTGCCCTGGCTGCTCCACGCCCTCGGGGCCCCTGCTGCCCTCATCGGGTTGCTCGTCCCGATCCGGGAGTCGGGCTCGATGCTCCCGCAGGCATTCCTCACCCCGATCGTGATGCGCTACCGGCAGCGCAAGTGGGTGGTCGTCGTCGGTCACGCGGTGCAGGCCGCCTCGGTCGCCGTGATGACGCTCATCGCCGCCGTCGGCTCCGGCCTCTGGGCGGGGGTCGGCATCGTCGGTGCGCTGGCGGTGTTCTCGCTGGGCCGCTGCCTGACCTCGATCGCCTCGAAGGATGTCCTGGGGCGGACCTTGCCGAAGGGCGAGCGCGGCCAGGTCAACGGACTGGCCACCACCGCCTCGGGGATCGTGGCGATCACGCTCGGGCTGGGCCTCCGTCTGCTGGGCGGCCAACAACTGGAGGCGACGCAGCTCGCCTGGGTGCTCGGCGGAGCGGCCGCGCTGTGGGTGCTCGCGGCGGTGCTGTACGCGCAGGTCGAGGAGCCCGACGACGACGCCTCGGCCGACGGCGAGAGCGACGGCTCGTGGGCCGCGCTGAGGCTCCTGCGCGACGACCGGGACTTCCGCCGCTTCGTCACCACCCGCAGCTTCCTCCTCGTCTCCGCCCTGGCGCCACCGTTCATCGTCTCCATGTCGGCGTCGTCGGGCGCCGACGCCGTCGTCGGACTGGGTGGCTTCGTCGTTGCGTCGGGGGTGGCGTCGATCATCGGCGGGCGGCTGTTCGGCCGGATGGCCGACCGCTCCAGCCGCCGTCTCATGGCCTTCGGTGCGGCGGCGTCGGCGGCGGTGGTGCTGCTGATCGTCGGCATCGTCGCGCTCCCGGGATTCTCGGGGGAGACGACCGTCGGCACCCTCGTGCTCGTCGTCGGGTACTTCCTGCTGACCCTCCTGCACACCGGTGTGCGGGTGGGGCGCAAGACCTACATCGTCGACATGGCGGAGGGGGATCAGCGGACGCTGTACGTCGCCGTCTCCAACACGGCGATGGGCATCATCCTGCTGGTGGTCGGGGCGATCAGCTCGGCGATCGCGCTGCTCGGCACGGTCTGGGCTCTGGTGTTCCTGGCCGCCCTGGGAGCCCTCGGTGCCGTCTGGGGCTGGCGGCTCCCCGAGGTGTCTCAGGGGTCCTGACCACTCGGCCCTTGAGCTTGTCGCCTCGTGCTCCCTGAGCTTGTCGGCTCGTGCTCCCTGAGCTTGTCGAAGGGTTACGGCCCCGACCGTGGTCGCCGCCCTTGTGGTCGGGGGCGGCGGTAGGTAGCGAGGTCGTTACCCTTCGACGGACGTTCCTCGCGCAGGCGCTCGTCACTGCTCAGGGACCACCCTTCGACGGACGTTCCTTAGCTCTTGCGCTCGTCACTGCTCAGGGGTCAAGGTCCCTGAGCTTGTCGAAGGGTTACGCCCGTGAGTGTGGTCGCCGCCCTTGTGGTCGGGGGCGGCGGTAGGTGGCGAGGCCGTTACCCTTCGACGGACGGGCTGCTCGCTGCGCTCGCCGGCCCTGCTCAGGGACCACCCTTCGACGGACGTTCCTTAGCTCTTGCGCTCGTCACTGCTCAGGGATCGATTCGAGCGCTCGCCGGCCCTGCTCAGGGATCGGGGAAACATCAGGGACATTGCTCAGGTGCCACTCCTGGCTGGGCGCTTAAGCTCGCCGAGAGCGCGGTGATTCTGCCGCCTGCTGGACAGGAGCGGACCCATGCCCGACAACATCACCCGACCCACCGACTCGTCGGTGGACGAGTTCCTCGACTCCGTCACTGAGCGCCGTCGCCACGAGGCACGAGCGCTGATCGACATGATGCGCGACATCTCTGGTGAGCAGCCGGTGCTGTGGGGCTCATCGATCATCGGCTTCGGCACGGAGCACTACCGCTACGACACCGGCCGCGAGGGTGACCAGCCGGGGATCGGATTCAGCCCGCGGAAGGCGTCCATCACGATCTACTTCTCCGAGGGTTTCGAGCACTACGGCGACGAACTCTCCCGCCTCGGGAAGCACCGCGCCAGCGTCTCGTGTCTCTACCTGAACAAGCTGGCCGACGTCGATCTGGACGTCCTGCGATCCATGCTCGAGGCCTCCTGGCACAAGCAACACGAACCGCTCGCCAAGCCCACCACGGTCGACGAGTACATCGCGCAGGTGCCCGACGCGGCGCGCGAGAAGTTCGACGACCTCCGCGCCCTCGTCCGCGGCCAACTGCCCGAGGCGGAGGAGACGCTGAGCTACGGAATCGTCGGTTACCGCACCGGCAAGGGCCGGGCGCGGGTGTACATCTCGGGGTTCAAGGACCACGTGGCGATCTACCCGGTGCCCAGCGACGAGTCGCTCCCCCAGGAGCTCAGAGCGCACATCCACGGCAAGGGATCGATCTGGTTCGCGCTCGACGAGCCGCTGCCAACCGGCCTCATCCGGCGGACGGTCGCCGCACTGGTGGAAGGCCGGTGAGCGCCCGCGCTGCCGCGCTCGCCCTTGGCGGGGGGCTCGTTGCCGGGGTCGTGATGTCGTTCGGGCAGACGGTGGCACCCGAGCCCATTGCGCCGCTCTTCAACTCCGCCGCTCCGGTGGTTGCCCTCGCCGCCGCCGTGGCGCTGGCCGGCCGGGGAGCCCTCACCCACGTGCTTTTCGGCGCGTCCGCAGGACCCCTGGCCATGGTCGGCTACTACGCCACCACCCACCTGAGGGGTTTCGGGGTCAGCCTGCAGATGGTGGCGTTCTGGTCGGTGGCCGGCGTCGTCAGCGGGGCGGCGATGGGGCTGGCCGTCTGGGCGCTCCGACGCCGAGCTGCTCCGGCGTGGCGCGTGCCAGCCGCGGCCCTGTTTCCGGGCGTCGCGATCGGCGAGGCTGCCCACGGCCTGGTGCGCATTT
Source organism: Tessaracoccus flavus (assembly GCF_001997295.1). NCBI lineage: Bacteria > Bacillati > Actinomycetota > Actinomycetes > Propionibacteriales > Propionibacteriaceae > Tessaracoccus > Tessaracoccus flavus. The sequence goes on from NZ_CP019605.1 coordinate 3,107,675, forward strand.
CGGACACGACCCCAGCGGCCTACTGGGCAGGGCTGGCTCTGCTCGGTGCCGTGATTCTCGCGTGGCTCGCACGATCGTTCCTGGACACCACGCTGCAGAGGACGCTGGCCGTCGGGTTCACAGCGGCCGCGGCCGCCGCGCTCTTCGTCCTCTACGGCGTTGCCTGAACCCGTGCCCGCAGATCGGCAGCGCGCTCGTAGACTGCCGCCCGTGACCCAGACCACTGCCGACGGCCTCCGACGCGCCGTCCTCATCGTCGCTGCCCTCAACCTCGCCTACTTCTTCGTCGAGGCCGGGGTGGCGATCAACATCGGCTCGGTGTCACTGTACGCCGACTCCGTCGACTTCCTCGAGGACACCGCCGTCAACCTCCTCATCTTCCTTGCCCTGGGGTGGCCGCTGGCGCGCCGGGCGACGATGGGCAAGGTGATGGCGGTGGTCATCCTCATCCCCGCCGTCGCAGCGCTCTGGCAGGCGATCGTCAAGTTCCAGCGGCCCGACGCGCCCGATCCGCTGTCGCTCATCCTGACCGCGGGGGGAGCGGTGGTGGTCAACACCATCTGTTCTGTCATTCTGCTGCGGCACCGCGAGCACGGGGGGTCCATGACGCGGGCCGCCTGGCTGGCCGCCCGCAACGACGTCATCATCAACATCGGCATCATCGTCGTCGGCGTCATCACGTTGTTCCTCGTCCGCAACGGGTGGCCCGACCTCATCCTGGGCCTGGGCATCATCGCGCTCAACGCCCGCGCCGCGCGAGAGGTGTGGGAGGTTGCCGAGGAGGAGAACCTCGCGGCCAAGGCGCTGGCGGGCGACATCGACGACGACTAACCGGTCCCTTGGCCGACAGGCCGGTGTGACACGCGACTGCCGCAGCCTCCCTCACCTAGTCTGAAGGCTCGCGGACGAGAGGGATGGATCATGACACTGAAGCGACGGCTGGCAGCGGCTCTGGCGGCGGCAGCGATGCTGGTCTGGGGCAGGGTGGCCACTGCTGCGGCCGAGGAAGTCGACATGTACTCGAACCCTGGCGGTCACGCCAATAACGGTCGGCTCTGGCAGACCGACTGCGAGATGTACTCCTCGACGGTGGTGCGCTGCGAGACCGACATCTGGGCCTCGGTGGTGCGCTACGAGAACGGGCGCTTCCGCACCATCACAGGCTGGCACTTCAACAACCTCACGTACCTGCCGTCCTACCGCGGGGCCTGGGCCAACAATCCACTCGGTGTGCCGAGCGACTCGTTCACGAGCAACGGCCGCACCTGGCGCACCGAGTGCGACACCGCTGCCACGGGCAGCGGTGCCTGCCGGAGCTACATCTGGACGAACTACGCCGCGTATGAGGGTGGCGCCTACCGCAACAAGACCGGCTGGGTGTTCAACAACCTCGTCCGCTTCGCCCACGACCAGATCCAGCCTGTCAAGACCGTGCCGCCGCACGTGCTCGACCAGGTGCGCCTCGACTTCTCCGGGCTCGGCCCGCTCAAGGCAGGGGTGTCGCACGCCGATCTGGCGCGCCTGGGCTACCTGACGGCGACCGGTCACGAGTGCGACGCCTACCGGGAGACGACGGAGCTGCGCTCCAGGGGGATCGCCGTGACGTTCGGACGCTCGGACGTGCTGGTGCAGTCCCGCAACATCTTCACCGTCGACGGCGCGCGGCCCGGGCTCAGCATCGGTTCTATCCGCGGCATCTACGGGTCCCGCTTCAAGGTGGAGGCCAAGGAGAACTACGGCCGCACGCAGTACTTCGGGTCGGTCCGTGAAGGCGACCGGGAGCTGATCTTCCGGGTCCGGGGCGTCCCCGATGGCTACGGCGGCTTCGAGTACGCCCCGACGCGGACGCTCGTCGACACCGACGTGGTCTATGAGATCAGCGCGGGTGAGTACACCGACGACGTCAGCTGGGGCGGCTGCTGAGACCAGGTCTGCGCCGCGCATGGTGGCTCTGAACGGGCGCGAACAGCGCGGAGATTCTCGTCACTTGACTTGATCGTGCAAAACTTGGCGATGTGAACCATCTGATTGCACTGAACGAGCAGGAGTGGGCGACGGCCAGCTGGCCGCTCGGCACCCACCCGTCAGCCGACGGTGTGACTTTCGCCGTCCATGCCCCGGCCGCCTCGCGGATCCAGCTCGAGATTTACCCGGAGGCGCTCGGCGCCGACGCCACTGACTCCTTCCTCATGGCCAAGGGCGTCGACGGGATCTGGCGGGCCAAGGTGCAGGGCCTCCAGCTGGGTGCGCTGGTCGGCTTCCGTGCCTGGGGCGACAACTGGCCCTACGTCGAGGGCTGGGAGCCTGGATCGGACCTCGGTTTTGTGGCCGACCTCGACGAGGACGGCAACCGGTTCAACCCGAACAAGGTCCTCTTCGATCCGTACGCGCGCGAGGTGACCCACAACGTCTACACCGACCTCCTCCATGAGTACGGCGTCAACGATGGTGTCTTCGGGACCGGCGGCGAGATCGTCGACGGCGTGCCGCGCCGCCAGATCGACACCGGCCGGTACGCGCCCAAGGGCATCGTCATCGCCGAAGACACCTACGTCTCGCCGAAGCCGCAGATCCCGGGCGAGAAGTCGGTGATCTACGAGGTGCAGGTGGAGCAGCTCACGGGGCACCCATCGGCGTCCCGGCTGACCGAACTGCTGGCCGACGAGCCCGGCTTCGCCGACGTCGTCGACATCCCCGAGGAGTACCGCGGCACCTACAAGGGTGTGGGCATGATGGCGCCCTACCTCAAAGCCATCGGCATGACGACGATCGAACTGCTGCCGATCCACGAGACCAACGCGTCGGAGACCGGCCGGCCGGGTGCCTCCAACGCGTGGGGCTACATGACTCTCACGTTCTTCGCGCCCAACCGGCAGTACTCGTCGGACAAGAGCTGGGGCGGCCCCACGCGCGAGTTCAAGGAGATGGTCTCCGCGTTCCACGACGCCGGGCTCCAGGTCTACCTCGACGTCGTCTACAACCACACGGCCGAGGGCGGCAACTGGAACGGCGACGTCAACACCACCGGGTTCACGAGCCTGGGCGGCTTCGCGACGGCCGAGTACTACCAGATGACCACCGACAAGATCCTCGTCGACGGCGCGACAGGAACGTCCAACCAGCTCAACTTCTCGTCGGAGGCGGCCCAGCGGCTCGTCCTGGATTCCGTGAAGTACTGGACGCAGGACATGCAGGTGGACGGGTTCCGCTTCGATCTCGCCACGGTCCTTGGCCGTAAGCCCGACGAGGCGCACCCGGAGGACTGGGCCAAGCAGAAGCGGTTCTTCACCGACCACCCGCTACTCGTGGCCATCGCCGACTTCGCCGCCGAGGAGGGCATCGAGGTCATCGCCGAGGCGTGGGACCTCTGGGGCTACGAGGTGGGCAACTTCCCCCGTGGCTGGGGCGAGTGGAACGGCCGCTACCGCGACGCCATCCGCCGCTACGCCAAGGGCGACGGCAACACGATCGACTTCCTCGACATGATGAACGGCGATTACCACCACTTCCACGACTCGGGGGGCGCGCAGAAGACCATCAACTTCATCGACGCGCACGACGGCTTCAACATGGTGGACCTGGTCAGCTACCAGGAGAAGAACAACGACCAGCCGTTCCCGTTCGGGCCCTCCGACGGCGGCTCGGACAACAACCTGTCGTGGGACTCGGGCGGCTCCCAGGCGCTGCGACGCCAGCGCGTCCGTAATTTCTGGACGATGCTGTTCTTCTCCCGCGGCGTGCCGATGATCGTGGCGGGCGACGAGTTCGGGCGGACGCAGAACGGCAACAACAACCCGTGGGCCCTGGACTCGGTGGCGATGCGCAACAACTACGCGATGATCCCGACCAACTCGCCGCACCTCGTGCCCGTCGCCGACGGCCTCGACGCGGTCTACCACGACAATCTGGGCACCTTCGAGACGCCCGCCAACGTCAACGGCCTGTTCCGGTTCGCGACGTTCCTGGCGAACCTGAGGCAGCGTCACGAGGCGCTGCAGCAGAAGAGCTGGGGCGACCTGATCCCGGACAACAGGGACGTCTCCTACCTCTTCCACACCCCGACGCGCGAGGGCTTCCCGGAGGAGGGCCACCGGGCCGTTGCCATCTACATCAACTCCCCGGGCGACAACTTCTGGGTGATGGTCAACATGACCGAGGCCCCGATCGACTTCGTCGTCCCGCCCGCGCAGGACGGCCTCGTGTGGCGCCGCCTGGTGGACACCGCCAACTGGGCGGAGCCCGCGTGCAACTTCTGGCGCGAGGGGGAGGGGATGATCGTGGCCGACGGCGTCACGGTGGAGCCGTGGTCGATCGTCGTGTGGCACGAGCTGCCGGCCCCCGACGGCTCCCGGAAGATCCCGGTGTGGAAGGACTGACAGGTCCCTGAAGGTCCCTGAGCTTGTCTTTCCGTTCCCTGAGCTTGTCGAAGGGTAACGACCTCTCGGCTGTGCGCCGCCCCTGACCACGGGGCGGCGCACGGCCGTTCAGGGCGGTTACCCGTCGGCCGGCGCGGCCCCGCCGGACGGCACCGGTAGAGTGCCGGTCATGTCAGCAGAGCCGCTGGAAATCCACATCATCGCCGATTCGACCGGCGAGTCCGCCGCCCGCGTGGCGCGGGCTGCGATCACGCAGTTCCCAACCCGGGAGTTCAGCATCGTCCGACACCGGAAGATGAACAGCACGGCGGCACTGCTCGGGGCGCTCGAGAGCGTCAAGAGCACCGGTCGGCCGACGGCAGTCTTCTTCACGCTCGTCAACGAGGAGCTGTCGCTCCTGGTCAGGAATTTCTGCACCGACGCCGACATCCCATACGCGGACCTCATGACCGACGCGATGCACGCGCTGGAGCGGATCACCGGCATCGAGGCGGACCAGGTGGCCATGCGTCCCCCGGGCGTGGAGGCGGAGTACTTCGTCCGGATGTCGGCGATCGACTTCGCCGTCCGGAACGACGACGGCTCCCTCCCGGAGGCGCTCCGCGAATGCGACATCTGCCTCGTCGGGCCGTCGCGCTCCGGCAAGACCCCTCTGTCGATCTACCTCGCCTACATGGGCTACAAGGCGGTCAACGTCCCGCTGGTGCCGGGCATCAAACCGCCCAAGGAACTCGACGAACTCGACCGGTGGCGCATCGTCGGGCTCACCATGGACGCCGAACGCCTCCTCAAAATCCGCGGCGAGCGCGTCCGCGGCATGGGCGGCTTCGGGACGAAGGACGGCTACGCCGACCTGGCCAAGATCTACGACGAGCTCGACGAGATCGCGAAGGTTCACCGTCGGCTCGGCTGCCCGATCATCGACACCACCGGCGTCGCGATCGAGGAAGCGGCCAGCCGCATCGTCGATATCGTCGACGACCGAGCCCGCCGCGTCGGCTCCCGCCTCCGCCGCCCACCTGGCATCGTGCGGCCGGGGTCCGACTTCAAGCCCTGACCGGCCCTCGACGGCGCAGCGACCCACGCCGTCGTCCTGGCGGTCCAGACGCCAACGCTCTGCGCCGAACGCCACCATGACTCAGCGACGCCCCTGAGATCTCGCGGGCGTCGGCGATTCTCGTCGGCGGATCACGATTCCAGTTGGCGTTTCGGGCTCCCGGTTGGCGTCTCGGAAAAGAATCTTCCGCACTCTCGGACGGCAAACAGCCTAGTCAGGACCATTCGAACGGGCGGATGCGATCTCTCAGAAAAAAAGTTGAAAATTCCTGCATCCAAACCACCCCCTGCCCACGAAGTACTCAGTGTCAAGGTGATAGTCGCCTCGTCAAGGTTTCCGAAAGGTTCACTCCAATGAAGCTCTCTCGCATCATCGTCGCCGGCTCCGTCGCCCTCGCGGCCTCCCTCGGCTCGGCAAGCGTCGCGTTCGCCGACGACCACAACACCTCCAACGTCTCGATCCTCCACGGCGTCCCCGGCGCCACCGTCGACGTCTACGTCAACGGCGACGCGCTGCTCACCAACTTCGCCCCCGGCACCCTGACCGACCCGCTGGAGCTCCCCGAAGGTAGCTACGACCTCAAGGTCGTCGCGCCCGGCGCCGGCGCCGACGGCGAGGCAATCATCGAGGCCAACGACGTGGCTGTTCCGGCCGGTGCCGACATCACCGTCGTCGCCCACCTCACCGACGCCGGCGTGCCGGCACTGACCCCCTTCGTCAACGACACCAGCATGTCGGAGGAGGGTGGCCGACTGACCGTCCGCCACGTGGCCGCAGCTCCCGCCGTCGACATCCGCGCCGGTGGTGCGGTGGCAGTGTCCAACCTTGCCAACCCCGACGAGGCCAAGCTTGACCTCGCCGCCGGCACCGTTCCCGCCGACGTCGTTGCCGCCGGCACCGACACCGTGGTGCTTGGCCCCGCCGATGTGACCATCGCAGCCGGCTCCAACACCATCGTCTACGCCTGGGGCTCGCTCGAGGACGAGAACCTCGCCCTCGCCATCCAGAACGTCGCGCTCGACACGGCCGGCATGCCCCACACCGGTGCTGAAGGCCCCGCCAACTCGACCAACGGTCTCGTCGCCGCCACCCTGCTTCTGGCCGGCGTCGCCGTCACCGTCGTGATGGCTCAGCGCAACCGCGCTGGCAACATCGCCTGACCGATCCGCTGACAATGCTCACGGCTTCCCGCCCAGCACCCGATGCTGAGCGGGAAGCCGTGGCCATGTCCCCGGCAACCCGCACTCCGTGTGCAACACTGGTTCACATGGCCCCCGACGACCGGCAGACCCCAGTGGGGCTCCTCGCCACTCAGCTCGCCGCAGGCGATGAGTCGGCGCTCCGGGAGGCCTACCACCGCTGGTCCCGCCTCATCCACACGATCGCCCGCAACTCTCTGGGCTCCGCAGCTGATGCGGACGACGTGACGCAGCAGGTGTTCATCGCCGCGTGGAACTCGAGGGCCTCCCTGCGAGCGAGCGACGAGGCCCTCCCCGCCTGGCTCATCGGCATCTGCCGCATGAAGGTGATCGACGCCCTCCGGGCCAGGAGCCGCGGCTTCCGCAACGAGGAGGCGATGATGAGCGAGGCGCTCGACGAGCCGGTGGTGCGGAACCTCGACGGTGTGATCGACTCGGTGGTGGTGCGTGACGCACTGGCCGCCCTCGGCGACCCCCGGGCGCAGATCCTCACCATGGTGTACCTGGAAGATAAGACTCATGACGACGTGGCCCGCCACCTCAGCATCCCGCTGGGTACGGTGAAGAGCCACGTCCGTAGGGGCCTCGAGAGGCTCCGCTCAGTGTTCGAGGAGGTGGATTCCCTTGTCTGAAGAAAGCAACTACACGCTTGACGACGTGGCACGGCGTTTCCGCCGAGCCGTCGCTCAGGACCCGCAGTGGTCCGACCCGTCGCCCGGTACGTGGGAGGCCATCGCGGCCGCGACCGGTGTCGCGCCCAGCCAGAGCCCCGCGCCGGACGCCAGCGAACCCCAGGCAGCTCCCAGCGTCAGCCGCCGTGGCTGGCTGTTCGGCGCTGGCGGGCTCGTCGTCGGCGCCATCGCCGGTGCGGTGGGCATGCGGATGGCCGATGGCTTCTTCGACGACCTCGAGGAGGCCGTGCGGCGCGCCGAACTCACCCCGCTCGACCGGCCCGACCAGCGCCTCGGCACCGCCGAGTTGCTGCGGCAGCAGTTCGGGTACAGCCTCTCGGTGGAGGTGCCCGAGGGCGTCTCCAACCCCGACGGCTACGTCGAGGTCTGGCTCATCAACACCGACGGCCAGCGGATGGTATCCGTCGGCGTGTTCGCCGCCGACAGCATCGGCCGGTTCTCCATCGACGAGGCGCTCATCGAGGGCGGCTACCTGATCGTCGACCTGTCCAACGAGCAGTTCGACGACGAGCCGCGCCACTCCGGCGACACCATCATGCGCGGAGAGCTCCGCTCCTGACCTGACGCCGTCGCGACTCGCCCGCGGCGCGAAGCGCTCATCCGGCTTGCTCGAAGATGTACACCCCGCCGCCTACGGTGCTCGGAGGGGCCACTAGGCTGGGGGTCGTTGCTGGGACGAAGCAGTCCCCAGGGCAAGTCGAAGGAGATTTCCCACATGAGTGAAGAACGCTATATCTACGACCTCGCTGACGGCGACGGCACGATGCGGTCGCTTCTCGGCGGTAAGGGCGCGGGCGTAGCTGAGATGAATCGGGTTGGGGTTCCCGTCCCCGACGCGTTCACCGTCACGACGACGGCGTGCGTGCAGACGATGAACAACAACGGCGAGTGGCCCGACGGCCTGGCCGATCAGATCGCGCAAGGTCTGAAGCGCCTCGAGGAACGCACCGGGCGTACGCTCGGCGGTTCCGAACGTCCGCTGCTCGTCTCGGTGCGTTCGGGTGCCGTGCACTCGATGCCCGGCATGATGGACACGATCCTCAACCTCGGTATCTCCGACGAATCAGTTGTCGCCCTGGCAGAGGAGTTCGGCAACGAACGCTTCGCCTGGGACTGCTACCGCCGCTTCATCCAGATGTACGGCGAGGTCGTCGAGGGTGTGCCGCAGAACCTCTACGAGGATGCGCTGAGCGAGCTGAAGCACCACCGCGGCGTCGATCAGGACACCGACCTGGACGCCGACGACCTCAAGGGTCTGGTCGAGACCTTCAAGCAGATCTCAAACGACCACCTCGGCGGCGCATGGACCGCCGACCCCCGCGAGCAACTCAACCGGGCCGTCAACGCCGTCTTCAAGTCGTGGGGCAACCCCCGCGCCGAGGTGTACCGCCGCGCCCACAACATCCCGGCCAGCCTCGGCACCGCCGTCAACATCATGCAGATGGTCTTCGGCAACCGCGGCGACACCTCCGCCACCGGGGTGTGCTTCACGCGCAACCCGTCGACCGGTGAGAAGGCGCTCTACGGCGAGTTCCTCGTCAACGCCCAGGGCGAGGACGTCGTCGCGGGCATCCGCACGCCGCGTCCCATGGGCGAGATGAAGGACGTGCTGCCGGAGGCCTACGAGCAGCTCGTGGCCACCATGCACAAGATGGAGCAGCACTACAAGGACATGCAGGACATGGAGTTCACCATCGAGGATGGCAAGCTCTACCTGCTGCAGACCCGTAACGGCAAGCGCACCGCCGCGGCCGCCCTCAAGGTGGCCTCGGACCTCGTCGATGAGGGCGTCATCTCCCAGGAGGAGGCGCTGCTGCGCATCGAGCCCGGCCAGCTGGACCAGCTGCTGCACCCGGCCATCCCTCCGGAGCACGGCCAGATCCCGATCGCGAAGGGCCTCCCGGCCTCGCCCGGCGCCGCGGTGGGCGGTGTCGTCTTCGACGCCGACACGGCCGCCGAGCGCGGCAGCAAGGGTGAGCCCGTGGTGCTGGTGCGGTTCGAGACCACGCCCGACGACATCCACGGCGTCATCGAAGCCCAGGGCATCCTCACGGCTCACGGTGGCATGACCTCGCACGCGGCCGTGGTGGCCCGCGGCATGGGCAAGCCCTGTGTTGCCGGTGCGCACGGCATCAAGATCGACCCGGTCGGCAAGACGCTGACCATCGGCGATCGCGTCATCAAGGAGGGCGAGACCATCACCCTCGACGGCACCACCGGCGACGTCTATGGCGAGAAGATCGAGCTCATCCCGCCGCAGATCAACGAGGACTTCGAGCGGGTTGTTCAGTGGGCCGACAGCGTGCGCCGTCTGGGCGTGCGCGCCAACGCCGACAACTTCGAGGACGCGACGAAGGCCCGCGAGCTGGGCGCCGAGGGTATCGGCCTCTGCCGGACCGAACACATGTTCATGGCCCAGGACCGTCTCCCGGCGGTGCGGCGCATGATCCTCGCCGAGAGCTCCGAGCAGCGCGCTGCCGCGCTCGAGGAGATCCTGCCGATGCAGCAGTCGGACTTCGAGGGCGTCTTCACCGCGATGAAGGGGCTTCCGGTCACGGTTCGCCTCCTCGACCCGCCGCTGCACGAGTTCCTGCCGAACCTCGTCGAACAGTCGTTGCTGGTGCAGAGGCTGGAGATGTCCGGTGGCGACTCCGAGGAACTCGGCGAAGCCAAGCAGACCCTGGCCCAGGTCAAGCGCCTACACGAGCTCAACCCGATGCTCGGCACCCGTGGCTGCCGCCTGGCGATGCTGTACCCCGAGATCCCCGACATGCAGACGCGCGCGATCGTGCGTGCCGCGCTCGCGGTCAGGGAGCGCGAGGGCGAGACCGTCGGCGTGGAGATCATGATCCCGCTGGTGGCGCTCAGCCAGGAGCTCGAGACGCAGCGCGCGATCGTCGTCGCGGCGGTGGAGGACGAGCTGGCCCAGGCCGGAGCGGAGCTCGACTACACCGTCGGCACGATGATCGAGCTGCCCCGTGCAGCGCTGATCGCCGACAAGATCGCCGAGCATGCCGACTTCTTCTCGTTCGGCACCAACGACCTGACGCAGACCGCGATCGGTATCTCGCGCGACGACGCCGAGAACGGCTTCCTCACGCAGTACGTGATGGATCGGGTCCTCGAGCGCAACCCGTTCGAGACCATCGATGTCGAGGGCGTCGGCCAGCTGGTCGAGATGGGCGTCGAGCGCGGACGGTCGGTCAAGCCCAAGCTGAAGACCGGCGTCTGCGGTGAGCACGGTGGCGATCCCGATTCCGTGGAGTTCTTCCACGGCGCTGGGCTCGACTACGTCAGCTGCTCTCCGTTCCGCGTGCCGATCGCCCGCTTCGCCGCGGCCAAGGCGGTGCTTCAGGAGAAGAAGGCCTGAGCCGTCCACCCTGAGTTGAGGGCCCCGCTGTTCGCAGCGGGGCCCTCTCATGTCCGCCAAGGCCGGCCCGTAGATCGACTCGCACCCTCTGGTGTTGCGCTCGACGCACCCTCTGAGCGTGACTCCGCGCTCAGAGGGTGCGTCGAGCGCAACATCAGAGGGTCAGGCACGCCTAGCTAGCTTGCCGTGGGCACTGACAGCAGAGTCGGCCCAGATCTCGGCGAGCTCCAGCCAGGTCTCGGCGAGCGGGCCGGCGCCCGAGATGAGGCTCACGAGTACTGCCGCCACCCGGGCACGGAGCGATGCTGGATTCACCCGCTGGTCGAAGTCGGTCAACCAGTGGGCCAGCACCTCATCGATCCGCGGGTACGACTCGGGCGAGAGAGACGGCAGCACCGCGAGGTGGGCCAGGCAGCACGCGAGATCATCGACCCGGTGCCCGGGCCCGCAGGAGTCCATGTCGATGACCCGCAGCCCCTGGTCAGAGACGAAGATGTTGGCCTCGTAGAAGTCCCCATGGACCGGGACGACGGGGCCGGCCGGCAACGAGTCGAGCAACGTCTGTATCCGTGCGGCCAGCGAAGCGATCCGGTCGGCGTGTTCGGGGAGTTCGTGGGCAGCGGTGGCGCTGTGGAAGTCGAGGCGATCGGCCCAGGACTCCCGGCGCGGGAGGTCCGTGACCGCGTCCGGGACCTGGTCCAGGAGTTCCGCTAGGTCCGCCGGCTCGGGGAGGGCGTGGCCGAGGAACTGCCAGTCCACCAGGCGCTGCGCGAGGGACACTCCAGGCACCGCGGCCGTGACGAGCACGCCCGGCCTGGGGCGGAGCGCGATGGGTGCGGTGAGGCCGGCGGCGGCCACCGGATCGATGCGGTCTGCGAGGATCGACGCCTTCCGCTCCGGCATCACCTTGACGAACCACGTGCGGCCGTCGGCGGTCAGGCGGAGGACGGCGCGGCGGAGGGGACGGTAGGCGAGCAGGCTGATGTCGAGCTCGGCGATGCCGTCACGATGAGGCGGCAGCTGGCCCAACCATGAGAGCACGGTGGCCGGGTCGCAGGCGGCGGCCAGCGCAGGGAGGCGGGGATCGGCCGGGTGCCGCCACACCGAGAACCGGCCGTGCTCGGTGGTCACCTCGACGGCGGGTTCGCCGACGGCCGCGGTCGAGATGAGGAGGTGGTCGACCACCTCGGCGCCGTCGACCGGGTACGCCACCGTGTAGATGGCGGTCGCTTCAGCGCCCGGGCGGTAGTGGAACTCATCGCGCGTGGCGGTGAAGGTGAGCCCGTCCGCGTTCCCCACGAGAGCCGCCCGAAGCAGCCCTTCAGCGTCTGGGGACGCGAGAAAGGCAACGTCGGGCGGCAGGGGATGGCGAGGCATAACCGCGGTCAGTCGCCGGAGTTGGCGGAGGGAGCCGACGATGCGCTGGCGGGGGACGGGGCGGACGCCGGGCTGACAGGGCTGGGGGCCGACGGTGCGCTGGCCGGGGACATCGGCGAATCCGGGCTGTCCGGTGAGGCCGGGCTCTTGGCCGACAGCGGTGACACGGCGGACTTAGCCGATGCGGCGGACTTTGCCGACGCCGCGGACCGAGCCGACGCGGCGGTCTTGGCACTGGCGGCGCTTGGAGCCACGGAGACGGTCACCTGCGGTGCGGCGGCGGAGGCCGTGGCGGCCGGGAGCTTGGCGGCCGGCGTCGAGGCGGACCTGGCGGACCACGGGGTGTCGGCCGACTGGGTGGTGGCCGGAGCGGCGCTCACGGTGACGCTGGGGGCATCCTGGGTGCCGCGGCTGTCAGCGATCGCGACGGCACCAGCGGTGGCGGCGCCGAGCCCGAGCGTTCCGGAGATCGCCCACGTGGCGATGGTGCGCTTGGAGATGTTCATGGTGTGTTCCTCTCGTACCCGAACCGGTGGTCGGTTCCTGATGTCCACTACGAAACACCGCAGGGATGAGGGACGCCCTAGATCAAGATGAGCAATCGTTCATCAACCCGCGACCAGGACCTCGGCTCGGGACCTCAAGGATGCGCCCGCCAGACCCTCGACGTGCGCTGCGGCCGCAGCCAGCCCGTGCCGGACGACCTCCTCTCCATCCGCCCCGCGAAGCAGCCCCCAGGCCAGACCCGCGACGAACGTGTCGCCGGCCATGACGGACACCATCGCTCGGTCGGCGGGGCTCGGCAGCACCGCTGGGCGCCCCTCGCGCAGGACCGCGACCCCTCGCGCGCCGAGCGAGACGAGCGGGATGGTGGCGCCGGCCTCGTCCAGGAACTGAAGTGCCCGCTCGACCCGCTCGTCGGCCGTCAGGCTCTCAAGCCCAGGGAGCGCCCGGATCTCCTCGTCGTTGGGTTTGAACGCGGTGATCCCACGCACTGCCAGGCACGCGCGCAGCGCGGCCCCCTGCGCATCGACGATCACGCGCGCCCCGCGCTCGAGGCTGGCGGCGGCGAGCTGGGCCCAGGCGTCGTCGGCGAGACCTTGAGCCAGTGACCCGTTGAGGGTGACGATGTCGTCAGGCTGCAGGGACGCGAGCACGCCGTCGAACAACATCTCGACGGCGTCAGGATCGTCGATGCGTAGCCGCTCGCCCATGAAATGCGCGGCGACCTTCTCGCCGCTGCCGTCCACCAACGTCAGGTTGTGCCGGACGCTACCGGGGACGGTGACCAGGCCGTGGCTCAGCCCCTCGGCGTCGAGCCGCGCCGCGTACTCGCCTGCGTCGTCGGCCCCGACCGCCACGTGCGCGACGACCGGCACGCCCAGCGCCGCGGCGGACCTGGCGCAGGAGACTCCCTTGCCGGAGGCGACGGAGCGGTACGCATGCATGGTGCCTACCCCGCCCCAGTCGAGGCCGCTGACGGTGTAGTAGTCGTCGAACCCGGGGCTGAGCGTCACGGTGTGCAGCATGCGACGAGCCTACGGGCTCGCCTCGCCCGGGAACTCCGGTTCGGGGAGGTTGGCGTGCGGGTGGTTGGTGTGGGGGTCATACTGGATGGGTAACTCCCGAGCGGGAGCCGACGAGGAGCGCAACCATGTCGCAGCCGAACGACTACGGCCAGTCAGATCCACGGCAGTCGCCGCGCGAACCCGAGACCACACCCGATGGGTGGGGCCAGCCCGGCTACAGCGCTGGTAGCCCCTACTCGCAGCCGACACCTCCGCCGCCGCGCACCGATCCGTACGGCCAGCCCTATCCGCAGTCGGGGTACGGACACAACCCTTACGCCCAGCCGTACGGCTCCCAGCAGGCTGATCCCTACGGCCTCTACGGACAAGACACGTACGCGCCCTACGGTCAGGACCCCTACGGGACTCCCTCCTACCCACCGGTGCAGCCGTACGGCGCTCCGGGCTACGGCTACGGGTACGGGTCGGCCGAACATCCGCAGGCGAGCACCGTCCTGCTGCTGGGTGTCGGGGGATTCCTCTTCATGCCGTTGTGGTTCATCGCCTGGCACCTGGGCGGCCGCGCGAGGGACGAGATCCGGGGCGGCGCGCCCTTCCGCTGGGACGGGAACCTCAAGATCGGGTTCCTGCTCGGCAAGGTGATGGGCATCCTGACGATCCTGGGCTTCGTGCTGAGCGTGCTCTTCATGATCCTGGCTGGCGGGCTCATGGTGCTGGGGGGCTGACCGCCAGGGCTGACGGGGCCCCACGCTGAGCGGGGCCCCATCAGAGAGCGCAGCGCCCTAGAAGCCGTCACCCTCGTCGACGATGACCTCGGGGCTCCGGAGCAGGTGCACGATCGCGACGCCCAACCCGCCCCAGAGGGTGGTGATGGCGACGATCATCATGATGGTGGCTGTAGCTGTCATTTCTGCATGATCTCCTCGTACTTGACATTGAGTGCGGCTTCGTCGATCTCCGTGACCACGTCACGCCTCCACCGCGTGGCGAAGGCGATGACGACCGCGACGATGATGATGCCGCCCGCCATGCCCCAGCCGAAGATGCCGAGCATCCCGGCCGGGTAGTCCCCGTACGGAGCCTGGATCTTGGTGAGGATCTCGTTGAAGACGATGTAGCCGAGGACGATCGGCACCAGGATGCCGACCAGGCCCAGCCACAGCTTCCCGAAGCGGACGCTGGAGACGCGGTCGAGGTGCTGCTGCAGTGCGGGCAGCTTGCGCAGGATCCAACCGACGACGAGCACGCTCGTGAAGGCTCCGAGCAGGATGCCGAACTTGTTGATGAACTCGTCGGTGATGTCGAGGAAGTAGAGCCCCGTCGTCGTCGGCAGGAAGAGCATGGAGACCGCGGCCATCGGAATGCCGACGGCGGCCGTGGCCATCACACGGCTGAGACCCATCTTGTCGCGGACCGCCGACACGCACACCTCGACGATCGAGATCATCGAGGTGAAGCCTGCGAACATCAGCGACGCGAAGAACAGCACGCCGATCACCGGACCGAGGTTGGTGGTGCTGACGATCGTCGGGAACGCGATGAACGCGAGCCCGATGCCACCGGCGGCGACCTCGTCCATCGTCTGGTTGGTGGCCTGCATCATGAAGCCCAGCGCCGCGAAGACGCCGATGCCGGCGAGCAGCTCGAAGCTGGAGTTCGCGAATCCGACGACGAGGCCGGAGCCCGTGAGGTTGGTGCGACGGCGCAGGTAGGAGGAGTAGGTGATCATGATGCCGAAGCCGACGGAGAGCGAGAAGAAGATCTGGCCGTACGCCGCCGCCCAGACGCCGGGGTTCGTGAGCGCCGACCAGTCGGGGGTGAAGAACGCGTTGAGGCCGTCGACCGCGCCGGGGAGCATGATCGCCTGGAACACGAGAATGAGGAACATGACGAGCAGGAGCGGGATCATGACGACGTTGGCACGGGCGATTCCGCGCCGCACGCCGAGCGCGATGACGACCAGCGTCACCACCCAGACCAGAGCCATCGGCATGGCGACCTGCGGGACGAAGTCGAACCCGATGTGGGGGGTGTCGGCGAGTTGAAGGAACTCGCCGTACAGGAACGCCTGGGCGTCGTCGCCCCAGCTCTGGTTGAAGCTGAAGATGAAGTACATCCCGGCCCAGGCGAGGATCGCGGCGTAGTAGACGGCGATGACGAAGCACACCAGCACCTGCCACCAGCCGAGCGACTCGACCCACTTCGCCCGTCCGACGCGACGCATCGCCAACGGGGCGCTGCTGCGGTAGCGGTGACCGATCGCGTAGTCGAAGAACAGCAGCGGGATGCCTGCCGTCAGCAACGCGACGAGGTAGGGGATGACGAACGCGCCGCCGCCGTTGCTGTAGGCGACGTACGGGAAGCGCCAGATATTGCCGAGACCGACGGCGGAGCCGATCGCGGCGAGGATGAACACGTTGCGCGAGCTGAAGACCTCACGCTTGACGACTGTTGGATCAGCCATGTTGCCTCCCGACGGTGGGAATGGATCGATACGGGCTCACCGTAGTGCTCCGCCGTCGGGTCGGAGCGCCCGCCCACGAAAATGGGCGTGGCACTGGCCCGGGTCGTCGGCATTGATAGTCGCCAACGCTCCGACCGGTACGCCAACGGTCCACCCCCACGCCAACGGCCCGACCGAAACGCGAAAGGTGCGAGGAGAACGCCAACGGGGCGGGCCGTTCGCTGGCGAGACTCAGCGATGCCAGCGAGATTTCGCAGGCATCGATGGGTATCGACGGCGTTTTGGCGGCGCCGTTGGCGTTTGGCAGGGCCGTTGGCGTTCGGACGGCGCGGTTGGCGTCGGCAAGGCCTTACCGATGCGCGACATCCGACGGCAACCTCCTACGACGACGCGCGGGCAGTCCCACGGGCGGCGAGGGAGCTCGCGATCGAATCAGCGGACGAAGACCGGGGTGTCCTTGGTGGAGCGCTCCTCGTCGTAGGAGTAGCCGTCGGCCTCGAAGTCCAGCACCTTGGCGGCACTACGCACCCGCTCACGGACCAGCCAGGCCGCCATGAGGCCGCGTGCACGCTTGGCGTAGAAGCTGACGACGCGCGGCTCGCCGGACTTATCGCGGTCCTCGAACCGGGGGCTGATGACGCGCGCCCCGAGGCGGTGCTCGTCGACCACCTTGAAGTACTCCTGGGAGGCGAGGTTGATGAGGACCTCCGGGCCGGGAGAGGCCTCGAGGTCGCGGCGAAGCAGGTCCGTCACCTGGGTGCCCCACCATTCGTAGAGCGTCTGTCCGCGGCTGGACGCAAGACGTGTGCCCATCTCGAGGCGGTGGGGCTGGATCAGGTCCATCGGCCGCAGCAATCCGTAGAGGCCGGACAGGATCCGGACGGTCTTCTGCGCCTCGGTGAAGTCCCGGGCGTCGAAGTCCTTGGCTGCGAGACCCTGGTAGACGTCGCCGTCGAAGGCGAGCACCGCGGGTCGGGAGTTGTCCGGGGCGTGGTCAGTTGAGAACGCGCTGTAGCGGGAGGCGTTGAGCTCCGCCAGGTCGTCGGAGATGTGCATCAGCGCCTTGATTTCGCCCGGGGACTTCGTCCGCATGATCTCGATCAGCCCTGCCGACTGCCCCACAAGGCGGGGCTCCGAGTGCTTCCTGGTAGGCAGGGGAGTCTCGAAATCGAGTGATTTGGCGGGCGAAAGGACGGAAAGCATGGGGTGAGTCTAGTTGCCCCTGCCTGCTGTTCCTCGGCCCCTGAGCTCGTCGAAGGGTCAGGGACGTGCCAGTGCTCGACGTGGCTGTGGCCGGGGGCGGCGTTTGGAAACGGGCCGTTACCCTTCGACAAGCTCAGGGAGCAAGAGTCGACAAGCTCAGGGGTCAGGGGCGCTCCCACGCCTCGATCGGGCCATCGACGACGGTGAAGAGCGGGTGCGGACGAGGTGCAGTCAGTCGCGGCTCCCAGTCCGGGGCGCGCAGACGCACCTTCGAGCGCAGGTGGTCGAGCTCGTAGGCGAGTTGGCCGGCGGTGACGGTGAGCCGGAGTTCGTCGTCGGGCACTGTGTCCAGGCGCGTGACGTCGAAGCGGTAGCCACGCGCGGCGGCCTCGCTGCGTAGACCCGCGAGGTACGTCACGACGGCGCGGACTGGATCTGCTGTGGTCCGGAATCGCTGGAGCTGTGGGTGGTTGAGGTAGCCCTTCGTCCTGCCCGCCAGCACAGCTTGGGCGAGAAGCCCCTCGCGCCACCCGGCCACGAGCGCCGCGCGGTCGAGCAGGGTCGGGTGCAGGCTCCACAATCTCATCCCCCCAAGCATGCCCGACTGGCCGCGTGCCAAGATGAGTCCGGACCAGTGACGCCCGTGAGCGGAGGACGACGATGGAGCTTTTCGGTCAAGACGACAATCCCTTCGAGGACTGCACGCACCTGCGCTGGCTGGAATCGCACCGCGACGACCTGCTCGACTTCTACCAACCGGAGGTGTGTCTCGACAGCGGCGGCTACGCCTACCTCGACGCCGAGGGGCACGCACTCCCTGAGCAGGGGGCGCAACTCTGGCTGGGCGCTCGCATGCTGCACTGTTTCTCCATCGCCCACGCGCTGGGACGTCCCGGCGCGGCCGACGTCGTCCGTCATGGCCTGTCCTTCTACTCCGACGGCGAGGGCCGCGACCACGTCCACGGCGGCTGGTTCGCCACCGTCGGCGGCGCCGCCCCGTCGGACCGGAAGGAGCTCTACGGGCAGGCGCACCTGTTGCTGGGCGCCTCCTCGGCCGTGATCGCCGGGTTCCCCGAGGCCCGGAAGCTCGTCGACGAGGCGTTGCGGGTCATCGATGAGCACTACTGGCGCGAAGCGGAGGGAAGGTGCGTCGAGGCCTTCGACCGCACGTTCACCGAGCTCGACCCCTACCGCGGTCAAAACGCCAACATGCACCTGACCGAGGCTCTGCTGACGGCCTACGAGGCGACTGGCGACGAGATGCTCCTGAACCGGGCGGCGCGCATCGCACGCCACATCGCGGGGCGTGCCGCCGACCCGACCCGCGGTGCCTGGAGGCTCCCCGAGCATTTCGACGGTCAGTGGCGCGATCTCCTCGACTACAACCGCGACGAGCCGCGCCACCCCTTCCGCCCCTATGGCTCGCAGCCGGGGCACTGGCTCGAATGGACGAAGCTGCTGCTACAACTGCGCGGCAAGGGGATCGACGAACCGTGGCTGGTGCCCGCGGCGCGGAACCTGTTCGTCGGCGCCCTGCGCGACGCGTGGGCACCCGAGGGCGGTTTCGCCTACACCGTCGACTGGGACGGCAACGTGGTCGTGGCGGAGAAGTTCTTCTGGGAGGTCGCCGAGGGCATCGGAGCCGCGCGGTACCTCTACGACCTGGACCCGATGCCGACGTATGCCGACGCCTACCGCGGGTTCTGGCGCTACGTCGCCCTGCACATCGTCGACCACGAGCGGGGATCGTGGTTCCCCGAACTCGACGACGAGAATCGCCCCGTCCAGCACACCTGGGCCGGCAAGCCGGACCTCTACCACGCCTTCCAGGCGACGCTCTACGCCGCCGTCCCGGCCGACGAGGGCCTCGCCGCCTGGGCGGCGCGACCCCGCTGAGCCGCTAGGCGTCCGGTGAGTTGGAGGTGATCCCGGGCTTGCCGTCGTGGATGATCTTGCCCGGGTTCAGGTTGTTGCCCGGGTCGACACCTTCGAACAGCTTGCGCTGGATGAATACGCCCGCCGGAGAGATGTCCTGCTCCATCCAGGGGCTGTGCTCCTCGCCGACGCCGTGGTGGTGCGACACCGTCGCGTGGTTGTCCATGAACGACTGCTGGATCTCGCGCTTGGCCAGATCGTAGGTGCGCATTGCGTTGGCGGAGTTGTCGTTGATCGCGAACGTGAAGTACTGGCAGGCCCCCGAATGGTACGAGTGGCTGAGGTGGCAGAAGACGACGCCTTGGACACCCAGTTCGTCCATCAGCTTGTTGAAGCGCTCCACGGTGTTGGTGTGGATCTGCTCGGCGTAGGCCCACGGCGTCGTCGTCTCCGACACATCGCAGAGCATGCCGCGGTCGAGCATGAAGTCGCGGATGTAGGGGGTGTCGTACTTCTTCTGGTCGTACAGCGCGCCCGGGCCCTTGCCGACGCCCATGCCGCCGTTGTCGCGGACGATCTTGCCGACGATGCCCTTCTCGTAGCGCACGTGGCTGGCGGATCCCTCAAACCCGACGAAGCTCATCGCGATCTGCTCGAGATCCCAGCCCTTCTGCACCATCAGCTTCTGGATGCCCTTGCTGACGAGCGAGCTGACCTTCGACTTCGACTTCTTGCCGTTGGCCATGATGTATTGCGTCTCGATCGCGTCGGAGACGCGCGCCATCATCACGTGCGCATCGGACTCGACGATCTGCTGGCAGGCCCGCAGCCCGTCCTCGTAGGTCGGGTAGAAGTACGCCTGCAGCTCGCGAACCTCTGGGATGCGGTGCACGTTGACCCAGGCCGACGTGATGATGCCCAACCGGCCCTCCGAACCCAGCACCATCTCGCGGACGCTCGGGCCGGACGACGTCGACGGCAGGGGGCGCAGCTCCAGCACCTGCCCCGGCATCACCATGGTGAGCCCGCGGCAGATGTCGGCGATGTCGCCGTACTTGTCCGACTGCATGCCCGACGAGCGCGTGGCGATCCAGCCGCCGAGCGTCGACCAGACGAACGAGTCGGGGTGATGCCCCATGGTCCAGCCCTTGGCGCGGAGCTGGTCCTCCATGTCGGGGCCGAACACGCCCGCCTGGATGTGGGCGAGCCCTGAGTTCTCGTCGATCTCCAGCACCTTGTTCATCCGGCCGAGGTTGACCGAGACCACCTGGCGCGTCTCTCCCGGCTCGGCCTCGAGCGCGGCGACGATGTTCGAGCCGCCACCGAACGGGATGACGACGGCGTCAGCCTCGACGCAGGCGTCGACGACCTGCTCGACCTCGCGCTGGCTGCCCGGGTAGAGCACGACGTCGGGGATGCGCTCGAGCTGCCCGGCGCGCACCCGCATGAGGTCACGCAGGCCCTTGCCGAAGCCGTGGACCACGCGGGTCTCGTCGTCGGTCTGCACGTACGTGTCGCCGAGGATGCCGGCCAGGGTGCCGCGAAGCTCGTCGGTGAGCTGGGAGGCGGGCACGTTGAGCGACGAGAAGGGAGGGATGGTCTCCGCGGGGGCCGTGATGTCGACGCCGACCATCTTCTTCACGAACGCGGGGAACTTCGGCTTGTCCTCGTAGCGGTAGCCCTTGCCTTCTTCGCCCCAGCCCCACCACTTCTGCTGCTTGACGCCTTCGATCATCGTTCCTCCTGCTTGTCCGCGCGTTGCTTGGCGTCATCGACCAAGGCGGCTATCTCGGATTTCTGTGCCCGTTCGAGGGCTTGGGTGTGGGCGTACTCGGCCAGGGTCTTCATCCCATAGGCGCGAGCCGTGGTGTCGTGTAGTTCGATGACCTGGCGGCGCATGCGCTCGTTGAACTCGTGCGCGATCTCGCCGGGGAAGGGGGTCATCGGACGCCCGAACACGACGTGTACCTCGGGCCGACCCTTGGGCAGATGCTTCTGTTTCGACGGCCACGCCTCGAAGGCTCCGACGAGCGCGACGGGCAGCGCCGGAACGCCCCGCGAAATGCACAGCGACGCCACGCCCGGCTTGTACGGCCCCATCGCCCCGTCCCTGGAGCGCGTGCCCTCGGGGAACAGGAGCAGCGGGACGCCGTCGTCGAGCAGCTTGGCCGACAGCCCGCGCTGCCCGCGGCCGCCCTTGCCGCGGTCGATCGGGAAGCCGTTCATGAACAGTGACATCGGCGCGGACTTCCACCACTTGTCATAGAAGAAGTCGCCCGCCGCGCCGGTCGCGACGAAGCGACCGAGCCGGCTGGGCAACGAGCAGAGGATGAGGGGGGCGTCGAGGTGCGACGCGTGGTTGCTGAAGACGATGAACGGCGCCTCGAGGCTGTCGAGGTTGGCGGCGGAGTGCACGTGGATCTTCAGGAGCTTCCACAGGGCCGGTTTCAGCAGGAGGAGTTGGGCCGTGCGCCGAGTGGCCGCCTGCAGGTCCGACGTGTAGCGCGAACCTCCCGGCTCGACGTCTTTGGCCACGTCAGTGCCTCTTCCTCGACGCGGTGAGGACCCGGGTGAACCAGCGCGTCAGTGTCCTCGGCCCGTGGTCGCCGACCTTGAGGGCGAGCTTCCACTTCCAGTCCGGCACCGACTCGATCTTGCCCTTCTCGGCGTCGTCGAGACACTCTCGCACGAGCTTGTCGGGGTCGATCCAGATGAAGTCGGGAATCTTGGAGGCGTTGATGCCCGCACGGTCGTGGAACTCGGTGCGCACCCAGCCGGGGAGCAGCGCGGTCGCGGTGACGCCGGTGCCGGTGAGTTCGAGCGCCAGGCCGTTGGAGTACGAACGCGCCCAGGCCTTGATCGCCGAGTAGTTGCCGGTGTAGATCGCCGACGACGACGACGCGACGGTCACGATGCGGCCGTGGCCGCGCTCCTTCATGGCCCGGGCCGCGGCACCGCCGAGGATGAGCACGGCTAGGCACATGACGTCGAGCGCGCGGGCGTGGATGTCGATGTCGTCGGGGTCGAGCACGGTCGAGTGGAGGCCGAAGCCCGCGTTGTTGACGAGCCAGTCGACGGGGCGGCTCTGGTCCTCGAGCCGCGCGGCGACGCGTGCGACGTCGTCGCGTACAGCGAGGTCTGCTGGGAGCACCTCCACCTCGACCCCGTGCAACTGCCGCAGTTCTTCCGCGACGGCGTTCAGCCGGGCCTCGTCACGGGCGACGAGGATCAGGTCAGTGCCCCTGCTGGCGAATTCGCGCGCGAACGCGTGTCCGATGCCGGAGGTACCGCCCGTGATGAGTGCTGATGCCATGCCCTATAAGGTACGCCACTTGCGGAACGCTCCGCGAAGTCGACGGCGATGCGGGCACGCTGGCTGGCGCGAGTCCACAACCTCGAGGCGCCGTCGTTTGTGGGACCTCCACAACGCGTTGCCCCTTGCCGGCCCTGCCTATCCGTGGGAGATGTGCATCCCCTACGATTCAGCCACCAACTCTTGAAGGGACCCTCGTGAAGGTCTTCCGGGCAATGGCTGCCCTCATCCTCGGCGCCGCGCTTGCGCCGCTCGTCCCCGCCCTCGACGCCCGCGCGGAGGTCGACGTCTACAGCACCGCCGGGCACCACGAAGTCAACGGCCGGCAGTGGTACACCGAGTGCGAGCCGTACTCGCAGACCACGCGCTGCCGCACCAGCATCTTCGCCTCCTACGTCGTCTACCGCGACGGACAGTACGTGACGCAGCGGGACTGGCTGTTCAATAACCTCACCTACCTGCCGTCCCCGCGGACCATGTGGACCACGAACCCCCTGGGCAACAATGGCGAGTGGACCGCCAAGGACGGCCGCAAGTGGAGGACCGAGTGCGATACGGCGGCGACCGGCCGCAACGGCTGCCGCTCCTACACCGAGGCGAAGGTGGTGGAGCAGTACAACCTGTCCGCGAACGTCGTCGGGTACCGCACTGTGACGAAGTGGCTGTTCAACAACATCGTGCGCTTCGGCCCGATCACCTACCCCGCGCTGCAGGGCGGTGACGCGCTGATCGGCGATCCCGGGCTGTTCGAGTGTCTGGCCGATGCCGCCGGGGTCGCGCACAACCACACTGCGATCCCGCAGAGCAGATTGCAAAACGTGGTCGAGCTGGACTGCTACAACCGCGGCATCGAGTCGCTCGACGACCTCGGGTTCGCGCAGCTGCCCAACCTCGAGGTGGCCGACTTCAGCTCCAACTGGCTGACCACCCTCGACGGGCTGCCCTACCTGCCCAGCCTGCTGTTGCTCGATGCGTCGGACAACGAGCTCACGGAAGTCGGCGATCTCTCCTCCCTCAGCTCGCTCGTGGTGCTGGCTGTCGCGGACAACCACCTCACGTCCGTCGAGGGCCTGAGCTCGGAGCGGCTCCAGTTGGCGGCGCTCGACGTCCGCGGCAACGACATCACGACGGTGGCGCCGCTGGCCGACGCCTGGTCGCTCGAGGAGCTGTACGTCGAGGACAACCCGATCACCGACCTGGACGCGCTCGCCGCGCTGATCGACGCCGGCCTCTGGCTGGACGTGCTCCACGGCGAGTAGCCGGCTGTCGTCTAGCTCCCTGAGCTTGTCGCCTATCGGTCCCTGAGCTTGTCGCCTATCGGTCCCTGAGCTTGTCGCCTATCGGTCCCTGAGCTTGTCGAAGGGTTACGACCCCAGCTTCGGTTCTAGTTCCCTGAGCTTGTCGAAGGGTTACGGCCCCAGCTTCGGTCGCCGTCCCTGTGATCGGGGGCGACGGTTCTTTCCGTTTCCCCGAGTAGGGAGCGAGGTACGAGTGACCGTATCGAGGGGCTGCCGCGGGGCTCCGCTGTCTCGGGTGAGCGGTTGGGTGCGGGGTCCTTCGATACAGAGAGGATTGGGGGTACCGGGTTTCCCGGGGATCCGCAAGGATGAGGGTGCCGGGCTTTCCGGTGGTCTTGTGGTGGTGGCTGTCTTCGATACTGCCCTGGAGGGCGTTGCAGCGATGTGCCCTGCCTCGTTGATCCCTGGGAGATCCGGGCCGGTGTCTGACCCCGCGTGCGGGTTGGGGGATGGGTCAGGCCGGGGCGGTAGCTTGATAAGACCGTGCCCCGCGTGTGTGGGGCTCATCTCTGTAGTGCTCCGGTCCCCGGCCTGCTGAGCCATCCCTCCCGGCTGATAGTGACAAGCCTTGAGGGAGGCAACATGTACAAGACATCACACACGCGCCGTCACCGCAACCCCCCATCAGGATCGGTGGTGGTGGGTATCGATACCCATCTGGACATCCATCACGCGGCGTTGGTGGACGCGGCGACCGGTGCTCCGGTGGCTGACCAGCAGTTCCCGGCCACCCCGGCCGGCTATCTTGAGTTACTGGACTGGGCCGCCGATCATGGCAGGGTCTCGCGGGCCGGGGTGGAACAGACCGGCACCTATGGTGCCGGGTTGACCGCCGTGTTGCATGCTGCCGGGATCGAGGTGATCGAGATCAACCACACCGAACGAGGTGACCGGGCCCGGCACGGGAAGACCGATGAGCTCGACGCGTACCGGGCGGCGACCGCGGCGGCGGCCGGCACCCAGAAGGGCCTAGCCAAGCACTATCATCCCGCGATCGCCGCGCTACGACCGTTGATGGTGCTGCGGGCCCATCACCGGAGCTCCAGGCAGCGGGCCTGGGGCCGTGTAGGCGGGATGCTGGTGACCTGTCCCGACGACCTCGCTGACCAGGTGCGGGGGTTGAACTCGGCCCAGAAACGGGCCCGGATCGCCGCGTGGCGTCCCGACCTGACTCGTCTCCACGACCCTGTCAACAGTTACAAACTCGCCCTCAGGGACCTCGCCCGTGCCTGCCTCGACCATGATCGGGCCATCGTCGAGATCGATGCGCAACTGCTCAGGATCCTCACCCCGATCGCGCCGACCCTGCTGGCCCAGCATCATGTCGGGCCAGTGACCACTGCCCAGTTGTTGATCACCGCCGGTCACCCCGGCCGGATCACCTCCGGTGACGCGTTCGCCAAACTTGTCGGCGTGGCACCACTGCCCGTTCAATCCGGAAAGTCCAGCCGGTGGAGATTGTCGCGCTCGGGCGACCGGCAAGCCAACAGCGTCATCCACCGCGTCGTCATCGGACGCCTCGGAACCGACCCGCGATCCAAGACCTACATCCAACGCCGAGTATCCGAAGGAAAGACCCGCTCCGAAGCCATCCGAGCACTCAAACGACACGTCACCCGAGACCTCTGGACCGCCCTCCAAACAGACCTCAACAACCTCCCCCACACCACTTGACAGACCATAAGACCTTCGCTGCTGCTCGTTCCTCGCGGCCGCTACTCAGGGAGACGTTTGGGACCCGTTTCGCCGAGTAGCGAGCGAGGGACGAGCGATTGTATCGAGGGGCTCGCGCGGGCTCCTCAGGCGCCGATGACCTGGAGGGTCTCCTGGGCCATCGCGAGTTCCTCGTTCGTCGGGATGACCAGGACGCGCACCTTGGATTCGGGCGTCGAGATCTCACGTGCCTGCTTGGAGCGGACCTTGTTCGCCTCCTCGTCGAGCTCGAAGCCGAGGCCGGCGAGCCTGCGCACCGCGGGGCCGCGGACGTGGGCCGCGTTCTCGCCGATGCCGGCGGTGAAGACGAGCGCGTCGACGCCGCCCAGGACGGCGATGTACGAGCCGATGTAGCTGATCAGCCGGTGGACGTAGACGTCGAGGGCCAGCTTGGCCTCCTCGTTGCCCGCGTGAATCTGCGTCGCCACGTCGCGCATGTCCGTGTAGCCGCACAGCCCGGCCATGCCCGACTGCTTGTTGAGGAGGGTGTCGACGTCGTCGATCGTCATGCCCTTGCGCACGAGGTACTTGTGCAGCCCAGGGTCGACGTCGCCCGAGCGGGTGCCCATGACGAGGCCCTGCAGCGGGGTCAGCCCCATGGAGGTCTCGACGGCCACTCCGCCGTCGACCGCCGAGATGGAGGCACCGTTGCCGAGGTGGCAGACGATGATCTTCAGGTCCTCGATCGGACGGTCGAGGAACTTCGCGGCCTCCTTGGAGACGTAGCTGTGGCTGGTGCCGTGGAAGCCGTACTTGCGAACCCCCAGGCGCTCGGTCACCTGCCGGTCGATCGCGTAGGTGTAGGCCTCCGCCGGAAGGGTGGAGAAGAACGCAGTATCGAAGATCGCGACGTGCGGCACGTCCGGCAGCACCTTCTGGGCGGCGCGGATGCCGGCCAGGGCGGGCGGGTTGTGCAGCGGCGCGAGTTCGGAGAGCTCCTCGAGGTGCGCGATGACCTCGTCGTCGATGAGCGTGGACTCGACGAAGGTCGATCCGCCATGCACCGTGCGGTGCCCGACGGCCACCACCGTGTCGAGGCTCGGGCCGTGCTCGTCGAACATCCTCACGACGCGGGCCACAGCCTCGGTGTGGTCGGCGAACGGCTCCTCGTCGTGGTACTCGGCGTCGCCCGCCTCGTGGTCGATCGTCGACATCGGCTGCCCGATCCGCTGCACGATGCCGACGGCTTGGGGGCTGCCCTGCGCCGGGTCGAGGAGCTGATACTTGATGGACGACGATCCGCAGTTGAGCAGGAGGATCTGGGACATTGCGCTGGCTTCGTTTCTCAGATTGCTTGGGCCTGGATGGCGGTGATGGTGATGGTGGAGACGATGTCGTCGACGAGGGCGCCGCGCGACAGGTCGTTGACCGGCTTGCGCAGCCCCTGGAGGACGGGACCGATCGCGACCGCACCGGACGTGCGCTGGACGGCCTTGTAGGTGTTGTTGCCCGTGTTGAGGTCGGGGAAGATGAACACCGTCGCCTGGCCGGCGACCTCGGAGTTCGGCATCTTCTTGCTCGCCACAACCTTGTCGACGGCGGCGTCGAACTGGATGGGACCCTCCACCTTGAGCTCGGGGGCACGCTCGCGTACGAGCTCGGTGGCGGCCCGGACCTTGTCGACATCGGCGCCGGAGCCCGAGTCACCCGTCGAGTACGACAGCATGGCGATGCGGGGCTCGATGCCGAAGCTCTCGGCGGTCTTGGCCGATGAGATGGCGATGTCGGCGAGCTGCTCGGCGGTGGGATCAGGGTTGACGGCGCAGTCGGCGTAGACCAGCACGCGGTCGCTCATGCACATGAGGAACGAGCCGCTGACCACCGACAGGCCCGGGACGGTCTTGATGAACTCGAGCGAAGGCCGGATCGTGTTGGCGGTGGTGTTGATCGCGCCCGACACCATGCCGTCGGCCTTCCCGAGGTGCACCATCATCGTGCCGAAGTAGGACAGGTCCTTCATCCGCTCGAGGGCCTGTTCGGTCGTGACGCCCTTGTGGGCGCGGAGCTGGGCGTACTCCTCGGAGAACTGGCGGGCCAGCTCCGGATCGTCGGGGTTGACCACGGTGGCGGCCGAGAGGTTGAGGCCGAGCTCCGAGGCGCGACGGCTGATCTTGCCCGAGTCGCCGAGCAGGATGAGGTCGGCGACGTTGCGGTTGAGCACCACCTCGGCGGCCTGCAGGATGCGGTCGTCGGTGGCCTCCGGCAGGACGATGCGCTGCTTGTTGGCGCGCGCCTGCTGCATGATCTGGTGCTCGAACATCGTCGGCGTGCGGATCTCGGTGCGGGGGAGATCGATGGCGGCGAGCAGGGCCGCCTCGTCGACGTTGGCGGAGAACAACGCGCGGGACACGTCGATCTTGCGGGGCGAACTCGTCGAGGTGCCCTGGACCCCCTGGAGGGCCACCGCGGTGGTGAACGTGTCGCCCTGGGTGATCGCCACCGGCAGGTCGATCTCCGCGTCGGCGAACAGCGTCTTTATGGTCTCGGGGATCTCGAAGCCGCCGGTGAGGACGACGGCGGCCAGCGGCCCGTAGTGCGCGGAGCGGTGCGCCATGATGAGCCCCGCGACGAGGTCGAGACGATCGGCGGGAACGATGACCGTTGATTCGCGCTTCAGCCGGGCCAACAGGTTCGGCAGGGTCATTGCACCGACGATGGTGTGGAGCGACTCGAGGCTGCGGAAGTCGGTCTGGCCCAGCCACTGCGTGGCGCCGACGGCGTCGAACTGCGCCCCGACGGAGGGAGCGCCCAGCACGGCGTCCTCGGGGATGAGCGACACGGGTACGTCGCGCACTTCGCGCAGTGCCTCGGCGAGTCCCTGGTGTCGCTCCTCGAAGACGTGCGTGGCGACGATCGCCGCGATGGAGTTGTGCCGCTCCTCGTACGCCTCGATGGCTGACTCGGTGAGCCGTTTGACCTGCTCGACGTTCCGGTCGGCGGCGCGCGTGACGAAGAGGATGGGGGAGTTGAGGTTCGCGGCGATCACCGCGTTGTGGCCAAGCTCCTGGGCGCTCTCGATGTCGTCGTAGTCGGAGCCCAGAATGACGACGGCGTCGCACTTGGCTTCGATCTCGGCGTACTTGGCGACGATCGTGTCGATAGCGGCTGCGGGATCGTCCGCATACTCCTTGTAGGTGACCCCCACTGAGTCGGCGAGACTCTGTCGGACACCCTTCTGGGAGATGAGGGCTTCGGTCACCGCGTCGCTCTCGACCGAATGCACAAGGGGTCGGAATACGCCGACGGAACGAACCTGACGGGCAAATAGTTCGATCACGCCGAGCGCGATGGAGGACTTGCTGACCTGCCGCTCCGACGAGGCAATATAAACACTCTTGGTCACGGGGTTACCCTACCCTCTCCTCCGCCGGGTCGCCCTTCGGCCCGAATGACTGACGAAGCGAGATCTTCTGGGCTCGTCATGTCGGACCCTGAGCTTGTCGTTCCGTGGTCCCTGAGCTTGTCCCCTCGTGCTCCCTGAGCTTGTCCTTCCGTGGTCCCTGAGCTTGTCGAAGGGTTACGGCCGTGGGTGTGGTCGCCGCCCTTGTGGTCGGGGGCGGCGGTGAGCCACGGTGCGGTAACCCTTCGACGGACGCTCGCTCGTTCCTCGCGAGCTGCTCAGGGACCAGCCAAGGTCCCTGAGCTTGTCCTCCGTGGTCCCTGAGCTTGTCGAAGGGTTACGGCCGTGCGTGTGGTCGCCGCCCTTGTGGTCGGGGGCGGCGGTGAGCCACAACGCCGTTACCCTTCGACGGACGCTCGCTCGTTCCTCGCGAGCTGCTCAGGGATCAACCAAGGTCCCTGAGCTTGTCGAAGGGCGACGGACGCTCGCTCGTTCCTCGCGAGCTGCTCAGGGATCGGCGACCCTGCTCGATGCCTCGGCCTACGTGATCCCCATCTTCGTGAAGGCGGTGCGGAAGATGGTCAACCCCTCGAGCCCCGGCAGCTTCTGCACCCTCAGATCCACCTTGTCGAGCACGTCCATGTGGCCCTGGAAAAGGTGGCTCATCACGTGCTGCACCTCGGATTCGTCCATCATGCCGGAGCCGACGGGGCGCCAGGCGTTGGCGAGGACGAGCCTGACGAGCTTCTGCGCCGTCTCGGACTCCTCCATCGCGGCGCGGGCCTGCGTCGTGTAGAACGCCACGTGTCTGGTCTCCTGTTGCGCGATCCGCCGCAACAGGGGGGACAGAGCGGGGTGGCTGGTCATGTCAGCCATCCGGCGGTAAGCGGCCACGGCCGACAGTTCGTTAGCGGCGCCCCAGGCCATGTGGACGGCGATGAAGTTCTTCCCCACCAGGTTGCTCATCACCGACTGCTTGAGCGGGCCCAGCGCGAACTGCCAGCCGAGCTTCACCCGCTTGGCTTTCAGTTCGTCGTAGTCGACGACGATGCCGTGACGCTGCAGAACGGCAGACAGCGCCTCGCCGTGCCAGAACTCCTCCCGGTTCCACATCGTCATGAACCCCGCGGCCTCTGGCTCGCGGCGGGACCGCGTCACCAGCAGGTCCCGGAGGAAGCAGGACGTGTGGTACTCGACGTCGCACATGTAGCGCAGCGATCGGAGGGTGTCCGCATCGAGTGGCTGGTCGTCGAAGGTGTCGAAGTCGAGGTCGTCCCACGCGACGGCCTCCGAGGTTTCGGTGAACTTGTCCAGGTCAAATGCCATGGTGCGGGCTCCGGGTGAGGCGGTGGATGAGGGGACGGCGCAGGCGTCGGCGCACGGCGCGGACCGACGGCAAGGGGCGCCCCGGCAGCAGCGACGCGATCGCGCGGTCCGACTCCACGAGAGCAGATCTCGCTTCGCGGGAGGAGAACAGCGCCCCGAACGTCTCGGCCTCACCGGGGTCGGGCACGCCGTCGGGACGCATCGGCACGAACTGTGGGCCGACGGCGATCGCGGCGCTCAGCCGCTCCGCGGGGGAACGTCGCACGCGCGCCGCAGCCTCCTGCCGGAAGAAGTCGACGAACGACTCGCGCCGCTCGATCACGTCGGCGACGACGTCGTGGGCGGCGCCGTCGAGGCGGGGGAGGAGCGCCCGGTACGCCACCTGGAGGCCCCCTTCGTGGACGGCCATCCGAGCCATATGCCCGGCGGTGACGGGCTCGCCGACGACGATTCCTCCGATCGCGGAGACGCCGGGGAGGAGGTACTCGACGTAGGCGCCGACCAGCCGAGCGTGCAGTCCGCGGCGGGGAAGCGGACGGGGCGCGGGGCTGCCGTCGGCGGTGAGCAGGTCGCGCAGCGCCCGCGCGTTCCAGTAGCGCTCGTAGGCCCAGGTGCCGAGGAAGGCGGTGATGCGGGCCTCGTTGCTGGTCCAGGAGGAGAGCATCTTGCGCAGGTCGCCGAGCGCCTCGTGCTCCACGCGCCACAGGTAGCCGACGTCGCGCCGCGCGTCGGGGGCGAGGGTCACGTCGCCGTCGACGCTGATGGGGCCTCGGGCGTTTCGCGTGTACGCCGCGACGTCGAAGTCGGTCTCGAGGACCCGCAATTTGTCGTCGTCGAGGTGGAGGCGCCCGTTCCGGTAGCCCGGGGGCAGCACGCGGGCTCCGGTCGGTGTGCGCGCATCACTCACGGGATATCAGCTCTCCTGCCAACTACGTCGCTGTCAACTAGGCAGTTTAGCCACCCCGCCCCGGTCGGCAACGCTCCGTGGCCGCTGAGGCTTGCCCGTCTGGCTAGCGTGGGAGGCATGAAGCTTTCGGTGTTGGATCTCATCAACGTGCGCCAGGGTCAGACCACCGCCCAGGCGCTGCGCGCGAGTAGGGCGATGGTCGAGGCGGCCGACAAGCTCGGCTACACGCGTTACTGGGTGGCGGAGCACCACAACACCACGTCTGTCGCCTCGACGGCTCCAGCGGTCGAACTCATGTACCTCGGGCAGGACACGTCACGGATCCGGCTGGGCTCGGGCGGCGTCATGCTACCCAACCATTCCCCGCTCGCCGTGGCCGAGCAGTTCGCGCTGCTGGCCGCGGTCTACGGCGACAGAATCGATCTGGGTATCGGGCGGGCACCCGGCACCGACCCGATCACCTCGGCCGCCATCCGCGGCCACCTCAGCGGCGGCCACTTCGTCGATGCCAACGGCCGCCCCAGCGATCCGGTCCGCGAGTTCCCGCAGAACGTGGCCGACATCCTCACCCTGCTGAACCCCGACGGCGCAGAGATCCGCCTGCGTCACGGTCAGCACTACAGCCTGCGCGCCACCCCCGTGCTGGAGCACGCGCCGGCGGTGTGGCTGCTCGGCTCGTCGGACTACTCGGCGGAGATGGCTGCGACGATGGGCCTGCCGTACGTGTTCGCGCACCACTTCTCGGGGCGCGGCACGCAGCGCGCGCTGGACCTGTACCGCAGCAGCTTCCAGCCCAGCGAGCACGGCGCTCAGCCGCGTACCTTCGTGACGGTGAACGTCTCGGTGGCAGAAACCGCCGACGAGGCGTGGGAGTTGTGCGAACCCCACCAGTACCTCATGGCGTCGCTCTCCACCAGGGGGAAGATGGACCCGCAGCCCCGTGTCGGGGACGAGGTGAAGCGGCTGCTCACCGACGACCTGCGCGCCGCCGTCGCTCCGGTCGTCGACACCTGGGCGATCGGTAACCCAGAGCAGGTCAAGGCGCAGCTGGAGGAGACGGCCGACCAGTACGGCGTCGACGAGATCATGATCCACCCCATCGAGGGTGCCTACGAGGCCGATCCCGCTGACGCGTGGCCGGCCAAACTCCGCGGCCTCGAACTGCTCGCCGAAGCACTCCTGTAGTCGGGGTTTCGCTGGGGGGCACTTTCGATACGGTCGCTCGTTCCTCGCTCCCTACTCAGGCGACGATATTCGTCTCCCTGAGTAGCGGCCGTGAGGGACGAACGGCCGCGTATCGAAGGGCTCGTGGGCTGCCCGCTCTCTCGCATCAGAGTTGCTCGGGGCGCGTGTAGCCGGCTTCCTTGAGGTCCTCAGCGAGATGGTTGTACTTGAGCTTGGAGTCGTTGGCCAGGCCAGCACGGTAGGCGCCTCGCGCGACCAGGTTGGCCGACACCGGAGCGGTGAGCAGCTGCACCACCACGATGAGGATGCACAGGCCGGACGCCCACCAGGTGCGCAGACTCAACCCGATGCCGAGGCTGATCGCGATGAGACCCAGCACCTGCGGTTTCGTCACCGCATGCATCTTCGACATCACGTCAGGAAAGCGGACCAGCGCGACGGCGGCGGCGAAGCAGAGGCCGGCCCCGACGAGCATCAACAGAGCACCGATGAGGTCGAATGTCGCGTCGATCATGAGTCAGCCTCCTCGTGTTCCCGCTCCGCCGTGTAGCGGCGGCGAGTCAACATGCGGTCACCGACCATGCGGGCGATGGACACGGCACTGGTGAACCCCAACATTGACAGCATGACCAGCACCAGCAGTTCGGTCGACAGGTCCGTCCAGATGGTCCAGAGCCCCAGCGATGCCACGACGACGGCGACGATGAGGTCAGCCGCCACGGAGCGGTCGAGCTGTGAGGGGCCATCGGCGATCCGTTTGACGCCGATGAGCGCCGCCACGGCCAGCACGACGGCGGCGACGCTGAGGATGACATTGGTGAGAAGCGTCACGACTCCACCTCCATCTCGGTAGCCCGGGGGTCGGGGTGCAGCTCGAGCGCCTCGTTGAACTGCGCGATCTCCTCGTCCGAGCCGAAGGCACGCAGGACGCGGGACTCGACGTCGAACACCATGCGCTGCACGCGTGCCAGAGGTTCATCGCCGACGAGGTCGATGACGTGGAGGTACAGGCGCCGGGGGCTGCGCACGACCTCGACGACCACGGTCCCAGGAACCAGGGAGATCATCTCGGCTACCTGCACCTGGTAGAGGTCGTTGTCACTGTGGAGGTCGACCCGGACGATGCCGGCGTTGAGGTTGACCCGCCGGTGGAACACCAGCGCCACGACGCGGAATGACGACACCACGAGGTCCCACAGCAGGTGAAAGACGAGGACAACGACGCCCAGCGGACGCAGTTTGCCCTGCCAGAAGATGGGTGGCAGGGGGAAGACGATGTCGATGAGATAGCCGATGAGCATGCCCGAGAGCACGATGACCGGCGACGCGCTGCCCCACAGCAGCATCCACATCAGCGTCATCCCGAAGACCGACAGCGGCCGGAAGCGGAGCCGGTCGCGCCACGGCGTGGCTGAGCGCATCATCGCAAGCCCTCCGGCAGTACCGCGTTGACATAGGAGCCGTCGCGCAGCGCCTCCGCGGCTGCGGTGGTGTACTCGTACAGCGGGCCGGCGAACACCATGAGCGCCATCCCGAAGAGGACGAGCGCCAGCGTGGCCCCAACCTGCACCGGAGGCATGGGGCGGGTGTCGTCGTCGAGCTCATCGGGGTCGAGGTCGAGCTCGAGTTCGCGCGCTTCGACCTGACGCTGCTCCCTGGGCGTCACGCCCCAGAAGGCGCGGTTCCAGACCTTCGCCATGGCCATGAGAGTCAGGAGGCTGGTGGTGACCCCGCCGGCGACGACGGCCCAGGCCAGCGGCGTGCCGACGCTGGCGCCCGCCTGGAGGAGCCCCAGCTTCCCGACGAATCCGGACATCGGGGGGATGCCGGCCAGGTTCATCGCGGGGATGAAGAACAGGAAGGCGAGCATGGGCGCCACCTTGAGCAGACCCCCCAGGCCGTCGAGCGACGACGTGCCGCCCCGTCGCTCGATCAGGCCCGTGACGAGGAAGAGCGTGGCCTGGATCGTGATGTGGTGGGCGGTGTAGAAGATGGTGGCCGCCATGCCCTCGTCGGTGTTGAGCGCGATGCCGAAGATCATGTAGCCGATGTGGCTGATGAGCGTGAACGACAGCATTCGCTTGATCTCCACCTGCGCGACGGCGCCGAGGATGCCGATCACCATCGTGGCCAGCGCGACGACCATCAGGATGCCGTGCATGTTCGTGCCCGGGAAGAGCAACGTCTCTGTGCGGATGAGGGCGTAGACGCCGACCTTGGTGAGGAGGCCGGCGAACACGGCGGTGACGGGCGCGGGAGCCGTCGGATAGGAGTCCGGCAGCCAGCTGGAGAGCGGAAAGACCGCGGCTTTGATGGAGAAGGTGACCACCAGGAGCACTTCGAGGAGCAGCCGGATCGGCTCGGTGATCATCTCCAGCCGGATGGAGATCTGCGCCATGTTCACGGTCCCGGTGGCAGCGTAGATAGACGCGATCGAGATGAGGAACAGCGACGAGCTGAGCAGCGAGACGATGACGTACGTGGTGCCGGCACGGATGCGGTCGGGGGTGCCGCCGAGGGTCAGCAGGACGTACGAGGCGAAGAGGAGGATCTCGAAGCCCACGAAGAGGTTGAACAGATCCCCGGCGAGGAACGCGTTCGAGACGCCGGCCATGAGGAGCAGAAACGTGGGGTGGAAGATCGAGACCGGGGTCTCCCGGCGCACCTCGTCGCGGTCCTGCCCCGTCGCGAAGATCAGCACGCAGAGCGCCACCACTGCCGCGACCAGCAGCATCAACGCGCTCAGCCGGTCCGCGACGAGCGAGATGCCGAGCGGCACCTCCCAGCCGCCCAGCCACAGGGCCAGCGGGCCGTGGGAGTTGGTGAACCACATCAGCACTGCGGCGACGCCGATCATGCAGCTGATGCTGAGGATGGAGACGAAGCGCTGAAGACCGGGCCGGCGGGGCAGGACAAGCGTCACGGCCGCGCCGAACACGGCCAGCAGGACCGGCACCGGAAGGAGGCTGGTCATTCGCTCACCACGTCCTCTCCCGTGTCGGAGAACGAGGTGTCCTCGTAGCTCTCGGAGGCGACGTCCGAGTCGGCCAGTTCACGGATGCGGGCGTCCTCGACGTCGTCGGCCACCTCATCGTGGCCATGCAACTGGAAGCTGCGGTAGGCCATCGCGAGGACGAACGCGGCAACGGCCATCGTGATGACGATGGCGGTGAGCACCATCGCCTGCGGCAGTGGATCCGAGATGTCCTCCTCGACGAGGTCGACGATGGGCGGAGTGCCCGGGCGTCCCGCGGCGACGAGGAACATCAGGTTCACGCCGTTGCTGAGCACGAGGATGCCGAGGAGGATGCGGGTCAGCGAGCGTTCAAGCACGAGGTAGACGCCGGCGGCGACGAGGACGCCAGCCGTGATGGCGAGGGTGAGGTTGGCGGTCATCGGCGCTCCCCGTTCCGGCCGGGAAGGGCCACCGTCGAGTCGGGTAGGGGCATCGGCGCGAGCTGTTCCTCGGCGTGCTCGTCGATCCCTGAGCCGAGGCTGCGGGCGACGTCGAGCAGCATCCCGATGACGATCAGGTACACGCCCACGTCGAAGATGACCGAGCTGACCAGGTGGAGCTCACCGAAGAGGGGCAGGACGCCCAGCGGGGTGGCGATGGAATCGGGGCCTGGCAGGTTGAGGTAGTAGTCGTAGCTCTGCAGAACGGCGCCGCCCAGGAATAGAGGGCCGACGGCGGCCAGCAGCATCAGGAGCAGCCCGCCACCCAGCAGGCGTCCGGCGTCGATCGGCGCGGCCTCGTCGAGCTCGTACCGGCCCGCGGCCAGGTAGCGGATGACGAGCGCCATGCCGGCCACCAACCCGCCGGCGAAGCCGCCGCCGGGGGAGTTGTGCCCTGCGAGCAGGAGGTAGACCGAGGCGACGATCATGACGCCGAACAGCAGCCGGGTGATGACTTCGAAGACCACTGATCGGACCGTGGGGGACAGGGTCTGGCCGGCCCGCAGCCACACGCCGGGCGAGGCGTCGTCCTGCGGGTCGTCGTCGCGGTCGCGGAAGGCCTCCTCGGTGCGCTTGACGCTCGTGGTGCGAGACCTCAGGAAGATGAGCGAGGCGATGCCGGTGGCCGCGATCACGAGCACCGACACCTCACCGAAGGTGTCCCAGGCTCGGATGTCCACCAGGGCGATGTTGACGATGTTCTTGCCGAACCCGAACTCGTAGGCTGCGTCGTACCAGGCGTCCGACACGGGATCGGACACCCGGGCGCCCACGGCCACGAGGGAGATCAGGGTGACCGTCGTACCGGTCAGCACCGCCACCAGGACGCGCCACCAGCGCGTCGAGCTCAGGGGCCGGTTCGTGAAGTAGCGCGGGAGTTTGCGCACCACGAGGATGAACACCACGAGCGTCACCGTCTCCACCAGCACCTGCGTGAGCGCCAGATCGGGAGCCCCTCCCATGGCGAACAGCAGGGCGAGCCCGTAGCCGGTGACGCCGACGAGCAGGACGGCGCGGATCCGGCCGCGCGAGGTGGCGGCGAGTGCAGCCGCCATGATCATCACGAGCGCGATGAGCAACTGTGGCCAGAAGTCGAAGGCGCGGTAGGTGGGCCACAGGCGGATGCTCAGCAGCGCCCAGGTGGAGAGTGCCACCAGAGTCACGAGGATCGTGCCGAGATAGATCGACAACGAGCCTCGTTGCGTTCGCGCGGTGACCTCCACCGCCACCCGGTCGATGCCGTGCATCGAGCGGTGGTAGAGGTCTTCGGCGGTGACAACTTCGGGGAACGTCGCCTGGATATCGGCGATCCGCTCCCGGAACACGAACAGGGCGACGCCGGCGGCGAGGGCCACGATCGACATGATGAGCGGCCACGACACCCCGTGCCAGAGCGCCAGCCCGTAGCTGGGCTCGCCGAGGGGGACTGTTTCGGAGTACGCCGTCAGCACCCGGGTCAACTGAGGGCCGAGGAACCCGCCGACGAGGCCGAGGGTCCCGAGCAACATCGGGATGCCGGCCATGCCCCAGGCCGGGCGATGCCACTGCAGCGCGGGAGCGCCGTCCTTCGACGCGAACGCGCCCCACCACCAGCGCAGCGAATAGGCGACGGTGATGGCGGATCCGAAGACCAGGGCGACGGCGAGCGCGGCGGCGGCGAGCGGCGTCAGGTCAGCAACATCGCCCTCCACCAGGTACACCGCGGACTCGAAGGCCGCCTCCTTGGTGAGGAATCCGACCAGCGGAGGCATGCCGGCCATCGAGAGCGCGGCCAGACCGCCGAGCGCGGCCAGCCACGGCACCCGGTAGCCGACACCGTTGAGCTCGCGGACGTCGCGCGTGCCGGCGGAGTGGTCGATGAGCCCGACGCACATGAACAGCGTCGACTTGAACAGGGCGTGCGCGATGACCAGACCCAGCCCAGCAAAGGCCGCCGACTGGGTGCCGATGCCGACCAGCAGCACCATGAAGCCGAGCTGGCTCACGGTGCCGTAGGCGAGCAGCAGCTTGAGGTCGGTCTGCCGCAGGGCACGCCAGCCGCCCAACACCATCGTCACAGTGCCGAGCAGCATCACCGTCGGACGCCAGAACGGTAC
Organism: Tessaracoccus flavus; assembly: GCF_001997295.1. NCBI lineage: Bacteria > Bacillati > Actinomycetota > Actinomycetes > Propionibacteriales > Propionibacteriaceae > Tessaracoccus > Tessaracoccus flavus. Next base: position 3,145,451 of record NZ_CP019605.1, read on the forward strand.
TTCCGCGAAGGCGGGGGCGAGGACGGCGACGAGGTAGACGCCCGCCTTCACCATTGCCGCCGCGTGCAGGTAGGCCGAGATGGGCGTCGGGGCGGCCATTGCCCCGGGGAGCCAGAAGTGGAAGGGGACCAGCGCCGACTTGCTCAACGCGCCGACGAGCATGAGGAGAGCCCCGGCTGTGGCGAGGACACCCGTCGGGGGGCTGGCGATGATGATCTGCAGCGACATGGTGCCGGTGGCCTGCCAGAGCGCGATGATGCCGACGAGCATCGCCAGACCACCCGCGGTGGTGACGATGAGAGCGGTTTGCGCGGCGCCGCGGTTTGCGCGGCGGGTGGGGTCGTGGCCGATGAGAAGGTAGGAGAAGACCGTAGTCAGCTCCCAGAAGATGTAGAGCACCACGAGATTGTCGGCGGTGACCAGCCCCAGCATGGTGCCCGCGAAGAGCGTCAGCACCGCGGCCGAGCGGGCGTGAGTGAGGCCGTCGAAGTACCACCTGCTGTACAGCAGGACGAACAGGCCTATCCACGAGACGATCATCGCCAGGACCCACTGGAGCAGGCCCATCTGCAGCGTCAGGCTGACGTCAAGGGCAGGGATCCAGTCGTAGGACTCCACGTAGACACCGCCGCCGAGGACGACGGGAGCCTGAGTCAGCAACCAGACCCCGGCTGCCAAGGGGCCCAGCGCGAGCACGAAGAAGGACCGCGACCCCAGAAACCGGACCAGCAGGGGAGTGAGGGCACCCAGCACCGCGTGCGCGGCGACCAGAGCAAATAGCACGCCAGAGCTCCCTTCGATCGGGGGGTCGTGGTGGCGCGCTCAGTCTAGCTGTCTGGACAAGTGCACCGGGATGGTCCACTTGTTTTCGGCCCCTTGACGACGCGGAGAATCAGGGGGATGGAGACGGTCACAGGCGGGCGCGTAGCCAGGCCAGGTCGTCGAGGTGTTCGGCAACGCCGCCGGGCGTCTCGAGGATCACGGGGGCGCCGGCCGACGCGACGATGCGGACGAGGGCGTCGGGGTCGGCCAGGCCCTCGCCGAGGTTGGCGTGCCGGTCGGCACCGCTGCCGGCGGGGTCGCGGGAGTCGTTGCAGTGCACCAGGTCGATCCGGCCGGTGATGGCGCGCACCCGGTCGACCAGGCCGTCGAGCTCGGCCCCGCCGGCGTGCGCGTGGCAGGTGTCCAGGCAGAAGCCCACCGAATCGAAGTTCGGCGAGCCGGCCAGGGCCTCCCACAGGCGCTCGATCGCTCCTTCGTGCCGGGCCATGGCGTTGTTGCCGCCGGCGGTGTTCTCGATGAAGATCGGCACCGACAGATCAAGGCCGTCGACGCACTTGCGCCAGTTCGCGAAACCGACGGCCGGGTCCTCGTCGGCGGTGACGTGGCCGCCGTGGACGACGACGCCGATCGCGCCCACCGCCGCCGCCTCCGTGACCGTCTGTTGCAGCAGCTTGCGTGACGGGATGCGGATGCGGTTGTTGGTGGAGGCGACGTTCAGAACGTACGGGGAGTGCACGACGATCTTCACGCCCGCGGCCTCAGCGGCGTTCCTGAGCGCTTCAGCCCCGCCGGGGAACAGCGTGGCCGGCTTCTTCCAGCTCTGTGGGTCCCCGAGGAAGATCTGCACGATGTCCGCGCCGAGCGCGGCGGCGTCGGCGAGGGGGTCGGTCGAGTTGACGTGGGCTCCGAACAGGGCAGTCATGGGGCCCGAGCCTATCCGCTAGACCCCTGAGCTAGTCCCCTCGTGCTCCCTGAGCTTGTCCTCCGTGCTCCCTGAGCTTGTCCTCCGTGCTCCCTGAGCTTGTCCTCCGTGCTCCCTGAGCTTGTCCTCCGTGCTCCCTGAGCTTGTCGAAGGGTTACGGCCGTGAGGGTGGTCGCCGCCTTGTGGTCGGGGGCGGCGGTGGGTCGCGTGGTCGTGACCTTTCGACGGACGCTCGCTCGTTCCTCGCGAGCTGCTCAGGGACCGCCCTTCGACGGACGCTCGCTCGTTCCTCGCGAGCTGCTCAGGGACCAATCGAGTTCCCTGAGCTTGTCCTCCGTGCTCCCTGAGCTTGTCGAAGGGTTTCGGCCGGGAGGGTGGTCGCCGCCCTGTGGTTGGGGGCGGCGGTAGGTCGCGTGGTTCTGACCCTTCGACGGACGCTCGCTCGTTCCTCGCGAGCTGCTCAGGGGCCAATCGAGTTCCCTGAGCTTGTCGAAGGGTTTCGGCCGTGAGGGTGGTCGCCGCCCTGTGGTCGGGGGCGGCGGTGGGTCGCGTGGTCGTGACCCTTCGACGGACGCTCGCTCGTTCCTCGCGAGCTGCTCAGGGACCAAACCGTGTAGAAGCCCGCTCGACGCAGTGTCTCAGCGTGGCACCCCGCTCAGAGGTGTCGTCGAGCGGTCGTGCACACGGTTCAGCAGGTGTAGGTCGTTACTCGCGAGCTTGTCAGGTCAGGGAGATCTCGGTTACGCCGCCGTAGGTTACCGGTCAGTAGCTAAGTTGGGCGCAGACAATCGAGGGGAGTCGACGTGTCGGATCACGTAGTCGTGCGCGTTCGCGAGGCAATCAACAAGCACAGTCACCGGGTGGCGACCAGGATCAGGGAGGGCGACCGGTGGGTCACCCAGACCTACGCCGAGTTGGGCACACGAATCGACCGCGTGGCGCAGGGCCTACTCGATCTGCGGGTCGAGGCAGGCGGGCGGATCGGCATCTTCCTCAACAACCGCCCGGAATGGTCGGAGATCGACCTGGGCGCCGGAGCCGCCAGGGCCATCCCCGTCCCGTTGTACGCGACGTCGACACCGGAGCAGATCCAGCACATCGCGGCGGATTCCGGCCTCACCGTCATGTTCGTCGGCGGCCAGAGCGAATGCGAGCGTGTCCTGTCCGTGGCCGACGACCTGCCGGAGCTCCGTCAGATCGTCGTCGTCAAGCCGTTCGACGGGATGCCGGACAGTGTCGTGTCCTACGACGACTTCCTGGGCCAGCCCGACCGGGCGGCCCTTGACGAGCGGTTCCGTGAGGCGTCCGGAGAGGACCTCGCGTCGATCATCTACACCTCGGGAACCACTGGCAACCCGAAGGGCGTCATGATCGAGCACCGGGCCCTGGTGGCCCAGAGCGATGCGCTGGACCAGTTCTTCGACATCACACCGGAGGACCACTCGCTGGCCTTCCTCCCGCTCTCGCACGCGCTCGAGCGGGCTTGGACCGCCGTCGTCCTCATCCATGGGGCAATGAACACGTACGTGGAGAATGCCCGCACGGTCGCCGAGCAGATGGTGCTCGCCCAGCCCACCCTGATGGTCAGCGTGCCGAAGCTCTTCGAGACGGTCTTCGCGACGGCGCACGCCAAGGTCGCGGGGTCCGCCGGCAAGAAGAAGCTGTTCGCGTGGGCGCTCAAGGTCGGCCGGCACGCGCAGTACGCCCACCGTGCTGGCCGCGAACCCAGCGCGGTGGTCCGCGCCCAGCTGGCGATCGCCGACAAGCTCGTCCTCAGCAACGTCCGCGCCGCCCTCGGCGGGCCGAAGTCGGTGCTGGCCTGCGGCGGGGCGCCGATCCGTGAGGAGATCGAGGAGTTCTTCGCCGCAGTCGGCCTCCCCATCCAGCCCGGCTATGGATTGACCGAGGCGTCACCGCTGGTGTCGTTCAACTCGCCGTCGGACTTCAAGATCGGCACCGTGGGCAAGGTGCTCCCCGGTGGGGAGATCCGGATCGGCGATCTGGGCGAGATCCTCTATAAGGGCCCCAACCTCATGCGCGGGTACTGGAACGATCCCGAGGCGACGGCCGAGACCATCAAGGACGGCTGGCTGCACACCGGCGACGTCGGCTATGTCGACACCGACGGCTTCCTGACGATCACCGACCGGCTGAAGGACATCATCGTCACCCTCGGCGGTAAGAACGTGGCACCCCAGCCCATTGAGGGCCTGATCCTCTCGGACCCGCTGTTCGAGCACGCTGTGCTGCTGGGCGACAACCGTCCCTTCGTCACCCTCTTGGTCAAGCCGTCGCTACCTCAGGTGGAGGCGCTGGCCAAGGCGAAGAACTGGCAGGGCGAGGTGCAGGACTGGTTGGCCTCGAACGAGTTGCTCGAAGAGTTGAAGAGGCGGGTCGACGAGTTGACCGCCAAACTGCCGAGCCAGGAGCGCCCCAAGGAGACCGGCGTGCTCCACGAGGAGTTCACCATGGATAACGGCCTGTTGACGCCGACCTTGAAGGTCCGCCGTCGCGAGGTGGAGGCCCGCTTCAAGGCCATGGTCGACGACATGTACGCCCGAATGGAGCGCCGCCGCTCCGGCGGAGAGTGACGGGCGCCCGCCGTCGGCACTCTCCGCTGAGATCACAGCCACATCGTCGCCAACCCTCTGAGTGAAACGCCAACCGTCTGCGCGGAACGCCAACGGTCTGAGCGAAACGCCAACGGTTTCGACGCCGACGCCAACGGCGAGGGGCTTCCGCCCCCGAGACTCAGCGACGCCCGTGATATATCGCGGGCATCGCTGAGGCTCGCGGGCCTAACGGAATGACGATTGGCGTTTCCGCCGGACCGTTGGCGTTTCCGCCGGACCGTTGGCGTTCGGTGTGCGGAAGGGCAGGCTGGATGGCGGGCTAACCTGGGGCCCATGGGCAGACGGCGGAAGCTCTGGTGGGCAACCTGGCCAGGGGCGCTCGGCTTCGGTGCGGCGTCCCTGCTTCTCGTTCTCCCCGCTCTCTTCGCCGCCGTCGTCTTCGTTTCGTTACGCGGCGACGACAGCGCGGGGCTGGACTTCCAGGTCGAGGGCCCCGGCGCGGTGTCGCGGATCCTGGCCGTCCTGCTCTTCATCGGCGCGGCCACCCTCCCCGTCCTCACCGCCCGGTGGGCGAGAAAGAGGTGGGCCGGCTACCTGCTACTCGGGGTGGGGCTCAGCGCCGTGGCCTTCATCGTCGGCCTCATCATGCTCGGCGTGCTGTGACGCGTGTCACCATTGGGGAATGGGTATGTTCGACTTCCTCGGCAAGCGCTCGACCGGCCTGACCATCGAGGAGACGCTGATGGCACTGAGCAAGGGTGCGGTGCTCATTGACGTCCGCACTCAGGCTGAATACGAGGCGGGTCACGCGCCCGGCGCCCGCCCCGTCGACCCCAGGTCGCTTCACGACGATCCCGCCGAAGCCATCCACGGCGACGACATCTTCGCCGACCGGGACTCCGCCGTCATCGTCATCTGCGACAACGGGCTGCGCAGTTCCATCGCTGCAGCGGAACTGCGCTCGAAGGGACTTCTCGCCGAGTCTGTGGCCGGAGGCCTCCGGGCCTGGGCGAAGGACGGGAACCCGGTGCTGCCGGGGCCCTATCGAGGGCGGAGATGAACCGACTGGCGACGGTGGCCGGAGTCACCGCCGCCACCTCCGCTACCGCGTTGGCGTCGTGGTTCGTCGGCCACCGCGCGGTGGCCAGGCACGTCGAGCCCTACCGGGCCCACTGGGCTGGGTTGTCCGACGGCGGTGATGGTGTACTGCGCTACGTCGCGCTGGGCGACTCCGCAGCCCAGGGTGTGGGGGCCTCGTCGGTGGAGCGCGGATACGTGGCGCTGCTGGCCGAGCGGCTGGCGGCCGAGAGCGGGCGCCGGGTGTCCGTGACGAACCTGTCGGTTTCGGGGGCGACGAGCGACGACGTGGTGAACGACCAGCTCCCACGCCTGGCCCACCTGCCCTTCACCCCCGACATCGTGACCCTCGATATCGGCGGCAACGACGTCGTCTTCCCGGGTCACAACCCGAAGACCTATGCGGCCAGCATCGCCGTCATCCTCGAGGCGCTCCCGAGCGGATCGTTCGTCGCGGACGTGCCGTGGTTCTCCCTGCCGTTCTGGGGTCGGCAGTCGCGATTGATGTCAGAGGCCGCTGCGAGGGAGGCGGAACGTCACGGGCATCACCTGGTCGAACTCCACCGGATCACGAGGGAGGTGGGGCTGCGATACCACCTCTACACCGCGTCCGACCTCTTCCACCCCAACGACGTCGCCTACGAAGGCTGGGCGGACGCGTTCTGGCAACAGATGGTGGTGAGCGGCCGGGTTCCTGTCACCTGAGCCTGTGTCCCCTGTGGAGCTGGGACTCGGTGGCGCCGTTTGGGTAACCGTCGGGCCGACCGGTAGGGTTGGCCCTTGGCCGCCTTGCGAGGCGGTCTTGCCCTCCTGCCACGGGAACGACCCGTGGCCGTTAGTCCGAAGGAGGTGGGGCTGAAGCATGCGTAAGTACGAAATCATGGTGCTCATCGACTCTGATGTCGACGAGCGTCAGGTGCCCGCACTGGTTGAGAAGCACCTTGAGGTGATCACCAAGGACGGCGGCACCGTCGACAACACCGACATCTGGGGTCGTCGTCGTCTCGCCTATGACATCAACAAGAAGTCTGAGGCGATCTACGCCGTGCTGCAGGTGACCGCGGAGCCCGCGTCCGTGAAGGAGATGGACCGACTGATGTCCATCGACGAGCGGGTCGTGCGCACCAAGGTTCTGCGGCTCGAAGAACCGAAAGATAACAAGGAAGACTGAGTTATCCACAGCGCCCGGTCTGGGTGGGAAACTGTCGGTCCTCACTCCAATAGTGGGAACTGACAACGCAGCCCAGACCTCTAGGTGAGAATCGATCCAAGCTCGAACGCTCACCACCCAAGTCCGCATCGGAAGGCAGAAACACATGGCAGGCGAAACCCCCATCACGCTCATCGGCAACCTCACCGCCGATCCCGAGCTTCGCTTCACTCCCAATGGAGCGGCGGTCGCGAACTTCACTGTCGCGTCCACGCCCCGCACGTTCGATCGTCAGACGAACGAGTGGAAGGACGGCGATGCCATGTTCCTCAACTGCTCGGTTTGGCGTCAGTACGCCGAGAACGTTGCCGAGTCCCTGCAGAAGGGCACCCGCGTCATCGTCTCCGGCCGTCTGAAGTCGCGCAGCTACGAGACCCGCGAGGGCGAGAAGCGCACCGTGTTCGAGGTTGATGTCGACGAAGTCGGTCCCGCCCTGCGCTACGCAACGGCCAAGGTCACCCGCACCCAAGGGGGCGGTGGCGGCGGCGGTGGCAGCTGGCAGGGCAATCAGGGCGGAGGCCAGCCCGGCGGCGGCCAGGGCGGTCAGTCCGATCCGTGGGGCGGCACCGGTACCTCCGGTGGCAACCGCGGCGGCAACGACCCCTGGGCTCAGTCCCAGCCGGAAGAACCCCCGTTCTGATCCACCCGCTCAGCCCCCACCGGGGCTAGCTGGCACATTCCGTCGAAAGACGGGCTTCCCCGGGGCACGTCGTCCCGAGAAACAAGGAGAGCACCACAATGGCCGGTCCACAGCGCAAGCCTGTGAACAAGAAGAAGATCCTGCCGGTGAAGAAGACTCGCGTCTCGAACATCGACTACAAGGACATCAACACGCTCAAGAAGTTCATCTCTGAGCGTGGCAAGATCCGCGCCCGCCGCGTCACTGGACTCTCTGTCCAGGACCAGCGCAAGATCGCCCTCGCAGTGAAGAACGCCCGCGAGGTCGCCCTGCTGCCGTACGCGTCGACCGCACGCTGATCAGGAGGAAGTGAACCATGAAGCTCATTCTGACCAGCACCGTTGACAAGCTCGGCATCGCCGGCGACGTCGTCGAGGTGAAGGACGGCTACGGCCGCAACTTCCTTCTGCCCCAGGGCAAGGCGATCCGCTGGACCCGCGGCACCGAGAAGCAGATCGAGGGCATCAAGCGCGCTCGTGACGCACGCGAGGTCCGTGGCGTGGAGCACGCCCAGGAGCTGCGCACGCAGCTCGAGGGCCTGACCGTCAAGATCCCCGCACGGGTGTCCGAGCAGGGTCACCTGTTCGGCTCCGTCACCACCTCCGACCTGGCCGTCGCGGTCAAGAAGGCCGGTGGTCCCACGATCGACAAGCGCACCGTTTCGTTCGCGAAGCCGGTGAAGACGCTTGGCGCCCACACTGCGGCCGTCAAGCTGCACCAGGCCGTCACCGCGCACGTCCCCTTCGAGGTCGTCGCCCAGTGATCTGAGGCAACCGCGAAAGACCCCGGCTCCGGCCGGGGTCTTTCCATATCCGGAAAAGGTCCCTGAGCTTGTTGAAGGGTTACGGCCCTGTTCCCTGAGCTTGTCGAAGGGTTACGGCCCTGTTCCCTGAGCTTGTCGAAGGGTTACGGCCCCGTTCCCTGCCGCCGCCCCTGACCACGGGGGCGGGGTTCGACCACCGGCCGTTACCCTTCGACGGACGGGCTGCTCGCAGAGCGAGCTGGCCCTGCTCAGGGACCAATCGCGACGCACGGGCTGTTCCCTGAGCTTGTCGAAGGGTTACGGCCCAGATCCCTGCCGCCGCCCCTGACCAAGGGGGCGACGGCCAAAGCTGAGGCCGTCACCCTTCGACAAGCTCAGGGAACAGGGCGCGACAAGCTCAGAAATCGAGCTCCTCGGCGAGCCAGGCGTCGACGTCGGCGAGCCACGCCCGCTTGTCGTCGTCGGACGCGAAGCTGGCCCTGATTGAATCGCGCGCGAGCCTCGCGAGGCCAGCGTCGTCCAGCCTGTGCACGGAGCGGGCGAGCTCGTACTGATCGGTGAGGCGCGATTGGAACAACAGCGGGTCGTCGGCCCCGAGGGCGACGCTGGCGCCGGCGTCGAGCAGCGTTGTCAGGGGCACGTCGTCGACATCCCTGAACACTCCCAGGTGCACGTTGGAGGCAGGACACACCTCGAAGGTGATTCCGCGATCGATAATCCGTGACAGGAGGTCAGGATCCTCGACGGCGCGCACGCCGTGCCCGATGCGCGACGGTTCGAGGTGCTCCACTACCTGGGCCAGATGCCTGGCGCCGCGAAGTTCGCCGCCGTGGGGCACACCCGGCAGGCCGGCGCGCCGGGCGATGCGGAACGCGCCGGACCACTCCTCGGTGCGCCCCTCACGTTCGTTGTTGTTGAGCCCGAAGGCGCATACCTCTCCTGGGCCGGTGCCCGCGCGGCGGGCCGCGAGCCGAGCGAGGGTGCGGGCATCCAGAGGGTGGCGGATCCTGGACGCCGCGACGACGATGCCCACCTGCACGCCGGTGGCGGCCGAGGCGATCGCAGCCTCGTCGCAGACGATGTCGAGCGCTTCCTGGAGGCCCCCGACCGAGCTGGCGTACGACGTCGGGTCCATCTGCAACTCCAGCCGGCGGGAACCCTCGGCCGCGTCCTCCTCGGCAGCGCGTCGCACGACGGTGCGCAGCGCGTGCTCCCCGCGGACCGCGGCGCGGGCGACGTCGTAGAGGTGCTGGAATCGGTTCCAGCCGCGCTTGTTGTAGGGCACGTCGAGCGCGACGCCGTCGACGAGCTTCGTGGGCAGTTCCATGTCGCGGCGCTCAGCGAGGTCGACGAGCGTGGGGATGCTCATCGAGCCGGTGAAGTGCAGGTGCAGATGAGCCTTGGGAAGCGAGGCTAGATCCCGCCGCCGTTCTCCTTCGCCTGCCATGGCCCGATGCTAGCGCCGCGTCTCTACCCGTGCGGCGAAGCGCTGACCCGGGTGAGCGGGTACGTTCAGGAGCCCTTCGATACACGGCCGCTCGTTCCTCGCGGCCGTTACTCAGGGCGACGGGTTGGGTCGCGCGTTCTTCGAGGCCGCTACGCAGGGAGACGTGGGTCACGGCGTAGGCTTGCGGGATGCGTACGTTCACCGTGGAGATGAACCCCGACCGCGAGGTCACCCTCGAGGCGATCCTGTTCGACCGAGCCCTCGAATACGACGGGATGCCGGTGGTGGAGGACCCTCGGCCGGCGATCATCATCTGCCCCGGCGGGGGCTACGAGATGCTGTCGCAGCGCGAGGACAACCCCGCCGCCGTTGCTTTCCTCCGGCACGGATTCAACACCTTCATCCTGCGGTACTCGATCCGCGAGCACGCCAGCTACCCCAACCCGCTCGTCGACGCCGCGCGCGCGGTGCGCTGGGTCAGGGCCCACGCCGAGGACCTCGGTGTCGACCCCGCGTCCATCGCAGTCATGGGGTTCTCGGCGGGAGGACACGTCACGGCGATGCTCGGCACCCAGTGGCAGAACGCCGAACTCCAGGCGGCCGAGAGAGCCGAGTACGAAGCACTCGCAGGCCGTGGGGTGGACGCCAACGCCGGCCTCATGGAACACAGTTCCAGACCGGACGCGATCATCCCCTCCTACGCGGTCTTCAACTTCGACTGGATCCCGGAGGAGTCCCGGCTGCTCCACCGCGCCCCGACCGTCGACTGCATCGCCGGGGTCAGCGACTCGACACCCCCAGCCTTCGTCTGGACCACCGGGGAGGACGAGATCGTTCCCCCGAGCCAGTCGCTGCGCTTCGTCGCCGCGATGGCAGAGGCGGGGGTGCCGTTCGAGTACCACCACTTCGCCCATGGAGTACACGGGCTGGGCGTTGCCGATCCGCTCTCCAACGCCGACCGAGCGACGCTGCCTGAGAACGCGCACGCCTGGGTGGATCTGGCCGCGCGCTGGCTGCGCGCCACCTTCGAGGGGAACTCGTCGTGAGTGCCCGCTTCCTGGTCACCTGGCCCTGCCAGGACGCGTGCGGCACCGTCGAAACCGATGAGCGGGTGGAGGGCGCCCCGGTCTACGCCTGCCCCGGGTGCGACAGCCGCTGGATCGAGCTCAACGAGCGCACGGAGCCGTCGGGGCACGCGGATACTCTGGAGGGATGAACCCTGTTGAGAAGCTGCGCCGGCTGATCGGCCGGACGCTGAGATCAAGGGTGGCGGGGGCCGACGCCGACGCCAAGGCGCTGACCATCTGGCACGCCCCCGGCCCCCGCTGGCACTCCAGCGACGACATCATCTGGCACCTCAACGGCGACGCGGCGATGTACCCGGGCGGCATCCGCGCGCTGCTCCTGCAGGCGCTCCATCCCGCAGCGATGGCCGGCGTGGCAGGCCACTCCGGCTACCGGTCCGACCCGTGGGGCAGGCTGCAACGCACCAGCGAGTTCCTCGCCATGACCACGTACGGACCCATTCCATCGGCGGAGGCCATCATCGCGCGGATCAGGTCGGTCCACGAGCGGGTCCGCGGCAAGACCGACGACGGCACCCCCTATCGCGCCTCCGATCCGCACCTGCTGGCCTGGGTGCACATCGCGGAGACCCAGAGCTTCCTCGCCGCGTTCCAGCACTTCGGCGACCGCCCGCTCACCCAGCGTGAGGCCGACGACTACGTGGCCCAGGCCGCCCCCGTCGGCGAGATGCTGGGTGCCGTCGATCTCCCACGCACCGAGGCCGACTTGCTGGCCGCCCTCGAGGCGTACCGGCCCGAGCTGCGGGCCTCCGCCGACGCCCGCGACACCGTCCGCTTCCTGCTGCACGAGCCGCCCGTGCCGTGGCCCGCCCGGCCCGGCTACTGGATGCTCGCCGCAGGTGCCATCTCGACGATGCCGGTCTGGGCACGCGAGGAACTGGGCCTCCCGACCAGCCGATGGTTCGACCGCCTGCTGGGTCTGCCGTTGGGGAAGGCCTCGACGGCCATCGTCCGGTGGGCGTTGGGTCCCGAGAGCCGCAAGGGTCTCGCGTCCGGTCAACGGAGGGTGCCGCAGCCGGCGCAGGACGCCGCAGGTTCCTGACCGCACCACCCGCGCGGCTCAGCACGGACGGCTACGGTGAGCCTGTGGCTGTGTTGAACGTGACGAGCGAGGTTGGCCCCCTGCGCCGGGTCATCGTCCACCGCCCCGGGATCGAACTCGCGCGGCTGACCCCGACGAACGCCGCCGAGCTGCTCTTCGACGACATCCTGTGGCTGGAGCGCGCCGAGCAGGAGCACGACGTGTTCGCCGAGGCGCTGGCGTCGTCGGGTGCGGAGGTGCTGCACTTCGACGACCTGTTGCGCCGGACGCTGGCGGTGCCTGAGGCGCTGGCCTGGGTGCTCGACGAGACGATCGACGAGCGCACGTTCGGGCCCACCTGGCGCAGGCGCTGCGCGAGCACCTCGACTACGCCACCCCTGACGTCCTCTACCGCGTCCTGGTGGGCGGACTGACCAAGGGCGAGGCGCTGGAGCGGATGCCGGTCCCGGACTCGGCGGTCTTCCAGATGGCGCACCGCAACGACTTCCTCGTCACTCCGTTGACCAACCATCTCTTCACCCGCGACGCCACGTGCTGGATCGGGGGAGGCGTCTCGGTCAACTCGATGCGCCACCTCGCCCGGCGCAGGGAGGCCGTGCACTACCGGGCGATCCTGCGGTGGCATCCCATGTTCGCCAGCGCCGACTTCGAGGTCTGGTCCGACGACCTCGAAACGGGCGCGGCGACCCTCGAGGGCGGCGACGTGCTGGTGCCGACGGCGGACGCCCTGCTCGTCGGCATCTCGCAGCGCACGTCTCCCCAGGCCATCGAACGGCTGGCCATGCGCCTCTTCGACGCCGGGCAGATCGAGCGCATCGTCGCCGTCAGGCTCCCCGACCGGCGCGCGTTCATGCACCTCGACACGGTGCTGACGATGGTCGATGAGGAGACGTTCCTTGTCTACGGCGACCTGCCCGAGCCGGAGTGCTACCTCATCGAGCCCGGCGACGCCCGGCGCCCGCTGCGCACGACCCTGCTCGCGGGCCCGCTGGCGACGAGCCTGGCGCTCGCCGTCGGCCACGAGGTCCGAGTGCTGTCGACGGCGCAGGACGCGTTCGCGCGCGAGCGGGACCAGTGGGACGACGGCTGCAACGTGCTGGCGGTGGCGCCGGGCGTCGTCGTCGGCTACGAGCGCAACCAGGCGTCGATCGCCGACCTCAAGGCTGGCGGTATCGAGGTGATCGAGGTGCCGGGCTCGGAACTTGGGCGCGGACGCGGTGGGCCGCGGTGCATGTCGTGCCCGATCGAGCGCGCCCCGCTCTGACCGTGTCGAGGTGAGCGGGGCTTCCGCCCCGATCTCAGCGGCCCACGTACTGCGCCAGGTGCTCACCGGTCAGCGTCGACTGGGCTTCGACCAGCGCCGCGGGGGTGCCCTCGAACACGATGCGCCCGCCGTCGTGGCCGGCCCCCGGGCCGAGGTCGATGATCCAGTCCGCGTGCGCCATGACGGCTTGGTGGTGCTCGATGACGATCACCGACTTCCCGGCGTCGACGAGGCGGTCCAGGAGAGCGAGAAGCTGCTCGACGTCGGCCAGGTGCAGACCTGTGGTGGGCTCGTCGAGCACGTAGATGTCGCCTTCCTTGCTGGCCATCGCGGTGGCGAGCTTGAGGCGCTGACGCTCGCCGCCGGACAGCGTGGTGAGCGGCTGTCCCAGGCTGAGGTAGCCGAGCCCGACGTCCTGGAGCCGCTGCAGGATCGCGTGTGCCGCGGGCGTCCGGGTCTCCCCGTCGGCGAAGAACTCGACCGCCTCGTCGACGGGCATCGCCAGCACGTCGGCGATGTTCTTCCCACCCCAGCGGTACTCGAGCACCGCCGCCTGGAACCGACGGCCCTCGCACTCCTCGCACGGTGTGCTGACCGTGTCCATGAACCCCAGCTCGGTGTAGATGACGCCCGCGCCGTTGCAGGCGGGGCAGGCGCCCTCGGAGTTGGCGCTGAACAGCGCCGGCTTCGTGCCCGTGGCCTTCGCGAACGCCTTGCGGATCGGCTCCAGCAACCCGGTGTAGGTGGCCGGGTTGGAGCGGCGTGACCCCTTGATGGGTGCCTGGTCGATCGAGACGACCGGGGCGTCCTTGGGCATGGATCCGTGGATGAGGGAACTCTTGCCCGACCCCGCCACGCCGGTGAGGACGGTCAGCACCCCGAGTGGGATGTCGACGTCGACGCCCTGCAGGTTGTTCGTCGTCGCCCCGCGGATTTCCAGGGCGCCGGCGGGTGCGCGCACCTCGTCCTTGAGCTCGGCCCGGTACCCCAGGTGCTGCCCGGTGAGCGTGCCCGACCCGCGGAGCCCGTCGAGGCTCCCCTCGTAGCGGACCTCGCCGCCGTGGCTGCCGGCTCCGGGCCCGAGGTCGACGACGTGGTCCGCGATCGCGATGAGCTCCGGCTTGTGCTCGACGACCAACACCGTGTTGCCCTTGTCGCGCAGCTCGAGCAGGAGGGCGTTCATCTTCTGGATGTCGTGCGGGTGCAGCCCGATCGACGGCTCGTCGAAGACGTAGGTGACGTCGGTGAGCGCGGAACCGAGGTGACGGATCATCTTGGTGCGCTGCGCCTCGCCCCCGGACAGCGTGCCCGAGGGCCGGTCGAGGGAGAGGTAGCCCAGCCCGATCTCGACGAACGAGTCCAGCAGCTCCCCGAGCGCCGTCAGCAGGGGAGCGGCCGATGGTGCCTTGAGCTGCCGGATCCAGCTGGCGAGGTCGCTGATCTGCATCGCGCACAGGTCGGCGATGCTCTTGCCCTCGATGGTGGACGTGCGGGCGTGCTCGGCGAGCCGCGTGCCCGAGCACTCGGGGCAGACCTGGAACGTGACGGCGCGCTCGATGAACGCGCGGATGTGCGGTTGGACGGCGTCGGGGTCCTTCGTCAGCATCGACTTCTGAATCTTCGGGACGAGACCTTCGTAGGTGAGGTTGATGCCGTCGACGCGGATCTTCGTCGGCTCCTTCCACAGGAAGGCCTCGAGCTCGCGCTTCGAGAAGTCCTTGATCTTCTTGTCGGGGTCGACGAGGCCTGACCCGCTGTACATGCGGACGTACCAGCCGTCAGCGGTGTACCCGGGCACGGTGATGGCGCCCTCGCTGATCGACTTGTCCTCGTCGTAGAGCTGAGTGAGGTCGATGTCCTCGACCCGCCCGCGGCCCTCGCAGCGCGGGCACATCCCGCCGACCAGCGTGTAGGTCTTGGCCTCGCGTTGGACGCGCCCGGCCTTCTCGGTCTTCAGCATCCCGGAGCCCGTGACCGACGGCACGTTGAACGAGTAGGCCTGGGGCGAACCGATGTGGGGGTCGCCGAGCTTGCTGAAGAGCAGGCGCAGCAGCGCGTTGGCGTCGGTGACGGTGCCGACGGTGGAGCGGACGTTGGCGGCCAAGCGCTCCTGATCGACGATGATCGCGGTGGTCAGCCCGTCGAGCCGGTCGACGTCGGGGCGAGCCAGCGTCGGCATGAAGCCCTGCACGAATGCGGAGTACGTCTCGTTGATCATGCGCTGCGACTCGGCCGCGATCGTGTCGAAGACGAGCGAGCTCTTGCCGGAGCCCGACACGCCGGTGAAGACCGTCAGCCGTCGCTTGGGAATGGCCAGGGTGATGTCCTTGAGGTTGTTCTCGCGGGCACCTTCGACGCGGATCTGATCGTGGGAGTCTGCAGGATGCGTGGTCACCGATTCACCTTGCCACGCTGGCATGCGGATGGCTACCCCCTGCGTGTGCTCCCTGAGCTTGTTGTTTCGTGCTGCCTGAGCTTGTCGTTCGTGCTCCCTGAGCTTGTCGAAGGGTTACGGCCGTGTCTGTGGCTGCGGCCCTTGTGGCCGGGGGCGGTGGTGGACGACGAGGTCGTGACCCTTCGACGGACGTTCCTCGCGCAGGCGCTCGTCACTGCTCAGGGACCACCCTTCGACGGACGGGCTGCTCGCTGCGCTCGCCGGCCCTGCTCAGGGATCAACCAAGGTCCCTGAGCTTGTCGAAGGGTTACGGCCGTCTCTGTGGCCGCCCCCCTCATGGTCCGGGGCGGCGGTAGGTGGCTGGGGCGCTCGCCGGCCCTGCTCAGGGAGCGATTCCTCGCGCCGGGTCAGCCGGCGGACGCGTCGTCGTCGGGGGCGTCGGGGGCGAGGATCTGGAGAGCGCCGGTGGGGCAGTTGAACACCGTCGTGCGCAGGCGCTCCGCGTCCGCCGGCGACTCAGCCGCCTCAGGGTTGATCCAGGGGCGCTTGGAGGTGTCGAAGACCTCCGGCATGTTTCGCACGCACTGCCCGTTGTGGTTGCACAGTGCCGAGTCGAACGTGACATCGACCAGCTGGCCCCGGTAGCGCTTGCGGCCGTGGGTGGGGGTATCGCGGTCGGACGCGGGCCGAGCGACGGCGACCGCCCCGATCGCCGTGCCTCGGTCGTCGTGCAGCATCGCGAAGGTCATGTCGATGTAGACCGTGCCACCGTCGGCGCGCAGTGACTTGGTCCGCCGCGCCGCGCCGTCGGAGGCTAGGGCGCCGCGCTCCATGGCGGAGGTGAAACCCCGATGGTGCCCGTCACGGAGCCGGGGCGGGATCATGAAGTCGACGTCGCGGCCGACCGCGTACTCCTTGGTGAACCCGAACAGGTCGACGCACGCCCGGTTCCATGCACGCACCAGGCCTTCGCCGTCGATCACGATGATGGCGTCGGTGGCGCTGTCGAGCGCCCAGCCCGCCACCTCACCCGACAGCACACCGTCTGCTCCGTCCCAGGTCACCACCATGTCCTCCTCACCTTTCCGGTCACTATTCCGGAGCAACCTCCCGCTGTCCATACCTGGACGGGAAAGCCCTTGTAGCGTGGGGACATGACCCTGCAGATCTCTCCGGTGCGGCCCGACGAGCGCGAGGCCGTCGTCGCACTCTGGAACGACACCGGCCTGACCCGGCCCTGGAACGACCCGCACGCCGATCTCGAACGAGCTCTCCACGGACCGAACTCCACCGTCTTCGCAGCCCGCGAGGGGGACCGGCTCGTGGGTACCGCCATGGTCGGACACGACGGGCACCGCGCCTGGGTGTACTACGTGGCGGCAGCGCCGGAGCGCCGCGGTCAGGGCATCGGACAAGCGCTGATGGCCGCCGCGGAGGGGTGGGCCCGGGAGCGCGACATCCCCAAGCTGCAGTTCATGGTGCGCGACGACAACCAGGACGTCCTCGACTTCTACGCCCATCTGGGCTACGAACGCCAGTCAGTGGTCGTCCTCGGACGTAGGCTCGACTGATCTGGCGTCGTCGATCGTCGGCGCCGAGACGAAGAGGACAATGATGCAGATCACTGTGCAGGGTGAGGCAACAGCCTCGTTCCCGCCTGAGCGGGCCACCGTTCACCTCGAGCTGGGCTTCGAGGGTCCCGACAAGGCCGCCGCGCTCCAGCGCGCCACCCAGCTCGCCAACGAGCTGGGGTCACACCTGGAGCGGCTCGCCCAGATGACCCCCTCGCCGACGACGTGGTCGGCGATCCTCCCGATCGGCACGCGCAGTTGGCGGCCGCACTCCAACGACGGCGCCGTCCTACCGCTCCGATACGCCGCCTCGTGCCGGGCGAAGGTCAAGTTCAGCGACTTCCGCGCGCTCGCCCAGTTCATCGACCAGTGGGGCGGCGTCGACGGCGTCTCCGTTCGGCAGGTCGAGTGGACGCTGACGGAGCGGGCGAAGCGCAAGGAGGAGGAAGCTGTTCTGGCGCGTGCGGTCGAGGTGGCCAGGGCGCGTGCTCAGACGATCGCCACCGCGGCTGGGTCAGGGCAGGTGCGGGTCATCGACATCGCTGACCCCGGGCTGCTCGGCCAGGGGCTCGTCGCTCAGGAGAGCCATGGCAGCGCAGCGATGATGCGCTCGCTCTACGACGGGGGTGCGCAGGGCGACGGCGTGGACCTCCGGCCCGAAGATGTCGACCTCGTGGCCCGGGTGCACGCGAGGTTCACCACGGACTGAGTGGTCGTCGGCCGGCAACGAACAAGGAGGAAGACATGCCCGAGGCCTGGAGTGAGAAGCGGGAGCGCCAGTACGAGCACATCAAGGAGGGTCTGCTCGACCGCGGCGAGGACGAGGACACCGCTGAAGAGATCGCGGCCCGCACTGTCAACAAGGAGCGTGCCCGCGCGGGCGAGTCGGAGGAGGCGAGCCGCTCGTCCCTGGACGACATCTCGTCGGGGCGGCGAGGCGGACTGCGCTCCCACAAGGGCGCCCAGGGGCGTACGCGAGACCAGCTGTACAACGAGGCGCGGCAGATGGGGATCGAGGGGCGGTCCAAGATGAACAAGGCCGAACTGCAACGCGCGGTGGACGCCAAGAAGTAGTCGCGGGGTCCGGAGCCAGACCCCCGCAGAGTAGCCTGACGCCATGGAGTCGGCGCTGACTTTCCTGGTGGCCGCTTTTCTCGGCGGCGCTGCGGCTGCTGCGCTCAGACTCCCCGCCCTCGTCGGCTTCCTTGCGGCTGGCTTCGTCGTCAATGCCCTCGGGATCGAGGCGCCGGTGTGGTTGGGCTGGGTGGCGGACCTCGGGGTGACGCTGTTGCTGTTCAGCATCGGGCTGAAACTCGACCTCCGCACGCTGCTGCGCCGCCACGTCTGGGTGACGACAGGCCTGCACTTGCTGCTGTTCAGCCTCTTGTCGGCGTTGCTCATCGGAGCGTTCGCCCTCGTCGGGCTGGCCTTCGACCGCGACCCCGAGGCCATCGCGCTGGTGGGGTTCGGGTTGTCGTTCTCCAGCACGGTGTTCGTCGTCAAGCACCTGGAGGAGTTCGACGACGAACGCTCGCTCTACGGCCGGGCTTCGATCGGCATCCTCCTCCTGCAGGACATCGCCGCGGTGGTGTTCATCGTGCTGGTGACGGGGGTGCACCCGAGCTGGTGGGCGCTGGCTCTCCTCGTGATCCCCCTCTCCATGCCGTTGGTAAGGCGGCTCTGGGCGTGGATGGGCGACGGCGAGCTGCAGCTCCTCTTCGGCTTGGCGATGGCCTTCGTCCCGGGCTACTGGGCGTTTGAGGCGGTGGGCCTGCACGGTGGGCTGGGCGCCCTCATCGTCGGGCTTCTTCTGGCCAGCGCCCCGCAGGCTACTGCTCTGTCCAATGCTCTGTCCAAAGCGCTTCTGGGGTTGAAGGACGTGCTGCTGGTCGGGTTCTTCCTCTCCATCGGGTTCACCGGCGTTCCGACGCTCAGCGAGCTCGCGGCCGCGGTCCTCCTCCTGGCGTTGCTGCCGCTCAAGGGTCTGCTCTTCGTGGTGCTGTTCCGGTGGTCGCGGCTGCGCAACCGCACCTCGGCGTTCGCCGGCGTCACGCTCAGCAACTACTCGGAGTTCGCGCTCATCGTGGGTGCCGTGGGGGTGGAGCAGGGGCTGCTGGATTCGAGGTGGCTGGTGGCGCTGTCGCTGGCGGTCGCGCTCAGCTTCGTCCTCGGCGCCGTCACGGGTAGACGATCGCCGTCGTTGCCGGCCTGGATCGCGGAGAAGTTCCCCAACAGGGCCGAGGAGAAACTGCTCTATGAGGACCGGCACATCGACATCGGGCACTGCAACGCCGTCGTGCTCGGCATGGGGCGCGTCGGGCGGGGCGCGTTCGATCGGCTCTGCTCGGTGGGCGGCATCAACGTCGTCGGGATCGAGTCCGACCCCTTCAAGGTGGCCGACCTCGGCCGTCGCGGCTGCCGAGTGATCGAGGGCGACGCCACCGACGGTGAGTTCTGGGTGCGGGTGCGGCAGACCGGCCATGTGGAACTGGCCATCCTCGCCCTACCTAACCACGAGGCCAACGTTGCCGCGCTGGCGGAACTCCGGAAGACCCACTTCGCCGGGGTGAGCGCAGTCATCACCCGCCGTGACCATGAGATCGAGGACGCGCTCGGCCTCGGCGCCGATGCGGCGCTGTCGCTCTATTCCGGTGCCGGCGTCCAGCTGGCCGATGAGGCACTCGCGATCTGGGAGGACGTCGAGGGCGAGGGCACCGACTGACTGCGGCCATCCCGTCTGCCCGGGTAGTGAGCGAGGTACGGCCGATCTTCACCGTCTCCCCGGGTAGTGAGCGAGGTACGGCCGATCTTCACCGTCTCCCCGGGTAGTGAGCGAGGTACGGCCGATCTACACCGTCTCCCCGAGTGGTGAGCGAGGTACGGCCGATCTACACCGTCTCCCCGAGTAGCGAGCGAGGTACGAGCGAGCGTATCGAGGGGCGTCCCGTGAGGCTCCGCTGACGTTGGGAGAGCGGCCAGGTTGCGAGCCCTTCGATACACGGCCGCTCGTCCCTCGCGGCCGCTACTCAGCTTTCGGCCGTGCCCGGCACCGTGGGTGAGGGAAGGTTGTCTTCCAGGTGAGGGGGACGTGGTGGGCCGGCCGCTCGTTGCTCGCGGCCGCTACTCAGGGGGACGTGGGTGGGCCGGCCGCTCTTCCCTCGCGGCCGCTACTCAGCTTCCCCGCCGTTACGGCACCGTGGGTGAGGGAAGGCAGCGCGTCCGAAAGGTGCCGTTCAGCGACATGTACGACCACTATGGTCGCGCGTGTCGCCAAACTGACCCCTTCAGAGTGGGTAAAGAAGCCCCACTTCCAGATGAGCGTCAGCCGCGGACGTCGGTGACCGGGGAGGTGCCGAAGTCCGGCGACTCGATCAGCCGCAGGATCTTGGCCGCCGCGTCGTCGGGCGAGCTGAGCGCCCCCGACTCCTTGTAGCCGATGAACGTGTCGCGCAGCGGGAAACCCTCGGTCTCACGGATCGAGGCCTGCATGTCGGTGTCGACGATGCCGGGAGCGACGGAGGCCGCCCGGACGCCGTCGATGCCCTCTTCGGCGAGCGCCAGCGCGTGCATGTCGACCGCCGCCTTCGTCGCGCAGTACACGCTCCAGGTGGGGTAGGGGTGCCGTCCGGCGCCGCTGGAAATGTGCACGACGCGCACCGGCACCCCGGCCGGGCGGTGCCGGACGACGGCGTCGGTCAGGACGAGCGGCGCTGTGACGTTGAGGGTGACCGCCTCACTGATGGCGTCGGGCGACTGAGCCCCCACCTCCGCCACGGGCCCGACCGTGCCGGCGTTGTTGACCAGGACGACGTCGGTGGCCTCGGCAAGGAACTGCTCCAGCGTTCCCCTCCCCAGCCACGTGCTGAGCGCGTCCACCGACGACAGGTCAACGCCGTCGGCGCGGGACAGGCCGAGCACATCCCAACCGGCTTCGCGCAGCTGCCGGGCCAGCGCCTCGCCGAGGCCGCGGCTGCTACCGGTCACGATCGCCTTGCGCATCAGAGCACCCGCACCCAGTTGGCCCCGGCCCCGATACCCACGCGGCTGACCTGCTCGAGCGACCCGTCGTCGTGGATGGCGAACAGGCTCGCGAAAGTGGACCGCTCCCCAACGCTGATGAGGAACTCGCCGTCGGGGGTCACCGCGAACCCGCGGGGCTGCTGCTCGACCCTGGTGTGCGCGAGGACGTCGCCGAGCTCGCCGTCGGGTCCCACCTCGACGGTGGCGATGGTGGAGGTGGTGCGCTCGGACGTGAAGAGGAACCGGCCGCCGCGGTGGAGGTCGGCGCCCCAGATGAGGTGTTCCTCCATGGGGTCGGCGCCGTAGCGGCTGCGGCTCAATCCGGCGTCGGGGTCGACGACGATGGTGCGCTGCTCCTCGCTGAGGCCGCCATTGTCGCCGCGGCTGTAGCGGATCACCTCGCCGGAGAACTCGGTCAGCAGATACACGTGCTGACCGTCCACGATGAGGTGTCGCGGGCCGCTTCCGGCCGGAGCGTTCACCGCGCCCGGGGAGAGCGGCTTCAGCTCCCCGTCTTCGAGCCGGAACTGCGCCACGAGGTCGTCTCCGAGCGAGGGTGCGTAGACGTTGTCGTCTGCGGCGACGATCGCGTGCAGGTTGGCGTACTCGAAGCGGGAGTGCGGCTCGCCGAGCCCCTCGCCGTCGACGGGCCAGGCCTCGCCGAACCCGTCGTGGTAGCTGGCGCCGAGCAGGCTTGTGCCGTCAGGGGTCAGCGCCAGGTACGCCAAGGGGGCGTCGACGGGGCGGCGGGAGAGCTCGGTGAGCTCGCCGCTCTCCCGGTCCAGGCGCAGCACAGCAATGGATGGATCCTTGGTGGCGGCGAACACCAGGTCGCGCTCTGGGTCGATCGCGAACGTGCTGCAGCCCTTGACGTCGCCCGAAGTGGCGAGCACCTCGAGGCGGGGGTTGGGCTCCCGGTTGATCGCGAGCGTGCTGATGGTGCCGTCTCCGGCGTTGGCGATGAGAACGAGTCGGGTCATAGATCCACGCTAGCCGCTCGGACCGCGGGGAGAAACGGTTCGGGCACGAGAGCGTCAGCCACCCAGCTCGTCGCCGCGCTTCGCCTGCCGCCGCCCGGCGTGGACCCCCAGCTCGTACCCGACCGTCGCCACCAAGGTGATCACCACCAGCGGCAACAGGAACAGCACCAGCACCAGCGTGAAACCCTCGAGCGAATCGTGGCCGATCGCATCGAGCACGAGGTACGCCGTATACGCGCCGTACAGCAGCAGAAACATGGCCCCCTCCCAGCGCGCCACAGTGAAGCCGGTGAGCACCACCGGGGACAGCGCCACGGCAACGGCGAGCATGAGGGGAATGTCCAGCGCCAAGGCGGCGGGCGGCACCGGAAGACCGTTGCCGGAGATGAGCGCAGGGACGCCGAGCACCAGACCGATGTTGGCGATGTTGGAGCCGACGATGTTGCCGACGGCCATATCGCGCTCCCCGCGGACCGCGGCGATGAGCGATGTGGCCAGCTCCGGCAGCGACGTACCGAGAGCCACCACCGTGAGCCCGATGACCAGCTCGCTCACACCCAACGCTTCGGCAATCGACACGGCGCCGTCGACGAGCTGGCCGGCACCGAGCACCAGCAATCCCACTCCGATCGCGAGGAATGCAGCCGACAGAAGTACCCCCGGCCTCCGTCGCCCTGTGCCCGCCTCGTCTGACGGTTGCTCGCTGTCGTCCATCGTCTGGCCGGGATGATCGTCCGCCTCGGGCGAGCGACGGGAGACCCAGACGGTGACTACCGTGTGCACCGCCATCAACGCCAGCAGTAAGGTCCCGTCGGCGAGTGAGATGCGGCCATCGAGCGACACCAACAGGAGTACCACAGTCATGCCCACCATCACCGGCACATCGAGGCGTACCAACTGCTGGCGCACGGCGAGTGGCAGCACCAGGGCCGACAGACCCAGGATGACCAGAATGTTGACGATGTTGGATCCGACGACGTTGCCGACCGCCAGGTCGGGTTGACCGTTCAGGGTCGCGCCGACGCTGACGGCGAGCTCAGGTGCAGAGGTTGCCAGGGCGACTACCGTGAGGCCCACCACCAGCGAGCTGATCCCCGCGCGTTTCGCCAGATCGGAGGCGCCGCGGACCAGCAGTTCGCCGCCGCCCACCAGAAGGACGAGACCGAGCACGATTCGGCCCACGTCGAGGAGGTTCATACCGAGAAATCTAGCGCGGCCGAACCCTCGCTCGGACTGATCAGCGGCTGTGCTCCGTGCGGTAGGCGTCGAGCGTAGAGGCGACCGCGCCGTCGGTGTCGACGAATTCGCTGGCCAGGAGGTGGGCGAACTGCTCCAGCGCCACGCGCAGCTGCTGACCGCCGTCGCGCACGGAAACGTCCTGCGCGGCCAACGCGGCGTCCCGTAGCGCGAGGGCCTGGTCGAGTTGGAGCGAGAGCGCCATGTTCGGCTCGGTCTCCTGGAAGTAGAACTGCTCCGTGTGGTGGGCGAAGTCGGTGCGGACCTCCAGGATGCTGCGCGCAAGGCCGCTCAGCGTGGCGTGTGCAGCTGACGGGTGCCAATCGACGAGGTGGCCGGCCGCGTCCGTCTCGGCGAGCGTGCGCAGCTCCATCGCCAAGGCCCGGCGGCGGACGAGCGGTCCCTCGATCTGGGAGAACCACGTGAGGGCGGCGGTCAGCACGGCGAACCCGGCGAGCGCTTCAAGGGGCGGTGCGAACCGTAGCCAGGGACCGATGCCGACCACGTCGCCGAACCCGAGCGTCGCGATGGACACGAGCGAGAGGTACAGGGCTTCGGCGAAGTCCGGGTACCGAGAGGGGTCGATCCCCGGCGAGTAGAGGAAGCCGTCGGGAACGTACGGGACGTAGATCAACGCGCCGGCCGTCACCATCAGGACCACCCACAAGGCGATGGAGGACACCATGGCCAACGGTCCCGTCGCCGATCCCAGCGGATGTCCGAGTCTCTTCGAGGCCCTCCAGATGAGGCGCATGAATGGGGCGCTCAGCCAGCCGTCACCGCTCGGGTACAGCAGGGTTTGGAACATGTCGAGCAGCACCGCGGCCATAGCCACCAGCCCCACGATCACCCAGACCAAGCTCACCCGTGCCTCCCTCCCCGGCGCTCCGAGCCTAGCCCGCAGAGCGCGGTCGGGGGCGGCACCGAGGAATCGCGCCTGCACCGGATCGGCTCTGTGCCGATTCGGACGAGACGGTCGGGGGCCGCGCTATCGTCGGGAGACACTCACGTTGTCACAGCGACAATGTCGGAAGGAGAATCATGACCGACGACCAGATTGACGAGCGCGACAAGGACTTCGACGGCGTCGAGGACGCGGACTCGATGACATGGGCAGGAACGCCGGCAAGCAGATCCTCGGGGAGATCGACGCGTTGCAGATATTCGAGCCGGTCGAGCAGCCGGTTGGCCGACGAAGAGTTCGAGCCAGGCTCGAACTGGCGCAGCCACACAAAACGGGTCACCCGATCATCAGCCGTCTCCTCGAGCAATGCCAGCAACTGTTCTCGGATCGACATAGGCAGACGAATGGCGATCCTCGTCTCGATGCGTCGCTCGGCATCGACGAGAGCCGCGGCACAAAGCCGCTCGATCGTGGATGTCGCGGGAAGGACAGTGCGGGTGCGTCGGCACTCGGCTACGAAGCGACGGGCGATATCCTCGTTCGACACCGCCATCTCGGCTTCTCGGAACAACCATTCCTTCAGCTCGCTCGCACCACGTCCGGAGAAGGTGCGGAAGCCGTAGAGCCCCCGTAACTCGGCAAGATGCTCGTGCCGTGTTTCCTCGCGGGCAGCATAGTCTACGAGATCGTCGGCACCCAGGCCAAGCTGCGCTCCGATAAATTCGATGACCTCTGCAGGGATCAGTTCGCCTGGAGCCAGCACCCGGCCGGGATAGCGCAGGACACACAATTGCAGGGCGAAGCCGAACCTGTTGTGAGCGCGCCGACGCAGCCTGATATGCCCAAGGTCTTCATCACTCAGCGTATAGTGCTTGAGCAAATCCGTCTGTGAAGTCGGCAAGCGCAACAGCGCGTCTTTCTGCCGATCGGTTAGAGTGACGCGACGCGGCATACATGTTCCTTTTTCAAAATCTGATAGCGTTCAAGACGCTTTGTTTATGAAGCTGGTTGAGATACATTTCCAGAGGTCAATGCAATCGTGGCCGAAGCGCCGCCTCAAACCAACGTTTGTGATACATGCTGATCGGATATGCCCGCGTCTCCAAAGCCGATGGCTCGCAGTCTCTCGACCTGCAGCACGACACCTTGCGCGCCGCAGGTGTCGAACGGGACAATATCTATGATGATCTTGCTTCCGGCGGTCGTGATGATCGCCCTGGCTTGACTGCCTGCCTCAAGTCATTGCGTGACGGCGATGTGCTGGTGGTCTGGAAGCTCGATCGCCTCGGACGATCGCTTGCCCATCTGGTCAACACGGTGAAGGAGCTGTCAGACCGCAAGATCGGCCTGCGGGTTCTGACTGGAAAGGGCGCTCAGATCGACACCACGACTGCGTCCGGTCGCATGGTGTTCGGAATCTTCGCCACCTTGGCCGAGTTCGAGCGGGATCTGATCCGAGAGCGCACCATGGCGGGTCTCGCCTCCGCGAGAGCGCGCGGTCGCAAGGGCGGACGAAAATTCGCGCTCACCAAAGCTCAGGTGCGTCTCGCGCAAGCCGCCATGGCCCAGCGCGATACTTCAGTTTCCGATCTCTGCAAGGAACTCGGCATCGAGCGCGTCACTCTCTACCGATATGTCGGTCCCAAAGGCGAGCTCAGAGACCATGGAAAGCATGTTCTCGGACTTACGTCGCAACTCGTTTCTTTTCGCAAGTTGAGCCACCTCCGCGCTTCATCAGAAAACTGAAGGAACCTCCATTGAATCGAACTAATATTTTTTTTGGTGAATCGCATTCTGACTGGTTGCCTGTCAGAGGCGGAGAATCTGGTGATTTTGTTTTTCGACGTGGTGACGGGCATGCCTTCGCGAAAATCGCACCTGCTTCCCGCCGCGGTGAGCTCGCTGGAGAGCGTGACCGCCTCATTTGGCTCAAAGGTCGAGGTGTGGCTTGCCCCGAGGTCATCAACTGGCAGGAGGAACAGGAGGGTGCATGCTTGGTGATAACGGCAATTCCGGGAGTACCGGCGGCTGATCTGTCTGGAGCGGATTTGCTCAAAGCGTGGCCGTCAATGGGGCAGCAACTTGGCGCTGTTCACAGCCTATCGGTTGATCAATGTCCGTTTGAGCGCAGGCTGTCGCGAATGTTCGGACGCGCCGTTGATGTGGTGTCCCGCAATGCCGTCAATCCCGACTTCTTACCGGACGAGGACAAGAGTACGCCGCAGCTCGATCTTTTGGCTCGTGTCGAACGAGAGCTACCGGTGCGGCTCGACCAAGAGCGCACCGATATGGTTGTTTGCCATGGTGATCCCTGCATGCCGAACTTCATGGTGGACCCTAAAACTCTTCAATGCACGGGTCTGATCGACCTTGGGCGGCTCGGAACAGCAGATCGCTATGCCGATTTGGCACTCATGATTGCTAACGCCGAAGAGAACTGGGCAGCGCCAGATGAAGCAGAGCGCGCCTTCGCTGTCCTATTCAATGTATTGGGGATCGAAGCCCCCGACCGCGAACGCCTTGCCTTCTATCTGCGATTGGACCCTCTGACTTGGGGTTGATGTTCATGCCGCCTGTTTTTCCTGCTCATTGGCACGTTTCGCAACCTGTTCTCATTGCGGACACCTTTTCCAGCCTCGTTTGGAAAGTTTCATTGCCAGACGGGACTCCTGCAATCGTCAAGGGATTGAAACCTATAGAAGACATTGCTGATGAACTGCGCGGGGCCGACTATCTGGTATGGCGCAATGGGAGGGGAGCAGTCCGGTTGCTCGGTCGTGAGAACAATCTGATGTTGCTCGAATATGCCGGGGAGCGAATGCTCTCTCACATCGTTGCCGAGCACGGCGACTACCAGGCGACCGAAATTGCAGCGGAACTAATGGCGAAGCTGTATGCCGCATCTGAGGAACCCCTGCCTTCTGCCCTTCTCCCGATCCGGGATCGCTTTGCAGCTTTGTTTCAGCGGGCGCGCGATGATCAAAACGCAGGTTGTCAAACTGACTACGTCCACGCGGCGATTATAGCCGATCAAATGATGAGCAATGCCTCGGAACTGCGTGGGCTACATGGCGATCTGCATCATGAAAACATCATGTTCTCCAGTCGCGGCTGGCTGGTGATAGATCCCGTCGGTCTGGTCGGTGAAGTGGGCTTTGGCGCCGCCAATATGTTCTACGATCCGGCTGACAGAGACGACCTTTGTCTCGATCCTAGACGCATTGCACAGATGGCGGACGCATTCTCTCGTGCGCTGGACGTCGATCCGCGTCGCCTGCTCGACCAGGCGTACGCTTATGGGTGCCTTTCCGCAGCTTGGAACGCGGATGGAGAAGAGGAGCAACGCGATCTAGCTATCGCGGCCGCGATCAAGCAGGTGCGACAGACGTCATACTAGATATCAAGCGACTTCTCCTATCCCCTGGGAACACATCAATCTCACCGGAGAATATCGCTGGCCAAAGCCTTAGCGTAGGATTCCGCCCCTTCCCGCAAACGACCCCTCATATCGTGGCGAAGCCGAGCAGCGCGAAGGCTAACGTGACGGCCGCTCCCCCGAGCATCAACGGTTTCTCAGCTCGGGCCAGCGGGCCTTCGGTGATCTGCTTACGGCGGATCAGCCATGATGCAACGAACATGGCGATGCCTACGACGATCCCGACGTAGTAGATGATCTGTAGCGCGCTCATCAGCTCTCCTGCGGCTCCTGATACCAACGCACGACGCCGTTATGGCTGTGTGCCCGGCCAACGTGGCTCGATGCGAGCCTGAGCATGTTTGCTGCGGTTGTCAGCTCGTCAGCGGCCGCATGGGCGCTGCCGGTGCCGTCGCCGTCTTCGCCGTTGTAGTGCGTGCCGTCCTCGGTGCGGCTGTGCCACTTGCCGAGCTGGTCGATCACCTGCGCCAAATGGTCGATGGTTGCGCCCAGCTCACCGAGCAGTCGGTATGAGTCGATCGGGTGCGGTACAGCTCGAGTTGAGTGCGCGAGCGTGCGCGCCAGCTCTTCGACCTCGGCGGCGATTTCGAGCTGCCGCTGTTCCTCGTTGATTGCCATTGTGGTTACTCCCCTACTCCATCGGGCGGCCGGGTGACAGGCTGTGCGCGGGTGCGCCCTCGAACGGTCGGCCGCCGTTCAGTTCGGCTTCGAGCCGCACTACCTGGTCAAGGATCGCTTCGAGCTGGAAGTCAGAGAGTGACCGATACGGCCGCCCTGCGTTCCTCGCTGCGATGAACGCTGCGCGGATGCGTTCGCTGTCCTCTGGTGCGGCGTAATAGCCCATCTTCGTGCGGGTGCCAGGCTTCGAGCTGGCGGCCGCCACGGTGCGCTTTGGCGCAGCGGGCGCGGCCGCTGCGGGTGCTGCACTCTCAGGGGCCGGCTTCTCTGGCTCGACGCGGCCGCTCGTCGGCGCTACGGGCGACAGGCCGCTGAGCTGCGAGCGTCGGCGTTCGGGTTTCTTAGACATGAGCAGTTCCCTTCTTGAGCTGGTCAATGTGTGCGGCGTAGATCGCGGCAAGCTCGCGCGCCTGCGCGTCGCCCTCGTCTAGGCCTCGGGCCGTTTCGGTGGCATCTGCGATTGCCTGCCGCTTCGGTACGGGTGGGGTGAGAATCGGGAGCTGCGCAGCTTCGGCGGCTGCCGTCAGCTCGTCGGCCCAGTGGCCTCCGGCGAGTGTGTGCGCTTCGTGGGCGTTGAGCACGAGTCCGGCGACTGTGAGCCGCGGGTTGTAGTGCTCGCGCACCAGGCTCACGGTGTTCATCAGCTTCGCCAGGCCGTTGACGCTCCACAGCTTCGACTGTGAGACGATCACGACGGCGTCGGCTGCCGTGAGTGCGCTGATCGTCAACGGGTCGATAGCGGGGCCACAGTCGATGAGCACCAGGTCATATTCGGTCTGGATCGCGGCGAGCTGCGCGCGCAGCCGCGATTCGCGGCCTGGCTCCGATGAGATAACGAGTTCGTTGCGCACGTCGGCCAGGTTGTCGCCCACGGTCGGCGCGACCGTGAGGCCTTCCCAGATACCGGGCACGAGCACGTCGGCCAGGGTGTCGCTGCTGCGGCTGCTGAGTGCGTCGGCCACTCCAACGTCGCCCTCTTGCATGTCTTCGGTGAGAACGCTGGTGATGTTGCCCTGCGGGTCGGCGTCGATCACGAGCACGCGCTGTCCGTCGAGGATCGCGGCGCGGGCGTGGTGGTAGACGGTGGTGGACTTCCCCACTCCGCCTTTCTGGTTGCAGTACGCGAGAATCATGGTGCCCTTCTTTCAGGTCTAATGGTACTAATACCCCTATTGGGGGCAGATAGTGGGCTGCGCTCTGGCAGCCCACTATCTCGGCAGCCTAGTTACGGCGCTCGACGGTGACGGTCTGGCCGCGCAGGCTCACGGTGATTTCTGCATCGTTCACCTTGCGCACGGTGCGGGTCACTCCCTCGTCGTTCGTGTAGGTGTCCAGCACCTCTTCGCCCGCGACGTTCACACGCACGTTCCCGCAACGCTCAGCCAGGTCGCACAGCGCCTCGGCGTCGGCTCCCCAGACTGCAACGTCGTAGCCCTCGGTGCCGCCGTCCTCGAACTCGCCGCCCTTGTTCACGCGATCCGTGCGGATCACGCGGGCAAAGGTGTAGGGGCGGCCGTTCTTGTCAGTGCGCAGCTCGGGCGCCTTGGCCAGGTTCCCGGTGAAGTTGATGTAGCTGGTCATGATGTTTCCTCTCGGTTTGATTTCGGGGTTATGGGGTTTATAGGTCTATTGTACCTAATAGGTCTAGTTGTGTCTATGGTTTCGGCGGATTATCCGGTGCAGCTCCCCCACATTCCCAGCGCGTCGGCCTGCGCTGTGTGCTCAGCGTCGCGGTGCTCGGCCTGGCCGATGTAGGGCGCATCGTAGGTGTACTCGTGCGCGGCTCCTGCTTCGAGCAGCACGACGGCTGCGCTCTGCCCGTCGATGTAGACGTGGCGCAGCAGTCGGCCGTAGCGGTCGGTGTCGTCCTGGGTAGGATCGGCGCGCAGCTCGACTGTCTGCCCGTAAACCATCGTGTTCAGCTCGCCAGCTCGTCATCGGGGAGGGCCGCCAGGATTTGCGGCAGGCTCTGCGTTCGATACGGCGGCGGCGGCAGGTCGGCGGCCGGGCCGTCGCCATCGAGGAACGCGGGGCCTTCTTCCTGGCGTTCATCATCGACGGCCGCCAGGGCGTCGGCTTCGCTCAATGCGTCCTCGGCGAACGCACCACGTCGGCGGGCCTCGGTCTTTGTCACTTCCTCGCCACGCGCCAGCGCCCGGTAAAGGGTCGAACGATGCACGGCCAGCAGCTCGGCCGCTTCCTTCACCGTCCGGCCGTCACGGTCGATCAGCTCGCGGGCGTGCTCGATCTGCGCCGGGGTGAGGGTAGGGCGCGGGCCGAACTTCACGCCTCGGGCCTTGGCCGCTTCCCGGCCGTTCCTGGTGCGGTCGATGATTAGGGAACGCTCGAACTCGGCGATGCCGGCAAACACGGTCAGAACCATGCGGCCGGCCGGGGTGGTGGTGTCGGCCCACGGCTCGGCCAGGCTGCGCAAACCCGCGCCGACCGCCTGGATACGCTCGGCAATGTCCAGCAGGTCGCGGGTGCTGCGGGCCAGGCGGTCAAGCCTGGTCACAGTCACAACATCGCCAGGGCGCAAGTGATCGAGCACGCGGGCCAGCTCGGGCCTGTCGCGCCTGGTGCCGGTGATCTTCTCGGCAAAGATGCGCGTGCAGCCTGCGGCGTGCAGCTCGGCGCGTTGGTTGGTCAAGTCCTGGTCGTCGGTGCTGACGCGGGCATATCCCAGCAGCAGGCCAGCGGCGGCGCTCTTGTCTTTCATGGCGTAATGTCTCCGGTTCTAGTCGCAAGTATTCTATTTCATGCAACTAAAACACGCGACAAAAAACGCCAGGGAAAGGGCAGGGTGGTGTCGTTTTCAGAAGACGGCTGCACTGAACGTCAGAAGCCGACTGCACTATAGCAGCGGAGGGGTTGGATCCATCAGGCAACGACGGGCTGCTGCCGGCCATCAGCGGACGCAGGGAGGACTTTCCGCAACCGGGAAGCGATCATCCGCCTCGTCGGCGCTGTCTTGGCCGAGCAGACCGATGAGTGGGCAGAAGGGCGCCGCTACCTCGGCCTCGACGTCCTCGCACGATGCCGACTCAGCACCATCACCAACGCCGTTGAGGAGGTGACCGAACCCCTCGCCCTCACCGCCTAGACGAAGGAACCGCTACACCACTCCACTGGACTTGACCGGCGGGCTTCGTGATGCCTGCTTGTTCTACGGCACGTTTGAAGGCGCGCTGAAAGGTCTGGTCATACATGTGATGGCGACGCACGACACCGCTCCGTGGATCGGTCGAATGCGTGTGCTGCGCAAAAACCCAGAACCACGGCCAGGAATGCCCGGCGCGCGGATACTTCCGCTCAAGGGCGTCGGGAAGCGCAACGCCGCTGCGGCCCTCGGCCTGGTCCTTCAGCCACCATGCCCGTGCACGCGACAGCTGCTCGCGCAGGCTGGGTGCCAAGCTCTCGGGTAACATCAAGGCCCGATCCTTGGAGCCCTTGCCCTCCCGCACGATGATCGTGCCGTGATCGAAATCCAGATCCTTGACCCGCAGTTGCAAACCCTCACTGATCCGCATGCCCGTTCCATACAGAAGCTGGGCGAACAAACGATGCTCGCCTTCCAGAAAACCGAGGATGCGAACCACTTCATCCGGGGTCAGCACCACCGGCAAGCGCCGCGACGGCCGAGGTCTTCCGATCTCCTGAAGCCAGGGCAGATCCGTGCACAGCACCTTGCCGTAGAAGAACAGCAAGGCCGCCAATGCCTGACGATGCGTGGAGACCGAAACCTTGCGCTCGTTCGCCAGCCAGGACAGAAATGCCTCGACTTCGCTGCTGCCCAAGGTTGCCGGGTGACGCACACCGTGGAAACGGATGAAGGCACGAACCCAGTGGACATAAGCCTGTTCGGTTCGTAAACTGTAATGCAAGTAGCGTATGCGCTCACGCAACTGGTCCAGAACCTTGACCGAACGCAGCGGTGGTAACGGCGCAGTGGCGGTTTTCATGGCTTGTTATGACTGTTTTTTTGTACAGTCTATGCCTCGGGCATCCAAGCAGCAAGCGCGTTACGCCGTGGGTCGATGTTTGATGTTATGGAGCAGCAACGATGTTACGCAGCAGGGTGACGGTGTTCGGCATTCTGAATCTCACCGAGGACTCCTTCTTCGATGAGAGCCGGCGGCTAGACCCCGCCGGCGCTGTCACCGCGGCGATCGAAATGCTGCGAGTCGGATCAGACGTCGTGGATGTCGGACCGGCCGCCAGCCATCCGGACGCGAGGCCTGTATCGCCGGCCGATGAGATCAGACGTATTGCGCCGCTCTTAGACGCCCTGTCCGATCAGATGCACCGTGTTTCAATCGACAGCTTCCAACCGGAAACCCAGCGCTATGCGCTCAAGCGCGGCGTGGGCTACCTGAACGATATCCAAGGATTTCCTGACCCTGCGCTCTATCCCGATATTGCTGAGGCGGACTGCAGGCTGGTGGTTATGCACTCAGCGCAGCGGGATGGCATCGCCACCCGCACCGGTCACCTTCGACCCGAAGACGCGCTCGACGAGATTGTGCGGTTCTTCGAGGCGCGGGTTTCCGCCTTGCGACGGAGCGGGGTCGCTGCCGACCGGCTCATCCTCGATCCGGGGATGGGATTTTTCTTGAGCCCCGCACCGGAAACATCGCTGCACGTGCTGTCGAACCTTCAAAAGCTGAAGTCGGCGTTGGGGCTTCCGCTATTGGTCTCGGTGTCGCGGAAATCCTTCTTGGGCGCCACCGTTGGCCTTCCTGTAAAGGATCTGGGTCCAGCGAGCCTTGCGGCGGAACTTCACGCGATCGGCAATGGCGCTGACTACGTCCGCACCCACGCGCCTGGAGATCTGCGAAGCGCAATCACCATCTCGGAAACCCTCGCGAAATTTCGCAGTCGCGACGCCAGAGACCGAGGGTTAGATCATGCCTAGCATTCACCTTCCGGCCGCCCGCTAGCGGACCCTGGTCAGGTTCCGCGAAGGTGGGCGCAGACATGCTGGGCTCGTCAGGATCAAACTGCACTATGAGGCGGCGGTTCATACCGCGCCAGGGGAGCGAATGGACAGCGAGGAGCCTCCGAACGTTCGGGTCGCCTGCTCGGGTGATATCGACGAGGTTGTGCGGCTGATGCACGACGCTGCGGCGTGGATGTCCGCCAAGGGAACGCCCGCCTGGGACGTCGCGCGGATCGACCGGACATTCGCGGAGACCTTCGTCCTGAGATCCGAGCTCCTAGTCGCGAGTTGCAGCGACGGCATCGTCGGCTGTTGCACCTTGTCGGCCGAGGATCCCGAGTTCTGGCCCGACGCCCTCAAGGGGGAGGCCGCATATCTGCACAAGCTCGCGGTGCGACGGACACATGCGGGCCGGGGTGTCAGCTCCGCGCTGATCGAGGCTTGCCGCCATGCCGCGCGAACGCAGGGGTGCGCCAAGCTGCGGCTCGACTGCCACCCGAACCTGCGTGGCCTATACGAGCGGCTCGGATTCACCCACGTCGACACTTTCAATCCCGGCTGGGATCCAACCTTCATCGCAGAACGCCTAGAACTCGAAATCTAACGTCCGTTCGGGCATCGAGGTCCATGTCGGGGTGGGACGGGCCCGTGGCTTCAAGATCACTTGCAGTCCGACCGCGATGTCTTGGTTGCGCGAGAGGTTGTCGATATCCTCCACTTCCATCATCAACCCTGGATAATGCCGCCGCCGTCATCGCCGCCGACGCCCGTGCCGGGCTTTTCGGGCCTGTCAGGCTTGCTCGGCCTTCAGCCTGCCTGGGCGAGATCTCCGGCGGACGGATTAACGGCGGAGCTTCGCCGCCTTTCGTGCGTGTGAAGGCCGAAGATAGTTCTCTCAAAAACATCCGTTTATGAGAGATACCAAATGTCATTTTCAGAAGACGACTGCACCAGTTGATTGGGCGTAATGGCTGTTGTGCAGCCAGCTCACGGCGAGCGCGCCACCTCCCGCTACACGCGCTCCGTGGAGGGCGAGGCGGCCTCCGGCTTCCTGCCCGATGGGTCGCTGCTGTTCACCTCGAAGCGCGACGTCCCCGCTTCGGGGGAGGAACCGCCCAAGAAGAGCACCACGGCTCTGTGGTGCCTGCCCGCCGGAGGTGGGGAGGCGTACGTGCTGGCGCGCCGCGATGGCGGCTGGGGTGACGTGCTCACCAGCCCTGAGAGCGACACGGTGGTCGTGGGTGTCCTCATGCACGCCGGGGTCGACGGCGAAGAGGCCGACGCCGAGCTGCGGGAGAAGCGGACAAAGAAGAAGATCAATGCGATCCTGCACTCCGGCCATCCCGTGCGGTACTGGGACCACGACCTCGGCCCCGAGTCGACCCGTCTCAAGGTGGCGAGCCTCGGCGGCACCGAGGGCGAGCGCACGCTCGAGGACCTGCGGGACCTGACCGGCGACGTCGGCCGCGCGGTGCGGGGAGCTACCCTCTCGCGCGATGGGCGGAGCCTCGCCGTCGAGTGGGGGGTCGCCGGATCGCGCGGCGAGACGACGACCCAGCTGGAGTTGATCGACGTGGCGAGCGGTCAGCGGCGCACGGTCGCGGTGGATCCCGGCTACGAGTTCGGCAGCCCCGTGTTCAGCGACGATTCGCGGACCCTGGTGTGCGTGCGTTCCGCCCGCTCGACGGCCGAACGCGCCCCCCGGCCGACCCTGTGGATCATCGACGTGGCCTCCGGGCACGGTCGCCCGCTGGCGGAGGACTGGGACCGGTGGCCGTCTCCCGTGGCGTTCTCCCCGGACGGCAGCACGGTCTACGCGCTGGCCGACGAGGATGGCGCGTGCCCCGTGTTCGCCGTCGACGTGGCCAGCGGCGACGTGCGGCGGCTGACGGGCGACGGCGCGCACTCGTCGGTGGTGCGGAGCCCCGACGGCTCCCGGCTCTATGCGCTGCGCACCTCCTACGCGCACCCGGGCGAGGTCGTCGCGATCGATGCAGCGTCCGGTGCCACGGTCGTGCTGCCGTCACCGGTCGAGTACCCCGAGGTGCCCGGCCGCCTGGAACGCGTCGAGACCGCCGCCTCCGACGGGACGAGGGTCGCGGGCTGGCTGGTGTTGCCCGAGGGCACCTCCGCGAAGCAGCCGGCCGAGCTCACGCTGTGGGTGCACGGTGGTCCGCTCAACTCGTGGAACGCGTGGTCGTGGCGCTGGTGTCCCTGGCTCCTGGCGTCCCGCGGCCAGGCGGTGCTGTTGCCCGATCCAGCGCTCTCCACCGGTTACGGACAGAGCTTCATCCAGCGGGGCTGGGGACGGTGGGGGGCGGAGCCGTTCACCGACGTCATGGCGCTCACCGACGCCGTCGAGGCCCGCGACGACATCCGCGACGATTCGACCGTGATGATGGGCGGATCCTTCGGTGGCTACATGGCCAACTGGATCGCCACGCAGACCGGCCGCTTCAAGGCGATCGTCAGCCACGCGTCGCTGTGGAACCTCACCAGCTTCGGGCCCACCACTGATGCCCCCTGGTACTGGAGCCGCGAGATGTCGCCGGAGATGATGCGGGCCTACTCTCCCCACCAGTTCGCCGAGCAGATCGTCACTCCGATGCTGGTCATCCACGGCGACAAGGACTACCGGGTGCCGATCGGCGAAGGTCTGGCGCTCTGGTGGGCGCTGGTCAGTAACCACGACGGTGACCCCGCGGACCTGCCGCACCGGTTCCTGTACTTCCCGGACGAGAACCACTGGATCCTCACGCCGCAGCACGCGAAGCTCTGGTACGAGACGGTGCTTGAGTTCGTCGCGGCCCGCCGTGAGGATCGCCCCATGACGCCGATCGACCTGCTGTCCGCCCCCTGAGCCCCCTGAGCTTGTCGAAGGGTTACGGCCGTGAGTGTGGTCGCCGCCCTGGTGGTTGGGGGCGGCGGGAGGCGACAAGGCCGTTACCCTTCGACGGACGCTCGCTCGTTCCTCGCGAGCTGCTCAGGGACCGCCCTTCGGCGGACGCTCTTCGCGCAGAGCGCTCGTCGCTGCTCAGGGGGCGAGGGTGAACTGCGTCGTACGGCCGGCGGCGGTCGCCTCGTAGCGGCCGCGCCAGCCCTCGACGCGGATACGTCCCTGATCGTCCGTGCGCAGCGTCTGCTCGGGCGTGTGCCATTCCTCTGTCACGAGCCTGCGCAGCGCCTCGAACGCGGGCTTGGGGGTCCCGTCGGCGTGGATGATGCCGGAGGGGGCTCCGAGCCAGGAGTCGCGGTCCCACGCATTCCAGTACGTGAACGACTTCACCGACGGGTGTGAGAACAGTGTCCGGACGTGGCGGGTGAGCTCGTCGGCCTGGCGTTCTTCGCCGTCGGGGGTGCTCGGCCAGCTGTCCACCACGTAGTCGTTGAGGTCGACGATGTGCTCGGGCATCAGGTGGCCCGAGACGAGCGTGGTCTCGGTGAAGTGGATCGGCAGTCCGTACCGGGCGAACCGGTCGATGATCTCGAGGGTCTCCTCCTCGCCGCGGTAGCCCTGGTGCATGTGCGTCTGCAGCCCGACGGCGTCGATCTCGACACCGGCTGCCAGCAGCCCTTCGAGGAGGGCGTCGTAGCCGAACCCGAGATCGAAGTCGTTGATGAGGAGTGTTGCGTTCGGGTTGGCCGAGCGCGCCTCGTCGAAGGCCAGCCGCACTGTCTCGATGCGCCCCAGCTCGCGGCTGAGCCGGGTGATGCCGTTGGGGTACTTGTCGAAGTGGGGCATGATCACCACTTCGTTGATGGCGTCCCAGGTGTCGATGAGCCCGGCGAACTCGGCGACCTCCCGACGGATCCGTTCGCGCTGGGCGGCCTCGACCTCGGGAACGGTGAGCTCGTCCAACCACGGCGCGGTCAGGGTATGCCAGACCAGCGGGTGACCCTTGAGGGTGACGCCCCGGTCGCGCAGCCAGCGGGCGGTCGCCGTCAGCGCCTCCGTCGCGGTCCGGCCACGCTCGGCCTCGAACTGGCCCCAGTAGAACGGCAGCGTCCCGGCGTTGAACACCTCGAGCCACAGGTCGGACACCCGCTCGTACAGCTCGCGATCGTCCCCCTCGAGCGCGCCGGTGGCCAGCGGGATGAACTCGAACGCGGATGCTCCGAAGCCGAACTCGTGACCCACGTGGCGCACGGTCACCTCGGCGCTGGCCATCGGGTCGCCAGCAGCGTCCCGGATGACCACCTCTGTGTGCGCGCGGCGGTGACGGAGGCCCGGATCAGCGACGGGGCCGTCCTGAGGGAATGGATACATGGGCGACTTCCCCTTCGTGGATGACGGCACGGAACGACGCCCCGCCATTGGAGCGTCGGGTCCAAGCCGGTGAGGCGCAGCTTGACCTTGCCCATCGGCAACATCTTCGCGCCGGGGAGCACGCCGAGCAGAGGGTGGCTGCTCTTGACCACGACCTCCTCGTCCACGACCGTCGTGTCTGGGTTGCCGGAGATCACCTCCATGCTCCCGGGCGGTGACATCCGCACCGACGCACCCCGTGCCAAGAACCAGTTGAAGACGCGTTCCCGTGGCTGTGAGTAGTTGGAGGTGGTGCTCGCCGTCATCGCCATTGACCCAGCCTAGGTCACTCGCGTGTCACGGATGGCCCGCCCGCAGGATGCGCGTCGTGGGCCGGACGCCGGCGGTGAGGCGCCCGGCGGATAGGCTGTGGCCGCCGGAAGGAGTCCACCGTGTCCTTGATCCCAGCGCTGCGCCGAGTCTTCGGACCGACGCCACCGCCCCCCGTGCAGCCGGTCATCGTCCAGGTGCCTCAGGCGCCGGAGGAGGACAAGCGCGCCGACCTCGAGCCCGAGATCCCGCGCGGCCTCACCGTGGCCGCCGGCTACGCATGGCGGCTCCTCCTGCTCGGCGTGGCCGTCGTGGCGATCTTCCAGGTGCTCGCGTACTTCTCGCAGATCACGGTTCCGGTGGGCATCGCCATCCTGCTCGCCGCCATGTTGTACCCGGTTGTGACGCTGCTGCGACGGTGGGGCTGGCCGCCCGCGCTGGTCGCGATCGTGTCGCTGCTGCTGCTCGTCGTCGTGGTCGGCGGCCTGTTGACGTTCGTCGGCACGCAGGTCGCGGCGGAGTGGCCGGCGCTGCTGGTGCAGTCGCGCGAGGGCTTCCAGGCGCTGGTCGCGTGGCTGGCCACCCTCCCGTTCGGCATCGATCAGGATCGCCTGAACGACTGGATCGCCCAGGGCACGGCATGGCTACAGGGCCAGTCCTCCGCGCTCGCCGGGGCGGCGGCCTCGGTGGGCGCCGCGTTCGGCAACTTCTTCGCGGGCCTCGCGACGGCGCTGGTCGCGGCCTTCTTCTTCGCCTATCAGGGACGTCGGATCTTCACAGGCGCCGTCGAGGTGCTCCTCCCGCGCCACTACCGGGCCTCGGTGGACCGGGCCGCGCTGCGCGGCTGGACGTCTCTGGTGGCGTACATGCGCTCCGCGGTGATCGTCGCCGCCGTCGATGCGGCCGGCGTCGCGCTCGCCGCGCTGATCCTGCGCGTGCCGTTGGTCGCGGCACTGTTCGCGCTGACGTTCTTCCTATCCTTCATCCCGATCGTGGGTGCGACGTTGGCCGGCGCGGTGGCGGTCATGCTGGCGCTCGTCACCCATGGGTGGGTGAGCGCGCTGATCATGCTGGGCGCGGTCATCCTGGTGATGCAGCTCGAGAGCACGTTCCTGCAGCCGCTCGTCATGGGCAAGGCCGTGGACCTGCACCCGCTGGCGGTTCTGTTGGGCATCACTGCGGGCGCGATCATCTCGGGCATCCTCGGGGCGCTCCTGGCGATCCCCGTGCTGGCGTTCGGCGTCGCCTTCGTGCGGTCGCTGCGCGTGGGCGAACTCGAGCAGGTCATCTAGGCCCACGAATTCACGTCAACCGTCGACCCGATCCGCCTGCCGTTCTGGAGAGCGCCAGCCCTGTAGGGCTGGTGCCTCCGGAATCGGCAGGTCAACAGAGTTGAAGGTTGGCGTCAGGCCTTGGGAGGGGCGGGGGGGCCGGCCTACCTGTCCAAGCTTCGGTACCAGATCATGCCCGACCCGACGGTGCGCCTCGGGTCCCTGCGATCGGATCGCATCCAAGCGCTGGGCGCAGTCCCGCAGACCGAAGCCGAGCGCACCGAGGCCGATCCATCGCTCGAGTTCCACGCCGTGGCGCAGTCCGGGTCGCCCTACCAGCTCTACTTCAACCAGCAGCGTTTGTTCGCTGACCCCTTGGTCCGTGAGGCGTTCGTCAGCTCGGTCAACGTCGCGACCATCGTCGAGGCCCTGTACTTCGGGGTCTACCAGCAGGCGAGCGGCAACCTCTCCCCGGCGACTCCGGGCCACCGCCCCGAGCTGAAGGACGACCTGGTCTACGACCCTGATCGTGCGCGTGCCCTCCTCGACGAGGCCGGCTGGACAGTGGGGGTGGACGGCGTGCGGACCGCGACGTCAGGCCCGATACGCCTCGATCGTCTCGATGATCGACGGGCGCAGCTCCGCCGTCGAGATCACCCGGTCGACCGAGCCGACCTCCACCGCGCGGTGGATGTTGTGCACGCCGTCGAACTCGGCCGCGACCTCGGAGATCTTCTCCGCGCGCACCGCCGCCTTCGCGTCGGCCAGGGCCAACTGCAGCTCGGCCCGGTCCGCAGGGGAGGACGCGCGCAGCTGAGCTTCCAGGTCCGCGACGCGGGGGTCCGCGCCGGTCCGCTTCGCGACGTCGCCGGCGAAGACCACCGCCGCCGCCGGGGCGCCGCCGATGACCGAGGCGAACGAGCCCTCGATGGCGAGCACCGTCATGTTCTCGTTGAGCGTCTTGGAGAACACGACGAACGCGCCGCCGTGGTAACGCGAGATGACGACGAAGACGATGGGGCCGTCGAAGTTGACGATGGCCCGGCCGATCTCGGCGCCGTACTCGAGCTGCAGGTTGCGCATCGACTCAGGCGACCCGTCGAACCCAGACAGGTTGGCCAGCACCACGAGCGGGCGGTTGCCCGACGCAGCGTTGATGGCGCGCGCGGCCTTCTTCGACGAGCGCGGGAACAGCGTGCCGGCGGTGAAGGTGTCCGGTCCGTCGGTGGGCGGGAAGCCCGCGCGGACCACCGGCTGCGACTCGATGCCGAGCACGCTCACCGAGTGGCCGCCGATGCGCGCGTCGATGACGACGGCGGTTTCGGCGTCGGCCATGCCGGCCCAGCGCTCGACCCTCGGGTGGTCCTGATCGCACACCGCCGCGATGACGGTGCGGATGTCGAAGGCCTTCTTCCGGTCCGGGTTGTGCTCGGCGGAGAAGATCTGGCCCACCGTCGAGAAGTCGGAGCCGGCCGCGTGGTGTGGGAAGTCCGAGACGTCGCGGTCGGACGGGTCCGCCGTCGGGGCGTGTCGGGGACCGTCCTCGCCCGGCGCGACGTAGGTGCGGTCGTAGTGGCCCAGCAGGATGCCCATCGCGGAGCCCAGGTTGGGCGCCCAGTACTGCGCCTGACCGTTGGGGCCCATGACGCGGTCGTAGCCGCCAATGCCGTAGTTGTCCTCCGCGGACACGCCGCCGGAAAAGTCCAGCGACTGCTTGCCCGTCAGCACCATGGCCGAGTCCGGCGTCATGACGAGGATGCCCTTGGTGTGCATGAGCATCGTGGCCTCGGCGTTCCAGTACGGCTGGGCGCCGACGTTGATGCCCGCGACGACGACGTTGATCTCGCCGCCCTTCTGCGTGAACTCGATGATCCGACGCAGCGCCGCGGCCACCCAGTCCATGTTCTCGGTGCCGGACTCCATGGAGATCCGCGCGCCCGAGCTCAGCGTGTACCACTCGACGGGCACGCCCAGTTCCTCGGCGAGGTCGATGGCGGCGATGACGCGGGAGCACTCGGCCTCCGCGACGGCGCCGAGCCCCTTCGTCGGATCGCCGGAGAGGACGACGCGCGTGACGCCCTCGGGGTGCAGCGGAGTGGGGGTGGTGACCTTGGCGCAGATGATGCCGGCCTTGTTGCGACCCGGCTCCCGATCCACGGGCACCAGGCGGCCGTTCGCGTCGAGGTCGAGCTCGACGGTGGAGCCGCCGTCGCCGGCCAGCGCCTCGGACAGCTCGTACGGGTAGACCAGCCCACGGCGGCGGGCGCGCATGACCTTGCCCGTGTAGTCGTCGAGCGGCTTCAGCGGTTCCGACGGCGGCGGGGTCACCGACGCGGTCACGCCGGCGCCCGGCTGGGCGTGGAAGCGCACCGACAGAGGCACGACGGTCTCGCCGCGACGGAAGCGGCCCTGGCACAGGACCTCCTCGATGCCGGCGCCGTCGGAGAGGGGGGTGATCTTGTTCTGGAGCGGGACGATGTCCTCGAGGTCGAGGTCGATGACCGGCCAGACGTGCACCCAGACGTGGTTCATGTCGAGCTTGCTGCCGGCCGAGCCGCGTGCGGAGCGGGTACGGCGGATGGCCTCGAGGCAGTTGGCGACGGCGCGCTCGGCGTGGGGGAGGGCCAGGAGCTTGCCCTCGTCGTCGCGCACGACGGCGAGCTGGCGCACCTGCGCCATCGCGACGAGGCGGCGGTCGTCCGGGTTGGACTTGGCCACGCACTCGAGCAGCAGCACCTCCTCGGGGGCGGGCAGGCGGGTGAGGTCGAACTCGCGCAGGCGCCACAGGTCGAGGCGGCGGCCCGACATTGGGTGCAGGCCGCGGATGCGCACGTCCTCCTCGCCGCCGGGGAAGCGGAAGGTGCGGTAGTCGACGGTGCCGTCGGGGACCCAATTAAACTCTACCGAACAACTAAATAGCTGGTTAGGCGTGGACCACCTCGGCCATCGGTTCGGCGAAGTGGCAGGCAGCGGGATGGGCGTCCGCGCCCTCGCCCTTGATCTCCAACAGGGGAGTCTTGGTGGCGCAGATCTCCTGGGCCTTCCAGCAGCGCGTGTGGAAGCGGCAGCCGGACGGTGGGTTCGCCGGCGAGGGCACGTCGCCGACGAGCACGATGCGCTCGCGCTTGGCCTGCTGCACGGGATCCGGCACGGGGGCCGCCGACATCAGCGCCTGGGTGTAAGGGTGCATGGGTGAGCCGTAGATCTGATCCTTCTCACCCACCTCGACCATTTGGCCGAGGTACATCACCGCGACGCGGTGCGAGATGTGGCGCACCACCGCAAGGTCGTGGGCGATGAACACGTAGCTCAGCCCCAGCTCCCGCTGCAGCCGCTCGAACAGGTTCACCACCTGCGCCTGCACGGACACGTCGAGCGCCGAGACCGGCTCGTCACACACCAGCACCTTGGGGTTCAGCGCGATGCCACGGGCGATGCCGATGCGCTGGCGCTGGCCGCCGGAGAACTGGTGCGGGTAGCGGTTGATGTGTTCCGGGTTGAGGCCTACCTGGTCGAGGAGCTCCTGGACGCGACGGCGCTCGCCGCCCTTGAGGTCCAGCTCATCCTTGTGAATGCGGAGCGGCTCGGCGATGATGTCACCCACCGTCATCCGCGGATTGAGCGACGTGTACGGGTCCTGGAACACGATCTGGATATCGCGACGCGCCCTGCGCATCTCGGCACCCGCCTTGATCTGGCGGCCCTCCATCTCGACGAAGCCCTCGGTGGGCTCCTCGAGCTGGACCAGCAGGCGGCCGAGCGTGGACTTGCCACAGCCGGACTCGCCGACGACGCCGAGGGTCTCGCCCCGGCGGAGCTCGAAGGAGACGCCATCGACGGCTTTGACGTGGCCGACGGTGCGGCGCAGCACGCCCTTCTTGATGGGGTAGTGCTTCTTCAGGTCAGTTCCCCTGAGGATGATGTCTTCACTCATCGGTGACCTCCGTGCTCGAGACGGTGGGGGTGAGCGACCCCGCCAGCAGTTCGCGGGTGAAGTGGCAGGCGCTCGTGCGGCCGTTGCCCAGATCGATCACCGGCGGCACCGGATCCACCTTGCAGATGTCGCGCGCGTAGCGGCAGCGCGGGTTGAAGGCGCAGCCCGGGGGGATCTTGGTGAGGTTCGGCGGGAGGCCGCCGATGGCCTGCAGGTCGCCCGTGGTCTGGTCGAGGCGGGGTATCGACTCGAGCAGGCCCTCGGTGTACGGGTGGGCCGGGTTTGAGTAGAGGTCCAGCACATCGGCCTTTTCCACCATCCGGCCGGCGTACATCACGTTGATCCGGTCGGCGACGTCGGCCACCACGCCGAGGTCGTGGGTGATGAGGATGAGCCCCATGCCCGTCTCGGCCTGGAGTTCGCGGAGCAGGTCCATGATCTGGGCCTGCACGGTGACGTCAAGGGCCGTGGTGGGCTCGTCGGCGATGAGGATCTCCGGGTCCAGGGCGATGGCCATCGCGATCATGATGCGCTGGCG
Source organism: Tessaracoccus flavus (assembly GCF_001997295.1). NCBI lineage: Bacteria > Bacillati > Actinomycetota > Actinomycetes > Propionibacteriales > Propionibacteriaceae > Tessaracoccus > Tessaracoccus flavus. The sequence goes on from NZ_CP019605.1 coordinate 3,188,774, forward strand.
CATGCCACCCGAGAACTGGTGCGGGAAGTTGCCGGCGCGCTCCCTGGCGGCGGGTATGTTGACCCGCTCCATGAGTTGGACGGCAGCATCGCGTGCGTCCGAACGGTTCATTCCCTTGTGGATCCGGAACATTTCGGCGATCTGCCAGCCCACGGTGAACACCGGGTTCAGCGCGCTGAGCGCGTCCTGGAAGATCATCGAGATGCGACGGCCGCGCACCTGGCGGCGCTTGTCCTCGGGAAGCTTCAGCAGGTCGACGCCACGGAACATGACCTCGCCGCCGGTGACGAAGCCGGGAGGGGAGTCGAGGATGCCCATGATCGCCTGCGCGGTCACGGACTTGCCGGACCCTGACTCGCCCAGGATGGCGAGGGACTCGCCGCGGTCAAGCGTGAAGCTGGCCCCGTTGATTGCCTTGGCCACGCCTTCGCGGGTGCGGAACTCGACGGTCAGGTCGCGGACGTCCAGCAGCGGTCCGCTCTCTGCGGTCCAGCGCTCAACCTCGATGAAGTTGGCTGCGGCTTGCTTGGCCATCGGTCACCGTCCCTTCGGGTCGAACGCGTCGCGGATCGTGTCGCCCAGCATGATGAACGCCAGCACCGTCAGTGACAGGAAGATCGACGGGAACAGCAGCATGTGGGGTGCCGCCCGAAGCATGCCGAGTGCGGACGCGTCGGAGATGGCGATGCCCCAGGAGATCGTCGGGGGCTGGAGGCCGATGCCGAGGAAGGACAGGGTGGCCTCGGTGGCGATGTAGGCGCCGAGGTCGATGGTGGCCACCACGATCACGGGGGTGAACGCGTTGGGCAGCACGTGGTTGAGGATGATGCGCAGCGGGCTGGCGCCGAGCGCTCGGGCCGACTGCACGTAGTCAAGCGACTTCACCTGGAGCACTGCAGAGCGCATGATGCGGGCGATGCGCGGCCAGCCGAGGATGGTGAGCACCAACACGACCTTGCCGACCACCACCATGTAGGGCGTCTCGACGTTGGACGGGAAGCTGGTCATGAACAGCACGCCACCGAGCAGCAGCGGGATGGACCAGAAGACCTCACCGACGCGCGAGAGCAGGGAGTCGAGCCAGCCCCCGTAGAAGCCGGCCAGCAGGCCGATGGTGCCGCCGATCAGGATCGTGCCGAGCGTGGTCAGGATGCCCACGAGGATCGAGGCGCGGGCGCCGTGGATGGTGCGCGAGTAGATGTCGTAGCCCTGGGTGTCGTACCCGAACCACGCCTCCGACGACGGTGGTTGTCGCGCGTTGATCAGCTGCGCATAGGCGGGGTCCTGCGCCGGCGCGAAGAACGTGAAGAGGTCGGGGAAGGCCGCCATCAGAACCATGACCAGAATGAGGAACGAGGAGATCCAGAAGGTTGGGCGGCTGCGCAGGTCCTCCCACGCGTCGCGGCCCAGCGAGCGGGCGTCCTGGTTGACCGCGTGGTGCTCGATGGCGTCGAGCTCGTCGTTCGGCATCTCGTGGTCGACGAGGTCGGAGCGCTGGTTGCGGGTCAGGTTGGGGTCACTCATGAGCGATCCTCGGGTCAAGGGCTCCGTAGAGCAGGTCGACGATCAGGTTCATCAGCAGGAAGATCAGCACCAGCATCGTGATGGTGCCGACCACTGCGGTGGCGTCCTTCGTCGTGATCGAGTGGAAGATGTAGCCGCCGATGCCGGGGATGTTGAAGATCCGTTCCGTGACGAGGGCGCCGCCCATCAGCGCTCCGAAGTCGGCGCCGATGAAGGTGACCACGGGGATCAGCGAGTTGCGGAAGGTGTGCACGCCGACGACGCGCCCGGACGACAGTCCCTTGGCCTTGGCCGTGCGCACGTAGTCGGCCGACAGGTTCTCGGAGAGGGAGTTACGGGTGAGGCGGGCAATGTAGGCCATCGACAGGGAGCCGAGCACGAACCCTGGGAGCAGCAGCTGTCCCCAGGTGCCCTGCGTGGCGGTGACGGGGAACCAGCTCAGTTGGACGCCGAACACCATCTGGGCCACGGAACCCAGGACGAAGGACGGGATCGAGATGATCACCAGGGTGCTGACGAAGACCAGCGAGTCCCAAAAACTTCGTCGTTTGAGCCCCGCCAGCAGGCCCGCCGCGATGCCGATCAACGCCTCGAACATGATGGCGATCGTGGCGAGTCGGAGGGTGACGGGCCACCGGTCGCCGAGTTGCTCGGAGACCTCGTTGCCGTTGAAGCTCGTGCCCAGATCGCCCTGCGCCACCTTGGCCATGTAGCGCACGTACTGCTCAGGAAGGGGCTTGTCGAGGTTGTACTCCTGGTAGATCCGGGCCACGTACGCCTCGGGGCACGGGCGTTCGCCGCACCGGCCGACGGTCGGGTCGCCGAGGGAGAAGACCATCCAGTAGATGAGGAATGTGGTGCCGAAGATCACGGGGATCATCTGCAGCACTCGTCTCAGTACGTATGTACCCATCGGCGCCGCTTTCGAAGGTTGTCAGTGGTTGAACTCTAGGGGAAGTGATGCGGCCGGCCGCCGATTGCTCGGCGACCGGCCACAACAGGGTGCGCTTGCGCTGGTTAGCGGATCACTGCTTCACGCTGATCGCGCTGAAGTCCAGCACGCCGAAGGCGTTGATCTGGACGTTCTCGACGCGGTCGGAGTAGCCGACGATCGTGCGCGGGTACCACAGCGGCGCGGTGGGCAGATCCTCGCCGAGCATCTGCTCGGCCTCGGCGTAGAGCGCGTCAGCGGCCTCGGTGGTGTCGGCGGCGTTGGCCTCAGCCAGCTTCGCGTCGAATGCCGGGTTGCTGTACTGCGACCAGTTGGAGTCGGCGCCGGTGCCGTAGATCGGGGCGAGGAAGTTCTCGAGCGACGGGTAGTCGCCCTGCCAGCCGGAGCGGAACAGGCCCATGATCTCGTTGTTGTCGATCTGCTCGTTGTAGGTGGCGAAGTCGACGGTGAGGTTCACGATGCACTCGACGCCGAGGGTGTTCTTGATCGAGTTGCAGGTGGCCTCGGTCCACTCCTTGTGGGCGCCGTCACCGTTGGTGGTGATGGTCAGGGTGCCGTCGTACCCGCCGGCCTCGTCGTAGAGGGCCTTGGCTGCCTCGGGATCGAAGTCACACCATTCGCCACAGGCGGAGTCCGTAGCGCCGGACACGATGCTGGGTGCCCAGCCGTGGGCGGCGGTGTAGGTGCCGTTGTAGATCTGGTCGATGATCAGCTGGCGGTCGATGGCCATGGAGATGGCGCGACGCAGGTCGAGGTTGTCCGCAAGCTGCGGGTCGTTGGGCGAGAACACCATGGTGGTGAAGCGCATCGACTCGCGGGACAGGTTGCGATCCGGGAGATCGGCCTTGTACTGCTCACCGACGAGCACGTCGGCGGGGATCTCGTTGGTGTAGTCGAGGTTGTTGGCCACGACGTCGGCGTAGGCAGCTGCCGGATCGGTGTAGATGCGGAAGGTCAGCTTGTCCACGTTGGCGGCGTTCTCGCCGGAGTAGTCCTCGAACTTGGTGAAGACGTACTCGGTGGTCGACTGGGAGTCGAACTTGAACGGTCCAGCGCCGATGGGGGCGTCCTCGAAGGCGGCCGGATCCTCGAAGAAGGCGTCGGGCAGCGGGGCGAAGGCCGAGTAGCCGAGGCGGACGGGCAGGTTGCCGACCGGGCCGGTGGTCTCGATGGTGAAGGTGTAGTCGTCGACGACGCTCAGGCCCTCGAGCTCGGTGGTGGTGGAGCCCTCCTCAGCCATCTCGTATGCGCCCTTGAAGACGCTCATGAAGTAGGCGCCCGCCTGGCCGTTCTCGTAGGCGGCGGTGTAGTTCCAGGCATCCACGAAGTTGTGGGCCTTGACCTCGGTGCCGTCATGGAAGAGGTAGCCCTCCTTCAGCTTCACGGTGAAGGTGACGTTGTCGTCGGACTCGATCGACTCGGCGATGTCCATCTCTGGCTCGGAGGTCTCCGTGTTGTACTCGACGAGCTTGGCGGTCATGGCGTCCACCATGTCGCCGCCACAGGTCTCGGAGGTGTTGCCCGGAACCAGCGGGTTCTCGGGGGTGCAGCCGCGGATGACGATCTCGCCGCCGGCGGCAGCAGCGCCGTCGGTGGCGGGGTCGGTCGTGGCGCCGTCGGTGGCGGTCACGGACGAGTCAGTCGTGCTGGTCGGATCGGCCGGGTCGCTATCGGATCCGCAGGCGGTGAGCAGGAGGCTCAGGCCGACGGCCGATGCAGCGAGCAAGCGTGAGGCTCTGCGCATAGGGATGTCCTGTTCTGTTCAGCGGCTCGAAGGCCGACATGTGCAGTCGGCAAATGTCTACTCCTTCGAGCGACGGCTGCCTAGCGACAGTCCGACTTTGTAACCAAGTTGTGTCATTTCTTGGGTGATGGACCAGCCATGTGATAAGGGCTGCCACGGCGGGTTCGCCGTCGCAGCCCATACTCTGCCTTCGTCAGGCCCAGCCCATCCCGGAGATCAGGCGGTCGGAGAGGTCGCGGTAGCGGGCCAGGACCTCGGGGCGGGGGTCCGCCTCGTAGCTCTCGACTCCCCGGGGCGCCCAGTCCACGTGGCCGCCGTGCAGCGCCGAAGCGGCCTGCCGTGCAGCCCCGAGCGCCACGTACTCCGCCGATGCGGGGACGTCGATGGGCACACCGAGCACGCTCGGGGCGATCTCGCGGACCGCGCGGGACTTCGACGCGCCGCCGATGAGCTTGACCCGCGTCACCTCCACGCCCAGCTGGGCGATGCCGTCGACGCCGGTGGCCATGAGCGCCAGCAGCCCCTCGACGGCGGCGCGGGCGAGGTTCTCGCGCGTGAAGTTGCCGAGCGTCGCCCCCAGAAGGGACGCCTTGGCTCCGGGCAGGTTGGGGGTCCGCTCGCCCTCGAACCAGGGGACGAGCGTGAGCCCGCCCGCGCCGGGCTCGGCCTGCAGCGCGAGCCTGGACAGTTCCTCGTGGTCGACGCCGAGCATCTCGCGGGCGGCGTCGAGGATGCGGGCAGCGTTGAGGGTCGCGGTGAGCGGCAGCCACTGTCCGGTGGCGTCGGCGAACACGTTGACCTGCCCCGAGGGATCGACGACGGGGTTGGCCGACACTGCGGCCACCACGCCCGACGTGCCCAGGGAGACGCTCACCTCGCCGGCCGACATGCCGAGGCCCAGCGCAGCGCCGGCGTTGTCGCCGCAGCCCGGACCGACGACGAAGCCGGGGCCCTCGACGGACTCCCACGGGCCGAGGACGCGGGGGAGCACGACGTCGTCGGCCGGACGCCGAAGCGCCAGGCTGAGCAGATCAGGGCGGTACTCGTTGCGGTACGAGTCGAAGTAGCCGGTGCCCGACGCGTCGGAGCGGTCGGTGACGAGCTCGCCCAGATCCCGGTGCCCGCGGATCTTCCAGGTGAGCCAGTCGTGGGGGAGGGCGACGGCGGCCACGCGGGCGGCGCCCTCGGGTTCGGCGTCGGCCAGCCAGCGGAGCTTCGTATTGGTGAACGAGGCCAGCGGGAGGCTGCCTGTCACCTCCGCCCACTGGTCGAACTCGAGGCGGAGTGCAGCGGCGGCGTCGGCGGACCGAGTGTCGTTCCACAGCAGAGCGGGACGGATCACCTCGCCGTCCGCGTCCAGCACCACCATGCCGTGCTGCTGGCCACCGACGCTCAGGGCCTCGACGTCGTCGAGACCCTCAGCGGCTGCCGCTGCCTCCTGGAACGCGGACCACCAGGCATCCGGATGCACCTCGGTGCCGGCGGGGTGGGACGCGGACCCCTGGCGAACGATCTCGCCGGAATCCGCGTCCACCACGAGCACCTTGCAGGACTGGGTGGAGCTGTCCACGCCCGCAACGAGCGCCATGGGGAGCCTCAGGCCCCGAGCAGGTGCCGCATGGCGGCCTGCTGCAGCTCGACGAAGCGGTACTCGCGCTCGCCCTTCGCGGCCGGGTCGGGCATCTCGGCCTGACGCAGATCCGCGACCGTCTCGCCCTCGGCGAGGGTGGGTTCGGTGAGCTCGAAGATGGACGCTTCGCGCATGAGCTCCTGGACGGCGGGGTCCTCACGGAAGGACTTCGCGCGGTCGGCCAGCAGGCTGAACGTCTCCATGTTGGCCTTCGCGGAGTCCCAGATGCCCTCGATGCCTTCGGTGCGGCTCGGCTTGTAGTCGAAGTGGATCGGGCCGGTGTAGCGCGGGGCGTCGGGGGAGGCGGGGAAGCCGTTGACGAGCAGGTCGACGGTGAAGAACGAGCTCATGAGGTCGCCATGACCGAACGCCAGGTCCTGGTCGTACTTGAGCCCGCGCTGGCCGTTGAGGTCGATGTGGAACAGCTTGTCGCAGTACAGCGCGAGCGCGATGCCCTGCGTGAAGTTGAGGTTGGCCATCTGCTCGTGCCCGACCTCGGGGTTGAGGCCGACGATGTCGCCATGCTCGAGCGTGGCGATGAGGCCCAGCGCGTGGCCGATCGTCGGCAGCAGGATGTCGCCGCGCGGCTCGTTCGGCTTCGGCTCGAGGCCGATGCGCAGGTCGTAGCCTTGCTCCTTGATGTAGCCGGCGACGGTGTCGAGGCCCTCGGCGTAGCGAGCGTGAGCTGCGAAGTAGTCCTTCGAGGAATCGTACTCGGCGCCCTCGCGTCCACCCCACATGACGAAGGTGGTGGCGCCCACCTCGGCGGCGATGTCGACGGCGTTGAGGATCTTCTTGAGCCCGAACCGGCGCACGCCGCGGTCGTTGGAGGTGAGCCCGCCGTCCTTGAAGATGGGGTGGCTGAACGTGTTGGTGGTCACCATCTCGACCACGAGGCCGGCCTTGTCCGCGGCGTCCTTCAGCTGCGACACGCGCGCCTTCGCCGTCGCCTCGTCGGCGTCGAAGTCGTAGACGTCGTTGTCGTGGAACGTGATGCCCCAGGCGCCGAGCTCGGCGAGCTTGTCGGCGTACTCCCACGGCTCGAACGCGCGACGGGTGTTGCCGCCGAAGGGATCGGTGCCCTGCCAGCCGACGGTCCAAAGGCCGAAGGAGAACTTGTGGTCCTGCATGTCTTCTCCTCGATGAGAAAGTCTATTAGTTGTGTACGTGAACTTTATAGGGTGAGGGGTTTCGGGTCAAGTGTGCCGAGGACACCCTCTCGAGTGGCAGATCTGACAGCGACTATGCCAGCAGATCCGCCACTTGGGGCCTGGGGCGGCTTAGCTCACCCCCGGGCGTCCTTGGGCATCGGCGGGCGTACAGTTCAAGCATGCTTGATTCAAGCGCGGTTGATACGACGACGCTGGCGCCCTCTGAGGCGCTCGCCGTTCTGCAGGCGGTGGCCGACCCGATCCGGTACGCGATCCTCGACGAATTGGCTGGCCGCTGCCGCTGCGTGTGTGACCTGCAAGAGCGCATCGAGATCGCGCCCAACCTGCTGAGCTACCACCTGCGCGTGCTGCGCGAGGCAAACCTCATCACGGGGACGCGACGGGGCCGCTGGGTGGACTACTCCCTGGCGCCCGGGGCGCTGGACCGGATGCATGCGGCGCTCCCAGCCCCTCGGCTTGCGGGGTGTCAGGCATGAGCGTCGTGTCTGCGCCCACCGACCGGCGTCTCATTGGGAAGCTCCTCGGGGCCGTCGTGATCTGGGCGCTGCTCTATGCGCTGAACGAGGTGGTCTGGACCGCCCTCTTCGAGAGGGTGCTCGGACTGTCGCTCGACGACCGTCTGCCCGGCGCGATCCACTTCTTCCTCTACGACGTCAGCAAGATCCTCCTGCTTCTCGTCGGCATGATCTTCGCGATCGGACTGCTGCGTACGACGCTGAGACCCGAGCGCGTCCGTGCTTTCCTTGACGGCAAGCCCATCCTCCTGTCGCTGCTACTCGCCGCGGTCTTCGGAGCCGTCACCCCGTTCTGCAGCTGTAGCTCCATTCCGCTGTTCATCGGTTTCGTGGGCGCGGGCATCCCGCTCGCGGTGACGCTGACGTTCCTCATCGCCTCGCCGCTGGTCAACGAAGTCGCCGTCGCGCTGCTGGCCCAGACGTTCGGGATCGGCAACACCGTCGCCTACATGATGGCCGGTCTGTCCGCGGCGGTCGTCATCGGATTCCTACTCAGCCGCTTCAAGCTCGACCACCTCGTCGCCGACTTCGTCTTCGCGACGCCGGTGGCCGCGCTCCAGATGGACGGGCGGAAGCCGACGCTCCAGGAGCGGGTCGACGCCGCACGCGAGGAGACCGCCGACATCTTCGGTCGAGTCTGGAAGTGGGTCATCCTCGGCGTCGGTATCGGCGCGGTCATCCACGGCTGGGTGCCCACGGAGTTCTTCGCACGCTACGCCGGGCCCGAGAACCCGCTGGCGGTCGTCGTCGCGACATTCGCTGGCATCCCGCTCTACGCCAACGCGGCCGGGGTCATCCCCATCGCCGAAGCGCTGTGGAGCAAGGGCATGGCGCTCGGCACGGTGATGAGCTTCATGATGGCCACCGTCGCGCTGTCGCTTCCCGAGTTCATCCTGCTCAAGCAGGTGCTCAAGCCGAAGCTGTTGGCGATTTTCTTCAGCTCGGTAGCCGCTGCGATTCTGACCATCGGCCTGGGCTTCAACATTTTCAGCTGACCGGGACCACCCCGGAGGAAAGGAACAACCATGGAGATAAAGGTTCTCGGCCCCGGGTGCAAGAACTGCGTCAACCTCGAGAAGAACGTGCGCGAGGCTCTGTCGACGCTCGGCCAGGACGCCGTCGTCGTCAAGATCACCGAGTACGCCGACATCATGGCCCACGGTGTGATGTCGACGCCCGGGCTCGTGGTCGACGGCCAGGTGGTGTCGTGCGGGCGCGTGCCCAAGCCCGACGAGATCGTCGAGATCCTGCGCGGCGGTCAGTCCTGACCTCGCCTCTTCCGCCATCTCCCTGAGTAGCGGCAGCCGTTCGTTCCTGACCGCCGCTACCCAGGGAGACGTCCGGGTGACGCGGGCGTTCGTTCCTCACTCCCACGACTCGAACGCGGCGGGTGTTGCCGCCGATGGGATCGGTGCCCTGCCAGCCGACGGTCCAAAGGCCGAAAGAGAACCTGTGGTCGGTCTTGGTTGTCTCCTTGATGAGATCGAACAATGGGATCCGGGCGCCCTGCCCGAAGGCAGCGGCGCCCGGATCAACTGGACTCACAAGGTCTGACGAGGCTATCGGTGGCCGAGGCGATGCAGCCAGGCGGTCAGGAACGTACGGCTGTTGCCGTTGTCGATCGGCACCGTGTCGACGAGTTCCAGGGCCTCCCGGCGCTGGTCCTCGCCGGCGAGTGCTGAGTACGCAAGCAACAGATCTCCGTAGTCCTGGGTGAAGTCCTTGCCGTCGAGGCCCTCCTCGAGATTGATGGCCACGCGCTCGGGGTCGTCGCCGAGGTAGAGCGACGACGGGGTGACCGGCAGCACCTGGATGGCCAGGCCCGCGGCGGGCTCGGGGGAGAACCATGTCGCGAAGTCGCGCTTGCCGCTGAAGTTCAGCGGGATGTAGTTGTGGTCGAATTCCTCGTAGACCGGATCGGTGAGGTCGTAGTTCGTCCAGTAGGCCAGTGCCGTGGCGATCTCGTTGGCCTGGAGCCAGGCAGCCTGGTCGGCCATGGCCTGATCCCCCGCGGCCTCGCCCCAAAGCCGCATGCCCACCCAGGCGTTGACCGCCTCGCTCGTGGACTCCTGGTTGTTGCCGTCGGCGAACGGTGAGGTGCCGGAGGCCCAGGAGTGCGCCGCGTAGGCGTCGTACGCACGCAACTGCGGGAACTGGTCCGTGGCCTCAGGGCTGGCGATGTCCGCCACCAGGAGCGTCATCATCGGCTCCAGCTGCTCCACCAGTTCCGGGTCGTCCTGGCCGAACACGCCGGCCGCGTAGAGGAAGTACCCGTAGTGGAAGTGGTGGTCGTTGAACTCCTCGGAGCCGAACGACGGGGTCTGGCCGACGATGCCGCGGTTGGTCTCGTCATAGAAAAAGCAGCGGGCATCGCCCTCGTCTACGCAGCCGGCCGCCTCGGCCCAATCGAGGAGTTCGGCGGTGGCGCGCTCGTGGACAGTGTCAGCAAGGTCGTCGCGACCGATCTCGCGAGCGATGGTCCAGAGCTGGGCCTCGCGGGCGAGTGCCTTCCCGCCGAAGTAGGTGTCGGCCGGGTAGGGCTCGGCGTTGGCGACGTCCTGCTCCAGGGCTGCCTCCACGTCGGCCTTCTCGTCGTCGGTCAGGACGTCGAGCCCGAGGCTGGCGGGGGCCTCGCGGGTGGGGGCGGTCCAGCTGAGCTCACTCGTCTCGCACAACTGCATCTCGCCGTAGACGCTCGGGTAGGTGCCGAGGTCACAGGTGCCCTCCTCCATGCCGTCCACCTGGTGGGGCATGGCGGCGATGGCCACCGGCTCGTCGCCGTACGAGATGGTTGTGGTGACGTCGTCGCCCGTCTCCCACGCGAGGGCGGTGGCGGTGATGGGTGTCCTGGCCAGCTCGACCACGCGCTCCGCGTCGCCGTCGCTGGGCAGTGCCGCCCAGGAGACGTGCTCGCCGGATGCCAGCGTCACCGCGGTGGGGGACACCTCGATCCCGTCGGCGACGGCGACGTAGTCGGTCTGGCCGTCGGACGTGGTCGGGAGGCCGTCGCGGTCCTCGAAGCTCTGCACCGTGGCGAGTTCCACGTCGCGATCTGCGCGGAAGGTGACCACTGGCGAACCCTGGGCGATGGTGACGCTGCCGATGGCGCCGTCGGCGTCGGATCCGGTCATCGTGACGCTCGCCGTGTCATAGGCGGTGACCTGCCACGACGTGGCACCGGGCACCTCTACCTGGACCGTGGGACGGTAGCCGCCGAAGATCGTCTTGCCGTCCGCGCGGACCTCTGGGACGCCGAAGCCGAAGCCGGATCCGCCCTCGCTGATGCCGAAGCTCAGCGGCATGGGGAATACCGGCAGCGGGTCCGGCCCGAACACCAGGCCGGAGAACCAGCGATTGGTGGGGGGCACGAGGCCCTCGGCCAGGCGGGTGGTCTGCAGGTCGACGCCAGGGCGGGCGGCTAGATCACCGAGCGCGCCGGTCACCGCAGCGGAGTCCACGGTGACGGCAGTTTGACCGGTGTCGGGAGTGGGGGTTGGATCGCCGGTCGTGCAGGCGGCCAGGAGGCCACCCGCCACCACGGCGGTCAGGAGTGGGGTGAGACGCATCAGCGCAGTCCGATCTTGAGGAGGAAGTCCTTGAGCGCCTGGCTGGGGCCAGCCAGCACGCCGTCGTCACGAAGCGACATCACGGCGTGGACCGGGGTGCCGCGGCGGGTCAGCAGCTCCACCTCCGGATCCTGAAGGCTCTCGCTCTGGACGGTGACGGTGGTGACGGTGCTGGAGCCCTCGCGGCGCACGTCGACGCCGGCCACCTCGCCGTCGGCACGAGAGCCGTCGGGAAGGTGGATGGTCACGTTGGCACCGGGCTCGATGCGGCCGTAGTCGAACGGGTTCAGCTCGAACAGTGCGCGCACCGCCTTGTTGCCCTGCGACACCACTGAGGCGAGACGGTCGCCGTTGTTGAGGAAGGTGCCCTCGAAGCCGACGAAGTCCGTGAGGTAGCCGTCGCTGACGGCGTGGTAAGTGACGGTGCCTGCGTCGGTGTCGAGGGTGAAGGCGGGGGTGCTGGCAGGGGTCACCCCGCGGGCGACCGCCTCCTGTAGCGCTGGGCTGTTGACGACGAACAGGTCCTGTCCGGCCTTCACCTCGTCGCCGGGATTGACCAGCTGTTCGACGACGACCCCGCCGTAGGAGGATGCGATGGCCGAGGTCGGCGCCTCGACGCTGGCCTCGATGCTGGCCACCTGGTTCTGGCGATAGTTGAACAGGAGGGTGAGGGCGGCCACGATGACCACCACGACGAGGATGCCGAGAAGCAGTTTGAGGCGTGCGATCCAACTCATTGGTGTCAGTCCTTCGTGGGCAGGGCCGCGCGAGTGGGGGCGGCGGGTTCGTTCAGGCTTTCGATGAGCTCGACGCGCGCCAATGCGGCCTCGCGGATGGTGGTGGCGTCGAGGGGCTCCTCGGTGAGGAGGGTGTCGGAGGGGTCGTCGTGGGTGAGCTCATCGGGGGAGAGCTTCCCGGCTGCCACGAGTCGGCGACGATGGTCCTCCTGCAGGGCGACCGCGATGAAGGCGCCCAGGGAGATGGTGTTGATGGCGCACCAGACCGTGGCGATCGTGAGCGTGTCCATGAGGGAGTCGCGCCAGATCGAGACGGCGGTGGCCAACAGCAGGAACACGAAGCAGTAGACCTGGACGCGGATGAAGTTGAACGCCGAGGCGCCGCCCTTCGTCGCGCCGGTGACGGACCAGCGGGTCTCTACCTTCAACAGGGCGTTGAAGAACGCCTTGATGTAGATGGGGAACGAGTTGACCGACAGGAGGAGGACCTCCCAGCGGAAGGTGCCCGCGATCACGGCAGCGAGCAGGATCTGCAGCACGTAGAAGCCTGAGTAGAACAGCAGCCACTGCCACCAGTCGACGTTCATGGTGACCGGCCGGAGGTCGAAGAAGATCTCCAGGGCGGGCACGAACATCAGCAGGCCCGGGGCGATGCCGGTCAGGTAGTGCGTCGCGGTGACGAAGTACATCAGGCGCTGGTCGAGCGTCAGGCGACGGCGGCGGCTGAACGGGTTGTGCGTGAAAAGAATCTCGAAGCCACCGGTCGCCCAGCGCAGCTGCTGCTTGCTGTAGGCCTCGATGGTGTCGGGGGTGTCTCCCACGGCGAGCGTGGAGGGGAGGAAGACGCTGCGCCAGCCGCGCTCGTGCAGGAGCAGAGAGGTCCAGACGTCCTCGGAGTTCGACTGTGTGTACATTCCGCCCAGGTCGTCGATCGCGGCGCGGCGGAAGAGCACGTTGGTGCCCACGCAGAAGGCGGCGTTGAACTCGTTTCTGCCGGGCTGGACGAAGCGGTAGAACATGGTCTGCATGTAGCCGGCGCCGCGGGAGATGATGTTGCGCAGGTTGCCGTAGACCTGGGGGGTCTGCACGAAGGCGACGTTGGGGTCCACCATGAACGGCATGGTCTCCTCGAGGAACTCCGGCTTGGCAACGAAGTCGGCGTCGAGGATGACGAAGTACGGGGACTTGGCGACGGTGAGCGCGTTGTTGACGTTTCCGGCCTTCGCGCCGGAGCTGCCGAGCCGGCGGATGTAATAGCAGCCGAGCTCGGTGGCGAGCGCTTTGACCTCGTCGGAATCGCCGTCGTCCAGCAGGTAGGTGTCATGGCGGCCCTTGACCGCGATGGCGGCCTTCGCCGTGCGTCGGATCGTCTCGATCGGCTCGCCGTAGACGGTGATGAGGACGTCGACGTCGACCGGGTCGCCATTGATGAACAGCGGCCACTGCGATGGATCGCTCGACACGCCGAGACGCTCATTGGTGCGGGGGTTGTAAAGCTGCGCCTGCGCTTGGCTGACCTCGAAGGACGGCTCGCGGCCGTAGCCGGACAGCATGGTCCAGAGCGACATGATGGCGTGGAAGACGAGGATGGCCTCGGCCACGATCACGATCGACCAAGGGATGATGTCGCCGCGGATGGACGGGTTGAGCAGGAAGCCTGCGTAGGCGATCACGCCGATAGTGGCCGCGAGTGCGACGAGGAGCAGCGTGGGCGAGTAGCGATTCTGAACCGCCGCCCGCCGGTCGTCGGGGGCCAGGTGGTCGACTGGCGCCAGATCGTTGAAAGCCGTCACCTCGGACAGGTCGCTGGATTTTCGAAGTTTGGCTCGGTTGGACTGTGGCACGGGGTGACTCCAGAGGGGTATCACGGGAAAGAAAAAAAGGCAGACCCCTAGGGAGGGGGCTGCCGACGATGGCTGTCACTGATGCATTCCCAACGCTACGGCATGAGAGTCCCCTGGCGAAATTCGAGCACTGCCACCGGGCCTTGCTTCCAGACGGACGCAAACGCCCGCGCCTCGTCATTGCGCCCGGAATGCGCCAGTTGCTGCCTGAGTGGGAGCCGCTCGGGTCAGACGTCGGGGGACTGGGCGACGATCGGCTCCAGCACGATGTCGGGGTGGTGGTGGCGGAGCCCTCGGACCTGCCACTTGTCGGTGAGCAGCGCCAGGAGGGCGCCGTCGTCGCGGCGGACCACCTCGGCGCCGATGCGCTGGTCCACCCGCTGGGCGTCCTCTTCCCTTGTCTGCATGGCCAGCGTGTAGGGCAGTTGTTCGGTGTGCACGGGCGCGTTGAACTCGTGCTCCATGCGGTGGACGGCCACCTCGAACTGCATCGGGCCGACCGCCCCCATCACCGGTGCCTGCTGGCCGCGGAGCTCGGAGTAGAGCACCTGGACGACGCCCTCCTGGTTGAGCTGGGTCATGCCGCGCTGGAACTGCTTGTGGCGGCCGATGTCCACGGGCCGGACGACGCGGAAGTGCTCCGGCGCGAACGGCGGAATGCGGGGGAACCGCACGGGCGTGCCGCTGTACAGAGTGTCCCCCGCCCGCAGACCGCCCGCGTTCACGAGCCCGATAATGTCGCCCGGGTAGGCGATCTCGACGGTCTCGCGGTCCCGGCCGAAGACGCTGTGGGCGTACTTCGTCGCGAACGAGCGCCCGGTTGCCTCGTGCGTCACGACGTCGCCGCGGTGGAAGACGCCTGAACACACGCGGGCGAAGGCGAGGCGGTCGCGGTGGGACCGATCCATGCCCGCCTGCACCTTGAACACGTGGGCGCTGAAGTCGCTCTCGACGGGGCGAGGCTGCCCCGCGGCGTCGAGGCGCGGACCGGCGGACGGGGCGATGTCGACGACGGTGTCGAGCAGGTGGCCGACGCCGAAGTTGAGCGCCGCCGCCGTGAACAGAACCGGCGTGGTCTCCTGGTCCTCGAACGAGCGTTGGTCGTGCACGTAGCCGTCGGACTCGAGCAGGGACACCTCCTCCAGCGCGTTCGTCCAGTCGTCGCCGACCTCGGCCGAGGCCTCCTCGGCGCTGAGGCGGTCGGTGGCCGCAAGCGTGCTACCGCCGGGGGTCCGGGTGAACCGCACGAAGTCTCCGCTCGCGCAGTCGACGACGCCGTGGAAGTGGCCGGCGATGCCGACCGGCCACGTGAGCGGGGTGGGCCTGAGGCCGGTGCGCGACTCGATCTCGTCCAGCAGCTCGAGGGGCTCGAGTCCCGGCCGGTCCCACTTGTTGATGACGGTGATGATGGGGATGCGCCGGGCGCGGCAGACCTCGAACAGCTTCATCGTCTGGGCTTCCATGCCCTTGGCCGCGTCAAGCAGCATGATGGCGCTGTCGACGGCAGTGAGGACCCGGTAGGTGTCCTCGGAGAAGTCGGCGTGCCCGGGGGTGTCGACGAGGTTCAGGACGACGTCGCGGTGGTGGAACTGCAGCGCGGAGGAGCTGATGGAGATGCCGCGGTCCTTCTCCATATCCATCCAGTCGGAGACTGTTGCGCGACGCCCTGCTTTGCCGTGCGTGGCGCCCGCCTCCGCGATGATGCGGGCGTGGAGGAGCAGCGCCTCGGTGAGCGTCGATTTGCCCGCGTCCGGATGGCTGATGACCGCGAACGTCCGGCGACGACGCGCTTCACTCTTGACCTCGACATCCTGCAGCACGGGCACAGCTTACCCTCCAGTAACCGGAGGGTCTTTCGTGCCTTTCCCGGTCCTGTCGGGCAGACTGGCCGGATGAATGAACCGACCCTCCAGATCGGCGCCGTGGCGGAGCAGACTGGGCTGTCGGTGCGGACGCTCAGGCACTACGAGGATGTCGGCCTCGTCAGGCCGTCGGCCCGATCCGCTGGAGGGTTTCGTCTCTACACGGCCGACGACGTCGCCCGCCTCCTTCTGATCCGCCGGATGAAGCCGTTGGGCTTCACGCTCGAGGAGATGGGTCGACTGCTCGCCACGGCGAACGCCCATCTGACGGAGCCGACCGAGCAGACGGCGGCTGAGCTCAACGCCTACGTGCAGGAGGCATCCGCCCGCCGGGATGAACTGCTTCGTCAGGTAGCGCTGGCCGACGAGTATCTTGCGCAGTTGCAGGCTCTCGGCGTCGGCGAGTAGACGCAATCCTGTCAGGTGGAGGGGAGCCAGCCCGTCGCCACCAATGATCAAGATTTGCGGTCACATGTTGCCCGGATCGACGCCGATCAGCGCTGCCACGGCTCGTTGGTCAACGAGACCGCAATGTCGTACGCGCCGCCCGATACCGAGCCCCACCCCGACGTCGCCACGGTCTGCCCGTCCCCCGCGACGAGGTTGTAGACCCGCGTGTCCTGAGGGGTGCCGGTGACGCAGCTCGACCCCACGGAGAGTGTTGCGGCAGACCGGGAATGGACCACGTGATCGACGAGGGACAGCTCCGTGACCACCCGCACCGACGTCTCGCCCCCCGCGCAGAGCTCGTGGGTATACGTGTCGGTGGGACGCAGTGAGGTGAGCACGATGTCGGGCTCGATGAAGATCAACTTCTTGGTCTTGTCGGAAGCGACGAGGTTGTAGTCGATGACATTGAGGTCCACACGTAGCGACACGGCCCGCCGCACCTCGTCGGCATCGGCGGAAGGCGGGTGCCCTGAGGCGTCGGCGGTGGGGGTTGCGCCTGCCGGCGGGAAGCCCTCAGGCGCCAGGATGCTCGGGAACACGGGTATGGGCTGGAGCGGGACGAGCACCGTCCCGGTCTCGGTGACGTCCGCCACCGTGACGATCTCCGAGGTGAGGACCGTCCCGAACTGCCTGCCGTCCGGCGCCCGCAGCTGCCATGCCCCTCGGTAGCTCCCGGGCTCGCCCGGCGTCGTCACGCTCACGGTGATGTCGGCAGTTCCGCCGGGCACGATCGGGCGAGCCGTCGGGGCGGGCCCGGCGGACGTGAGGTCGCCGTCGAGGTGGATGAGCTCCGTGCCCTCCGGCCAGCTGCCGCAGCCGGTGTTGACCAGGCGCCAACTCTTCTCGAAGGTGGTGCCGGATGGCAGCTGAGTGCCGTCGGGTGTGCTGAGATGCCCGGCCAGGGCCGCGTCCGGCGCGCAGTCGGCCTCGTCAGGTGTCGCGGCAGCGGAGCTCTCGGCGGCGGGTGTGGATCCGGCGGCTCTCGTTGGCTGGGGCGGGGCCGTCGGGCTGGTGCCATCCAGCGTGAAGGAGGCGCTGCACCCGGTGGCGAAGGCGCACAGAGTAAGGACGGCAACCCAGCGTCGTGTCATCAGAGCACCCCCGTGATCGGTTTCGGTCAGCTTATCCCGGCGAATCAGCGGCTGTGAGCGGATGCCGGACCCCGGCTCCGCATTCGCAGGACGCCCAGAGGATCAGCTCCGGCCGAAACGCCTAGCCCGCTCCTTCCGGGTGGAGCGGCTGACGGACTGCCGCCTTGGCCATCGCCGTGATGGGCACCCCGGCCGTCGTCAACGGTGGGGCGGTGAACCCCGCCGCGAGTGAGCCGTCGAAGGAGGTGATCGCGAGGGGCGTTCCTGTCGCGGTGAGGAACGCTCCTCGGCGGACTGAGGAGCAAGTTGAGCGGGGTGGGCTCAACCCTGGAATAGATCCGGTATTATGGGTGTTACACACGGTAAAACCGGCCCTCATCGGGCCCCGTCAATCACTGAGGAGGAGCAATGGCTCGCACTTTCGATCCCTTCCGTGAGATGGATCGCCTGTTCTCCGACGTCTCGCGCAGCGCCGCAACGTCGCTGGATCTCTACCGCACCGGCGAGAAGTTCGTCGCCGAGATCGACCTGCCCGGCGTCGACCCGTCGAGCATCGACATCGACATCGAGGAGCGCACGCTCACCGTCCGGGCCGAGCGGAAGTCCCGCACTGATTCGGGCGAAGACACCAAGTGGCTGGTGCGCGAGCGCCCGAACGGCACGTTCGCTCGTCAGCTGAATCTGGGCTACGGCCTCGCCGTCGACAAGATCGAGGCGGAGTACTCCGACGGTGTGCTCACCCTGACCATCCCGGTCGCGGAGGAGGCTCGCCCACGCAAGGTCAGCGTCACCCACAAGGGCGGTCAGCACGAGATCACCGGCGAGGTGGCTCCGGACGACGAGTCAGGCGAGTAATCGCACCACCAACGGCCCCGCTACGGCGGGGCCGTGTTCATGCGTTGATCCCTGAGCTTGTCGTCCGTTGATCCCTGAGCTTGTCGTCCGTTGATCCCTGAGCTTGTCGAAGGGTCACGGCCGGGACTGTGGTCGCCGCCCTCGTGGTCAGGGGCGGCGGCAGGCATCGGGGTCGTTACCCTTCGACAAGCTCAGGGACCGATTCGACAGGCTCAGGGACCGATTCGACAGGCTCAGGGACCGATTCGACAGGCTCAGGGACCGATTCGACAGGCTCAGGGACCGATTCGACAGACTCAGGGACCGGTCAGTCAGCGTCCGCGGAGGCGCTCGATGTCGCGACGCTCCCGCTTGGTCGGTCGGCCGGTCCCGCGGTCGCGGACGGCGACCCTGCCCACCATCTCCGGAATGGGCGGCCGCTTCTCCGGAGTGCGGTCGAGGTAGGCGGCCTGCGCGAGCGGGGCGCTGACGCGCTTGGCGAGCGTCGGGTCCAGCACCTCGACGAGCCGGTCCTCGTGCTCGGCTCTCCGCACGCGGATCACCTGGCCGGGGACGACCTCCTGGGACGCCTTGGCCAGTTTGTCGTCGACGCGGACGTGCCCTCCGCGGACGGCCGCCGTCGCCAGCGAACGCGTCTTGTACAGACGCACCGCCCACAACCACGCGTCGAGTCGAGCCATGGCCCGAGTCTATGCGCCTTATCGTCGCCGGGATTCGGTGCAGGGTCAGCCGGCGAACCCGTTGGGGTTGTTCGATTGCCAGCGGTAGGTGTCCGCGCACGCGTCGGCCACGGTCTTCTCGGCGCTCCAGCCGAGTTCGCGGTGCGCCTTGTCGACGTTGGCGTACGACGCAGCGACGTCGCCGGGTCGCCTGGCGACGACCTCGTACGGGATCTCCTTGCCGGAGGCCTCCTCGAAGGCCTTGACGATCTCGAGCACCGTGGATGGGTTGCCGGTGCCGAGGTTCCAGACGTGGTAGCCCGAGTTCCCCGTCAGGTACTCGAGCGCGGCGAGGTGACCGGCGGCCAGGTCGACGACGTGGATGTAGTCACGCGCGCCGGTGCCGTCGGCTGTGTTGTAGTCGTCGCCGAACACCATGAGCTTCTCGCGTCGCCCCGCCGCGACCTGCGCGACGAACGGGAGCAGGTTGTTCGGGATGCCCTTCGGGTCCTCGCCGATTCGGCCGGACTCGTCGGCCCCGATGGGGTTGAAGTAGCGCAGCACCGCGACGGCGAGCTTCGGGTCGGCGGCGGCCGCGTCTTCGAGGATCTGCTCGAGCATGTGCTTGGTTCGGCCGTACGGGTTGGTGGCGCCCGTCTGGGCGTCTTCGGTAAACGGGGGCTCGGACATCTCGCCGTAGACGGTGGCCGACGAGCTGAACACGATGCGGTGGCAGTCGTGCTTCGCCATGGTTTCGAGCAGGGCGATCGTGGAGCCGAGGTTCTCGCGGTAGTACGTCAGCGGGATCTCGGTGGATTCGCCGACGGCCTTCCAGCCCGCGAAGTGGATGACGGCGTCGGGCTTGAAGTCGGCGAACGCCGCGCCGAGCTTCTCCTCATCGCGCACGTTGGCCTCGACGAAGCTGGCCTCACGCCCGGCCAGGTCAGCCACGCGGCGGAGCGACTCTTCGGAGGAGTTGGACAGGTCGTCGACCACCAGGACGTCGTGTCCTTCTCGGAGGAGGGCCAAGGTGGTGTGGGAGCCGATGTAGCCGGCTCCGCCGGTGACGAGAACGCGCATGCAGGGTCCTTTCTCTGTGCACTGCTAACCCTAGTCCCGCGCGTCGGCGCCGCCATGCCCGGTGGCGGTGATGCGCACAGTGTCCGCTCAGGACGAGTGGGTCTCCCAGAGGTCCTCACCGTCGAAGGGCTGGCCCGGCAGTTTGCGCATGCCGAGATGCGCGGCGACCGCCTGGGACGGTGCGTTGCGGGGGTGGATGTACGCGCGGAAGGTGCGCACGCCGCCGTCGTCGAGCGCGCGGAGCATCATGCGCGACGCCTCCGTGGCGTATCCCAGGCCTTGGTGGCGGGTGCCGATGACCCAGGCGACGTCGGCGCTCTCACCCTTGACCGTCGCCTGGACGTAGCCGACGGCGACCCCCTCCGCGCGGACGATCCAATTCAGCCACAGGTCGGCCCACGGGGGAGGCGGACCGGCCGTCAGCCGTCGGTATCGCTCGCGGAGCTCATCGAGCGACGGCGGGGTCTCAAACCCGGTGTAGCGGTAGAGCCCCGGGTCGGCGAGAACGCCCACCATCTCGTCGGCGTCGTCGACCCGCAGCGGGTCCAAGCGCAGTCGATCGCTGCTCAGCGGCCCGAAGGGGAAGGGCTCAGGCCTCACCGTAGAGCGCGTCGAACCCGAGGTCGTCGGTCTTGAAGTGCAGCGCGATCCACTTGACGGTGCGCTGGTCGCCGCCGACGTAGTGGAGCTCGTACTTATCGACCTTCTGCTGCTCGGGGAGCGGGAAGTACTTGGCCAGCCCGCGCATCATTGCCGCGCGCAGGACGGTCTGCATGAGGTGGGGAGGGATGCGGGTGTCAATGCCGGTGGCACCCTCGGCGACTGCGCGGCGCGTGTAGGCGTGCGCGAATCGGAACAGCGCCTCATCGGGGATCGCCACGGATTCGTAGTACTCCACCAGCTGCTTGGCGTCGTTGAAGGCTGGCGGCCAGTACCAGGACGTGGTGTGGCTGTCGTTCACGTGGCAGCTCCTCTCGGCTACCGGCGACGTCCGCCGGGTTCAGCACCAAAGCTAGCGCAGCGTTCGAAGGGCCGACGACCCGGGCGGCGTCTCTCCGCATCCAGTCGATCACTGGGGCTGAGCGTGGGCAGGTCAGGGCTGTGCGATTTCCGGCGGGATGCCAGACGGCGTCTCGCCGAACTCAGCCCGGTGCCAGGCCGCGTAGGCGCGCACGGCGGTCGGGAGTGTCGCGAAGATGCGGTCATCCCCGACCCTCGCGACGAAGCCCGCCGCCGCCAGCTGGTCGTGCAGGTCCTGCTTCACGCGGGCCATCGCAAACGTGATCCCCCGGGCTTCCAGGCTCTCGCGAAGCAGCTCGAGAGTGTCGACGGCGGTGAGATCGACCTCCACGTTCGCCTCAGCGTTGAGCAGGAACCAGTAGACCGGTTGCTCGGCGGCGTCCACGGCACCCGTCGCCCTGGTGAGGAAGTTCTCCGCGTTGGCGAAGAACAGCGGCGAGTCGTAGCGGTACACAACGAGCCCCTGCACCGTCGTCGCCTCCGGATAGTCCTCGACGTCATGCATGCCGGCCACCCCCGGCGGGTAGCCGAGGATGCCGTCGTGTGGGTGAGCCATGCGTCGGATGAGGTCGAAGATGGACAGTGCGATCGCGATCCCGATGCCCACCAGCACGCCGAAGACGATGACCGAGGCGGCGGTGATGATCGTGAGCGCCAGCTCGCTCCACCGGAAGCGGGCGATCCGGCGAATCTCCGCGACGTCGATCAGTCGGGTGGCCGCGTAGATGACGAGCGCGCCCAGCGCCGCGGTCGGGAAGGTGGCCAGCACCGGTCCGGCGAACAGCAGGACGACGACCACGCAGCCGAGCGCCACCAGTGAGTGGAGTTGGGTCCGCGACCCCGTCGCATCGCCCAGCACCGTGCGCGACCCGCTGGAGGAGACAGGGAAACCCTGGGTGAGCCCGGCGCCGATGTTGATGGCCCCGAGCGCGAGGAGCTCCTGGGTGGCGTCGATGGATTCGCGCCGCTTGGCCGCGAACGCGCGACCGGTGAGCACGTTGTCGGAGTAGCCGACCACCGCGATGCCGATCGCGTACGGGAGGAGCTGCCAGATCTCGAGGTCGCCGAGGCTCGGAAGACGCGGCGCGGGGAGCCCCGACGGGACGTTGCCGATGGTCTCCAGGCCGTAGCTCTGCAGCCCGAACACCGCGACGACGGCGGCGGCGAGCAGCAGGACGATGAGCGGGCCGGGCAACCTCGGGGCGAGGCGGTGCATGGCGTAGAGCAGCACCAGCACGACGGCGGTGACGAGCACCGTGGGCAGGTGTGACGCGGCGGCCTGGGCGAGGAGCGAGCGCGTCTGGTCGACGGGGGAGTCGCCGTCGATCTCCAGCTTGGTCACCTTGCCGAACTGGCTGGTGATCATGAGCACGGCGATGCCCACGAGGTAGCCGATGAGGACCGGACGCGACAGGAGCGCGGCGAGGAAGCCGAGCCGCAACGCCCAGCCGGCGAGGCAGACCAGCCCGACGGCGATGGCGAGCACCGCGGCGACGTCGGCATAGCGATCCTGGCCGGCCACGCCGACGAGCGCGCCGATCCCCGCGGCGGTCATGAGCGCCGTCGTCGATTCGGGGCCGACGGACAGTTGCCTCGACGCGCCCAGGATCGCGTACAGGAGGAGGGGGAGGAGGATTGCCCACAGCCCGACGACGGCCGGTAGGCGAGCGATGGCCGCGTAAGCCATGACCTGTGGCACGAGGTAGGCGGCGACGGTGACTCCCGCCAGCAGGTCCCCCCGCAGCCAGGACTTGTCGTAGCGCCTGGCCACGGCGACGCCGGGGAGGTATCGCTCCCACCCACGCGGCTGGCCGTCCATGGCCCGAACCTACTCGCCGCCGTCGGCCCCGGGGCCTGTTCCCTGAGCTTGTCGAAGGGTTACGGCCCCGGCTGTGGTCGCCGCCCTTGTGGTCGAGGGCGGCGGTAGGTGGCAGGCCGTCACCCTTCGACGGGCGGGCTGCTCGCTGCGCGAGCTGGCCCCTGCTCAGGGATCAGGGTCAGCGGCCGCGGCCCGTGGCCTTGGCGCGGTAGGCCTTGACCTCTTCAGCGAGCTTGTCGGCCGGCTTGTTGAGGGTCAGCAACGGAAAGATGAGGTGGTAGCCGTCGGAGCGAGCGGCTGTCCAGTTCAGCGCCGCCGCCAGATCGCGCTTCCGGATCGAGTCGAGGTCACCGCTCTTGTCCCCGTCCGTGGCAGGTGCGGACCGGCCTACCCTCTGCCCGAACTTGGCGGTGCGCAGCGCGGCCCGCTGCTGCTCGGGGGTGAGGGTGCCTACGTACGCGGCGACGTTGCGTACCTCGACGCCGAGCGCCTGGACCCCTCCGGCCACCTTGGTCTGCCCGATGCGCCCGACGTGGCTCCACGGCACGAAGCCGCCCGCGCCGACGTCGATGCCGCGGGGTGTCAGGGTGAACGTCGTGCTTGAGCGCAGCGCCTTCGACAGGTAGTACCCACCGCCACCGCCGAAGGTCACGATGGCGGCGATCCCCAGCGCGATGTCGAACAATCCGCCGCTGAGGATGAGCAGCACCCCGCCGATCGTGAACGCCACGCAGACCAGCAGCACGATGACCGTGCGCCCCATCGACGGCTTGATGACGACGTCCTCCATGCGGCACCTCCTGGCTGATGGTGACGAGCGTAGCGGCTGGCGCCGCTGCGCCCGCGCCAGTACGTAGGAGAGCCGGAGCGTCAGGCAGGTAGCACGAAGAAGTACATCAGCAAGTAGTGCAGCATCGCTGCCAACCCCACCAGGATGTGCCAGAGCTCATGGAAGCCGAACTTCCCGGGCCACGGGTTCGGCCGCTCGATCACGTAGATGACGAAGCCTGCGCTGTACACCAGACCGCCCGCGGCCAGGAGGACGAGTGCCATCGGCGGGAGCGAGACATCCCCGCCTAGAAGGGCGATGGTCATCCAGCCGAGCGTGATGTAGAGGGTATTGGTGACGTACTTCGGGAGTCGTCGCCAGACGGAGCGCAGCACTATCCCGAGGATCGCAACGGCCCACACGGCGCCGAACACGGCCCAGCCGTACACAGTGCGGACGAGCACCAGCACGAGCGGAGTGACGGTGCCTGCGATGACGAGGAAGACTGATGCGTAGTCCAGCGTCCGCAGCGCTTCGTTCACCCGTGGACCGCGATCAAGACCGTGATGGAGCGTGCTCGCGGCGAAGAGCGTCATCAGCGCCAGCCCGTAGACGCTGAACCCGACGATCTTCCAGGGATCGCCCTGCGCAACGGACTGGGAGACGAGCAGGACCGCTCCCAGGACGGAGAAGCAGAAGGCGACCAGGTGCGAAAGAGTGTTGAACCGCTCGTCGGTCACGTGGACGCTGCCGTCCCTGCTTCTCATGGTGCTGCTCACAGGTCGCCTTCCGCCGTCTGGCCGTGCGTGAGGGAGGCCCCGTCCCAGGCGCAGTTTACTCCGGGCGTGGGGTGGCCCCAGCCGGCCAGTGGAGCTTACTCCGGGCGTGGGGTGGCCCCAGCCGGCCAGTGGAGCGTGATCAGCTCGGCTGCGCCACGGAGACGCGGCGTCGCTGAGGGACGGCGCAGGCGATGCTGCCCGAGAGGCGGAAGACCAGACCGACGGCCAGCAGGATCAGGGACAGGGCCGCGAGCCAGGGCTGGAGCGGCCCGAAGTAGGTCAGTGCACCCGTGTAGCCGAGGGCGAGCAGGGCGATCTTGTTGCAGACCGGGCATCCGATCGCGAACCACGCCCCGAAGGCGCCCACGGTGCCCCAGACGGAGAGTTTCTCGTCCTCTGCGTCCGCGGTCGCCTTCGGTCCGCTGCGCAAGTACGTGGCGATGAGCATGCCGGACAGGACCGAGGTGACGATCCAGGCCGGGTAGCTCCACGCGGTGGGCGGGATCTCGCGGCCGAAGATTGGGTTCGGGATCAACACCGTGACCACGCCCAGGGCCAGCCCTACGACGAGGGTGGCCACGGCGGCGCCCGCCCATCGCCTGGCGGACCAGGACCGCAGGGCCTGCAGGGAGAGGTTCAGATGGCGACGCATTCGACCAGTCTGCCACACGCGGCCCAATACCCCCAGTGGTATCCGTCAAGGCGTGCAAGTTTGCTCGTTCAAATCGTTGCCGAATTGTGACCTTTCTAACGTGCCAATTCGCCGCGAGGACCGTTAGTGTCGCCATCGACGTGGTCAGCGGTGACGCTGACGACGTCTCCCCGCGGTCCTCGAGAGGGCGGGCCGCAACGTTACCTAGGAGGGTACGAACCCCATGAAGAACCTGAAGCGCTCCATCGCGCTCCTTGCGGTCGCGGCACTGTCCGTCGGCGCGCTGGCCGCTTGCGG
This sequence comes from Tessaracoccus flavus, assembly GCF_001997295.1. Lineage (NCBI taxonomy): Bacteria > Bacillati > Actinomycetota > Actinomycetes > Propionibacteriales > Propionibacteriaceae > Tessaracoccus > Tessaracoccus flavus. The sequence goes on from NZ_CP019605.1 coordinate 3,213,791, forward strand.
CGATGACGAAGGCGCCAGCGGCGACGCTGAGGGCTCGGTCTACTTCCTCAACTGGAAGCCCGAGTCGGAGGCGACCTACGGCGAGATCGCCGAGAAGTACACCGAAGAGACCGGCGTCGAGGTCAAGGTGGTCACCGCCGCGTCCGGCACGTACGAGCAGACCCTGCAGGCCGAGATGACGAAGTCGGACGCCCCGACCCTGTTCCAGATCAACGGCCCCGTCGGCCTCGTCAGCTGGCAGGAGTACGCCGCTGATCTCGGCGAGACCGACTTCGCGAAGGACCTGAGCGATCCCGGCCTCGCGCTCACCGGCGAGGACGGCACCGTGTACGGCGTGCCGCTGGCCGTCGAGGGCTTCGGCATCATCTACAACGACGCGATCATGCGCGATTACTTCGAGATGGACGGCGCCAAGGCCGCCTCGATGGACGAGATCAACAACTTCGACAAGCTCAAGGAAGTCACCGACGACATGCAGGCCCGCAAGGCCGACCTCGGCATCGACGGCGTGTTCGCGTCGACGTCGCTGGCTACCGGTGAGGCCTGGCGTTGGCAGACGCACCTGTTCAACACCCCGCTGTACCACGAGTACCAGGAGAAGGGGATCACCGACGCCGAGGAGATCGAGTTCACCTACAGCAACGAGTTCAAGAACATCTTTGACCTCTACCTGACCAACTCAACCGTCGAGAAGACGCTCGCACCGTCCAAGACCGTGACCGACTCCATGGCCGAGTTCGCCACGGGCAAGGCTGCCATGGTGCAGAACGGCAACTGGGCCTGGAGCCAGATCAAGGACATCGAGGGCAACGCAGTGGCTGAGGAAGACATCAAGTTCCTCCCCATCTACTCGGGCGTCGAGGGTGAAGAAGACCTGGGCATCAACGTCGGCACTGAGGCCTTCATGGCCGTCAACAGCCAGGCCACCGAGGCCGACCAGCAGGCCACCATCGACTTCGTCAACTGGCTGTTCACCGACGAAGAGGGCATGAACTACGTGACCGAGGATCTCGGCTTCATCGCTCCGTTCAAGTCCTTCGGCGATCGCACGCCGGCCGACCCGCTGGCCAAGGAGATCAACCGCTACATCAGCGACGATTCCCTGACCGCCGTGCCCTGGGTGTTCACCACGATGCCCTCGGCCAAGTTCAAGGACGACTTCGCCCAGCTCCTCGCCCAGTACGCCTCCGGCAACCTGGAGTGGGCTGAGGTCGAGGAAGCGGTCGTCGCCAACTGGGCCACCGAGAAGGCTGCCGTCGGCGGCAACTGACCGTCGGCTAACATCTGGGGCGGGCCACGCACAGTGGCCCGCCCCAGTACCCCATTCGGCATCGCGGCCGGGCGGGGTTCAACGGAGTAATCACTATGCAGAGATCCCTGAAGAAGTACTTCCCGCTATTCGTGCTGCCAACGTCGGTCGCTTTCATCATCGCGTTCCTGGCACCGTTCGTCATCGGCCTGTACCTGTCGTTCACGAAATTCACCACGATCACCAACGCCGAATGGGTCGGCCTGGACAACTACCGTCGGGCGCTCGATCCCGCTGACGGGTTCCTCGGCTCGTTCTGGTTCACGATCCTCGTCGTCGTCGCGTCGGTCATCACCGTCAACCTCTTCGCCTTCGGCATCGCCAAGCTGCTGACACAGAAGCTGAAGGGCACCAACGTCTTCCGGACGATCTTCTTCATGCCGAACCTCATCGGCGGCATCGTGCTGGGCTACACCTGGCAGGTCATCATCAACGCGGTCCTCGCCAACTACGGAACCACCCTGGTGGCCGACTGGAAGTACGGCTACATCGGCCTCATTCTGCTGGTCAACTGGCAGCAGGTGGGCTACATGATGGTCATCTACATCGCGGGACTGCAGAACGTGCCGCCGGAGCTCAACGAGGCAGCGGCCATCGACGGCGCCGGCCGCTGGCAGACGCTGCGCAACGTGACGATCCCCATGATCATGCCGACGATCACCATCTGTCTGTTCCTCACGATGTCCAGCGCGTTCAAGATGTTCGATCAGAACCTCGCGCTCACCGACGGCGCCCCCATGGACCAGACCAAGATGGTCGCGCTGGACATCTTCAAGACGATGTTCTCGCAGATCGGTCGGCAGGGCGTCGGCCAGGCCAAGGCCGTCCTATTTGTCATCGTCGTCGTGGCGATCGCGCTGCTGCAGCTGCGCGCCACCCGGAGCAGGGAGGTTGAGGCGTGAGCACGCAACCGCAGACAGTTACCCCCATACCGGTCGCTGGACCGACGACGCCCCCGGCGGCCGAGGCCGGCGGCAAGCGCCGCGACCCGGTGAGCAAGATCCTCATCTACGCGCTGCTGGTGGCCCTCGTAGGCCTGTTTCTGGGGCCGATCGTCTTCATCGTCCTCAACTCCTTCAAGCAGAAGTTCTCCATCTCGTCGGACCCCTTCGCGGTGCCGCTGGGGGACATGTGGGCCGGGTTCAGCAACTACATCACCGGGATCCAGGCGCAGAACTTCTTCGAGGCCATCCTCTGGTCGTTCGTCATCACCATCGGATCGGTGCTCATCATCGTGTTCCTGACGGCGATGCTGGCGTACTTCATCATGCGCGTGAAGACGTGGTGGACGTCCCTGATCTACTACCTGCTCGTCTTCTCCATGGTCATCCCGTTCCAGATGGTGATGTTCCCGACGGTGAAGCTCGCCGATGCCCTCGGCCTGGCCAACCCGGTCGGCATGATGGTGCTCTACCTCGGCTTCGGTGCGGGGCTGTCGGTGTTCATCTTCTCCGGGTTCGTCAAGTCGATCCCCCTGGAGATCGAGGAAGCCGCCTATATCGACGGATGCTCACCGCTGACCACCTACTTCCAGGTGGTCTGGCCCATCCTCAAGCCCGTGACGATCACGGTGGCGATCCTCAACGCCATGTGGATCTGGAACGACTACCTGCTGCCCTACCTGGTCATCGGCCTGTCGACACGCTTCAAGACCATCCCGGTCGTGGTGCAGCAGTTCGTCGGCTCGAACGGTAACCGCGACATGGGTGCGCTCATGGCGATGCTCGTGCTGGCCGTGGTCCCGATCATCGTGTTCTACCTGTTCGCGCAGAAGCACATCATCGAGGGCGTCGTCGCCGGGTCGGTCAAGGGCTGAGTGGTCGACCCCAACTCGCGGACCTGGCAGGCGCTCGGCCTCGCGGCCGACGTCGTCGTCGTCAACGCGCTCACCATCGTCTGCTCGTTGCCGGTGGTGACCGCGGGGGCCGCGCTGTCCGCGGCCCACGGCACCCTGCTGGAGATGGTCCGTGAGGAGGGGGCGAAGCCTGCCCGCACCTACTTCTCCTACTTCACCCGCACGTGGAGGACGGCGACCCTCGGGTGGCTGCTGCTGCTCGCCGTCGGCTCTGTCCTGGGCTGGGAGTACTGGGCGCTCGGCCGCATGGACGGTGGCGCTGCGCTGGTGGCCCAGGCCGGAGTGCTGGCCGGGGCCATCCTGGTGACTCTCTGGGCTGTCTGGTTCTTCCCACTGGCCTCTCGGGGGAGGGGTTCGCCCGCACCGCGAAGTTAGCCGCACTGCTCGCGCTCGGCAAGTTGCCCCGGAGCCTGCTCGCCTCAGTCTGGCTCGTGATCCCCGCCGTGCTGATCATCCTCAACCCCGGCGGCTGGGTGCTGTGGCTCGCGGTCATGGCCATCATCGGGGTGGCTCTGATGCTCTACCTGGTCGACCTCGTGGTCGTGGAGACGATCGATTCGCTCCCGCCGCGCGGCTCCACCGGAAGCGCGCAGTAGTCTCGACGGCATGCCATCTGCCGAAGGAAACCTGGACTGGAACCCGCTCGCCGACCATCCCGAGTTGGTCGCCCACCCCGTCGCGCAGGCGTCGCATCGCGTGCCCGACGCGCGGGTCGCCGAGATCGACGAGGCGCTCGCCGACACCGCCGCCTTCTGCGAGCGGTACGACGTTGCGCTGGAGGCGTCGGCCAACTGCGTCGTCGTCTTCGGGCGACGCGGCGAGGAGACCGTCCACGCTGCCGTGATGGTGCTGGCCGTCGACCGCGCCGACGTCAACAAGACCGTCCGCAAGGAGCTGGGCATGCGGAAGATGTCGTTCGCCGACCAGCCGACGGTGGAGCAGCTGACCGGGATGACGCAGGGCGGGATCACCCCGGTGGGGCTGCCCGACGGCTGGCCGATCCTCATCGACGAGGCCGTCGTCAGCGCGGGGCCGGTCGTGATCGGCGGAGGGGTCCGGGGAAGCAAGATCCTGCTCGACGGCGCCGACCTGGCACGACTGCCCGGCGCCAAGGTGATCCCGCTCGCTCTGAGGGACGCCTGACGGGCTCAAGGGAGGGCCCGGCGGGGTGTTACATTGCAACGATTCGTTTAACGAATATCGTTATGACTCCGCTATCCAGGCGCCGCTATAACTCGCGCCGGCCGCCCCTGGGGACGGCCAGCGCGATGCGAGCGGCTGGGTCAGACGAAGATGACCTGGGCGCCCTCGGAGATCTCGATGAAGTCGGTGGCGCTGATGACGCCCTCGACGCCGGGGTGCAGGTCGGCCTCGATCATCTTCATCATGTCGAAGGTCAGCTTGCACGCGTACATGTGGGCGCCGGCGGCGTGCAGCAGGTCGATGAAGTCGGGCACGTCGGGCACCTCGAGCTCTTCCATCTGCTTCTTCATCATCGACGTCGCGAAGCGGGTCATGAACGGGATGTTGCCCATCGCCTGGGGCATCGAGACGTGCTCGAGCCCGGGCTTCAGGCGTCCCAGCTGCGGCATGTGCATGGCCGTGTTGCCGCTGAGCGTGAACTTGAGGTTCTTGTTGGTCTTCTTGTGGACGATGTCCAGACCCCAGAACGTGAAGAAGATGTGCACCTCGATGCCCTCGCCGAGCGCGGAGTTGCCCATGATCAGTGCCGGGTAGGCCATGTCGAGGTTGCCCTTGGAGCAGATGAAGGCGATCTTCCGCGGGCCCGCGTAGGCCGGCGCGGTTGAGACTGAGCCGTCGGCGGACGGGGCGGGAGCCGACGGCGCGGCGGTGGGGCCGAAGTTCGGGATGATGAATCCCTCGGGAATGTGTGCCATGTTCTTTCTTCTCCTAGACGCAGCCGACGGGCTTCGGCAGCCCGGCCAGCCAGGACATCTTCTTGGCGGGCTTCACCGGGAACAGCCGGTAGAGCTCCTTGATGTCGAATCCGCCCACGGTCTGCATCCGGCGCAGGGTGGGGGTGACACCGGTCGGGGCGGAGTCGTCGCGCATGAAGCGCAGGGCGGCCCAGTGGGCGTCGGTCAGCTCGAGGTCGATGAGGGCGGCGAGGTCGGCGGCGAGTTCCTCGCTCCACTCGCTGCGTTCCGTCAGGAACCCTTCCTCGTTGACCTGGAACGAGCGGCCGTTCAGGGTGTTGGTGGGCATCACTTCTCCTTCTGGGCTGTGTCCGGCTGGCGCTTACCCGCCATGGACATTTTGAGGGGGACCGGCAGCCGCTTGCCCGGCAACAGCATGTGCCAGTAGATCTGCTCGAAGGCGAGCTTGCCGAGGTGGTTGAGGCGCGTGCGCTTGAGCAGCTTCATGGGCCCGACGACGGGCGCCGGGAACTCGCCCGGCAGCGGTTCGGTGTCGTAGTTGAAGTCGAGCAGCAGGGCCTGGCCGCGGCCGGACTCGAGGAAGCAGTTGGCGTGGCCGTCGAACTCGTTCGGCAGCGGCTCGCCCTTGATGGCGGCCAGGAAGTTGTCGACGAACAGTTCGGTGGCGAAGTGCGCCACCGATCCCGCCTTGGACGTCGGGATGTCGCTGGCGTCGCCCAGTACGAAGATGCGGTCGTCGGCCTTGGCTCGCAGCGTCAACTTGTCGACCGGTACGAAGCCCATGTCGTTGCCCAGCCCGGAGTCCGTGATGAACTGCGCCCCGGTGTGCGGGGGGATGGTCACCAGCAGATCGAACGGCAACTCCCGGCCGTCGTACGAGACGAGGCGAGAGGTGTCGTTGTCGACGTGCGAGACGGTGAAGTCGGCCGCCAGCCGGATACTGCGGTCCTCGAGGAGGTCCCCGAAGGCCTTGGCGGAGACCGGCTTGGTGAACGCGCCGTCGAGCGGGGTGACGTAGGTGATGTCGACCTTGTGCCGGTTGCCGCGCTTGCGGAAGTGGTCTTCCAGCAGGAAGGCGAACTCCAACGGAGCCACCGGGCACTTGATGGGCAGTTCGGCGAGGTGGACGAGGATCTTGCCCTCCTCGAAGTCGGGGAGGGCCTCGGCGAGGCGGCGTGCGCCGTCGAGGGTGTAGAAGTCGTGGATCTTCGTGCCCCACAGCGGGCCGTCGGAGAGCCCGGGGATCAGGTCGTGCCGGGGGACCGATCCGGACGCGATGATGAGCCAGTCGTAGTCGAGGCTCCTGCCGTCGGCCAGGTTGACGCGTCTTTCGTCGGGCACGACGCGGCTGACCGCAGCCTGAATGTGCTCGATGCCGCCGCTGAGCTGTGCCCAACGGTTTCGGCTCACCCGTGACGGCTTCATCCAGAACGGGACGAAGAGGTACCCGGGTTGGTAGTGGTGGTCGTCGTCGCGGTCGACGACGGTGATCGTCCACTCGGACGGTAGGTGTTTACGCAGCAGGTTCGCGGCCATGGTGCCGGCCGTACCGCCGCCGAGGATCAACAATGACGCCATACCGGGTATGGTATATGCCTCGAGCGCTGAGTGTTCGCCATCGGAGAACATGAGGCGCAGCATCGGCCGAGTGTCCAAGGCCTGAGACGGGACTTCCCCGGAGGCATCCCTGCACGTACGGTCCTCTCCATGCAGTCCTTTCGCAACCCGCGCCTCGTGAGTCGACCTCACGTGGACTTGGCGCGCGTCGCGTCGGCCATGTGTCTGGGCAACTGAAGCCCGACAACCTCCTCCAGAGACAGCCCGGGCCCAAAGAGCCCGGCGTGAAGTCCAGGTTCCAGCGGGCCCATCCACGTCCGAACCCCAGAAGGAACCATGACCACCACCCCGCAACGCGTACGCCAATCCGCGTCCGGAAAGTCGAACGGCCAGTGGCTCGTTGACGGCACCGCCCCCCTGAACCCCAACGAAGTGTTCAAGGCGGAGGAGAACCCCCTCAACGTGCGCCGTCGCATCGAGGAGATCTACTCCAGGCAGGGCTTCGACTCCATCCCCCACGAGGACCTGTTCGGCCGCTTCCGCTGGCTCGGCATCTACACGCAGCGCAAGCAGGGAGTCGGCGGCGAGCACACCGGCAAGTGGACCGACGAGGAGCTCTCGGACCGCTACTTCATGATGCGCATCCGCATCGACGGCGGCGCGCTCACCACCGAGCAGCTGCGCGTGGTGGCCGGCATCTCCACCGACTTCGCCCGGGACACCGCCGACATCTCCGACCGCCAGAACATCCAGCTGCACTGGGTGGCGATCGAGGACGTGCCGGAGATCTGGCGCCGGCTCGAGTCTGTCGGCCTCGAGACGACGATGGCCTGCGGCGACACCCCCCGAGGGTTCCTGGGCTCGCCCGTCGCCGGCATCGCCGCCGACGAGATCATCGACCCCACCCCAGTGATCCGGCAGATCGTGGACCGCTACATCGGCGACGAGACGGTGGCCAACCTGCCACGCAAGTTCAAGACCGCCATCACCGGCCATCCCAGCCTTGACGTCGTGCACGAGATCAACGACATCAGCCTCGTCGGCGTGGTACACCCCGAGCTGGGTCCGGGTTACGACCTGTGGGTCGGCGGCGCGCTCTCGACCACCCCGCGACTGGCTGAGCGCCTCGGCGCCTTCGTCCGGGAGGAGGACGCCGCCGAGGTCTGGTACGGCGTCATCCAGATCTTCCGCGACTACGGCTACCGACGCCTGCGCAACAAGGCCCGCATGAAGTTCCTGCTGGCCGAGTGGGGGCCGGTGAAGTTCCGCGAGGTCCTCGAGACCGAGTACCTCGGCCGCGCCCTCCCCGACGGTCCCGCGCCCGCCCCGGCGAAGACCCCCGGGGACCACGTCGGCGTGCACGAGCAGAAGGACGGCCGGCTCTACGTCGGCCTTGCCCCCACCGTCGGCCGCGCCTCCGGGACCCGGCTGACCGCCCTGGCGGATCTCGCGGAGAAGGCCGGCTCCCGGCGCATCCGCTTCACCCCGCACCAGAAGGTTGTCGTCCTCGACGTCGAGCCCGGGGCCGTCGAGGAGTTCCTGGCGGGCACAGACGAGATCGGCTTCACCGGGCGGCCGTCGCCGTTCCGCCGGAACACGATGGCCTGCACGGGCATCGAGTTCTGCAAGCTCAGCTTCGTCAATACCAAGGACACGGCTCGCGAGACCATCGCGGAGCTGGAGCAGCGCCTGGCGGGTGTCGAGATCGACACGCCGATCACGCTCAACGTCAACGGCTGCCCCAACTCCTGCGCCCGGATCCAGGTGGCCGACATCGGCCTGAAGGGCCAGCTCGCCAAGGGCGCCGACGGTGGCAACGAGTTCGCCTACCAGGTCCACCTGGGCGGCGGCCTGGCGTCCAGCGACCGCGACGAGCCCGGCCTCGGCCGCACCCTCCGCGGCCTGAAGGTGACCGCGACCGACCTGCCCGACTACGTCGAGCGCGTCGTGCGCGGATACCTCGCCGAGCGTGCCGAGGGCGAGACCTTCTCCAGCTGGGCCCACCGTGCCGACGAGGAGGCGCTCCGATGACCACGATCGCCCCGCCCGCCCACGGGCCGGGCCGCGTGCGCAGCAGCCAGGAGCTGAAGCAGCTCGCCGACGAGGCGGCGGTCCGGTTCGCCGACGCCTCGGCCGACGAGGTCCTCGCGTGGGCCGCCGAGACCTTCGGCAGGAACCTCGTGGTGGCCTGCTCCATGGCCGCCGACACCGTCGTGCCGCACCTCGCGGCCAAGCACGCTCCCGGGGTGGACGTGCTGTTCCTGCAGACCGGCTACCACTTCATCGAGACCATCGGCACCCGCGACGCCCTCGCGCACGCCGTCGACGTCCGCATCGTCGAGGCCCTGCCGGCGCTCACCGTCGCCGAGCAGGACGTCAGGTACGGTCCCCGGCTGCACGATCGCGATCCGCAGGCGTGCTGCGCCATGCGCAAGGTCGAGCCAATCAACCGTGAGCTCGCCAGCTACGAGGCCTGGATCA